>NZ_JAUBOY010000002.1:785-174237 GCF_036700465.1 Microcoleus sp. T3_A4 | reverse complement strand
CTCCCAGATTCATCTGTGGAGTAAATCTAAAATCTCAAATCTAAAATCTCAAATCGACTGACCCGTCAAAAAACGGAGATAAGCCCCCGACTTAAGTCGTGAAGAACCAAAAATTTTAGATTTTAGACTTTAGTTCCAGCTCCCAGATTCATCTGTGGAGTAAATCTAAAATCTCAAATCTAAAATCTCAAATCGACTGACCCGTCAAAAAACGGAAATAAGCCCCCGACTTAATTCGTGGAGAACCAAAAATTTTAGATTTTAGAGTCTAGTTCAATGTCCCAGATTCATCTGTGGAGTAGATCTAAAATCTCAAATCTAAAATCTCAAATCGACTGACGAGGTTTTAGGGTTGGCAGGGGCGGAGGTTGCAGTCGAATGCCAAGCTGGGGTATGTTGAGTGCGATCGCACAAGAATTCAACAAAAGTCCTTACGCTTTCACTCCTACCTACTTTCGCTCAAAACCAGCCCTCAACCACCACGCAAGCGGAGTTATCAGTTCGTAGTGTTAAGTTGTGTGTTAAGAAATTGGTACGGTGTCAATGAATTTATTCGCTGAGTTCAAAGGAAGAGTTGTAAGTGTTGAATTTTGAGTATTGATTTCGCAATTGTCAACTCAAATCTCAATATTGCTAACTCGATAAAAGCCTCCTTATTTCTATCTCTCAGATTTATCTGCTGAGCATAACTCATAACTCTGTACGGGCGGGTTTAACTACTTTATCTGTAACAGTTAACAGTGAACAATCAACAGTTAACAGTTAACAGTGAACGGTCAACAGTTAACTTTCCTTCCACCCTGCACCAACTCACAGCTAATAACTCTTCAAGCTACTACTAATTACAGTCTAAGTCAGAGGCACTATGAGTGCGTAAGTGTCTCTAACTTGCTGCCAGTTTTTTGAGGAAATTGAATGACAAAGCAGATAGTTATAGCAGAGCAGCATCGCATTGCTGCCGTCTTTTCAGAAGATCAAATCCAAGAACTTGTGGTAGCCACAGGCAGCCATCAAGTCAGTGACATTTACTTGGGAATTGTTGAAAATGTACTCCCTGGGATAGATGCGGCCTTCGTTAATATTGGCGATCCAGAACGTAACGGGTTTATGCACGTCACAGACCTCGGCCCGCTGCGCCTTAAACGCTCGGCAGGAGCAATTACAGAACTCCTGACCCCCCAGCAGAAAGTGGTGGTACAGGTAATGAAAGAACCGACGGGCAGCAAAGGCCCCCGGCTGACAGGCAACATTACCCTGCCAGGCCGCTATTTGGTACTGATGCCCTACGGCAGGGGAGTCAATCTTTCACGGCGGATCAAGTCGGAAGCCGAGCGCAACCGCCTCAGAGCCCTGGCTATTTTGGTGAAACCGGCCGGGATGGGGCTGCTGGTACGCACTGAAGCTGAAGGGATGACCGAAGAAGCGATCATGGAAGATTTGGAAGTCCTCCAAAAACAGTGGGAAGCCGTTCAACTCGAAGGCGGTACTTCGCGGGCGCCGGCACTACTCAACCGGGATGACGATTTTATCCAGCGGGTGCTGCGAGATATGTTCAGCGGTGACGTGAATCGGATTGTGGTGGACTCGCAAAATGGAATTAAGCGGGTGAAGCAGCAGTTGATGAGCTGGAACGGCGGTAAACTTCCTGCGGGAGTTTTGATCGACCACCACCGAGAGCGCGCCTCGATTTTAGAATTTTTCCGGGTTAACGCTGCGATTCGAGAAGCCCTCAGACCAAGGGTTGATTTGCCTTCGGGTGGTTATGTGATTATCGAGCCGACTGAGGCGCTGACGGTGATCGATGTCAACTCTGGCTCGTTTACTCGATCGGCCACGGCTCGAGAAACTGTACTCTGGACAAATTGCGAAGCAGCAACGGAAATTGCTAGACAACTGCGGTTACGCAATATTGCCGGGGTGATTATTGTTGACTTTATTGACATGGAATCCCGCCGCGATCAGTTGCAGGTGCTGGAACATTTCAATAAAGCTCTCAAAGCTGACAAAGCTCGGCCGCAAATCGCTCAACTGTCGGAATTGGGACTGGTAGAACTGACTCGCAAGCGCCAAGGTCAAAATATTTACGAGTTGTTCGGCCACAGTTGTCCGACTTGCAGCGGGTTGGGTCATCTGGTGCACTTGCCTGGGGAAGAAGACTTCGCCGCAGCGGTGCGGGAATCGGGCGATCGCACCGTTGCTACGTCGAACCGCGTTTTGTTGAATTTGCCCGAAGGATTGGAACGCCGCAGCTTGACGCCTGTGGCGGCTGCAACTCCTGCCCCCGTGCGGGAAGAACGCCCCCCCGAACCTGCTCGGGCTGCTTGGGAGCCTCAAAGCGAAAGTTTGGATTTTGAGACCGGCAGCAACGCATCGCCTTTGGACTTGCTCAACCATCCCAGCTATCAGGATTTGGGGAACGGAACCAGACGCCGCCGCCGCCGCCGGATTGGCGAAGAGCCTTTTGCTCTCCCGGCGGAGGAGGAACCTGTACGTAGCAAGTTGCGGCTGCCGAATACTTCGAGCGCCCCCGTCGCGGATACGCGCTCTGAGTATCTGGCACCCCCCGGCATCCGGGCGGCTTCGGAGGGCTTCGGGCTGGTGAATATGGCGACTGTTGGCAGGCGCGAGGATTTCGAGCGTGTGCGTCCGGCTAAGTCTGAGTTGATGAAGCCGATGGTGGAGCCTCCAGAGGTGATTTCGGTGGAAATGACGGCGGAGGAGCAGGATGTTTATGCTCTGATGGGGGTTTCTCCTTTGGTGCTTACTGATCGCAGTGTGAAAAATCCTAAGAATGCGATCGTTTCGGTGACTCTCCCCGGAGCGGCACCGAACAAGCCGCCTTTCGAGCAGCTCGAATTTGAATTTGAAGCGACGACGCCTCCACAGAATGTTGAGGATGATGAACGGGATTATTATCCAGAAAGGTCGGTAGTTGAGCCTGTTTTTTCTGAGGATGATGATGATGATGATGATGTCCAAATTTATGGCGAGAGTTTGATCGACGAAACTGATGATTTTGATGGGATGGAGGAACCCAGCGATGTGATGGACGAATCCTATGATCCGATCGAATCCCAGGAGCCGATCCAATCCCAGGAGCCGATCGAATCCCAGGAGCCGATCGAATCCCAGGAGCCGATCGAATCCCAGGAGCCGATCCAATCCCAGGAGCCGATCGAATCCCAGGAGCCGATCGAATCGAGCGAACCGGAGGAACCTGCTATCAACCGCCGCCGCCGCCGCCGCTCATCTGCCCTTTTGGATGAATAGTTATGAAGGAAGAGGGAAGAGAGAAGAGGGAAGAAAGAAGAAGGAAGAAGGAAGAAGTAGAAATTTTTACTCTCTTCCCATCTTTCCATCTTCCCCTTTCCCCCTCTCCCTCGAGCGCTCTGGTAATTGCGGGTGTGGATGAAGTTGGACGAGGAGCTTTGTTCGGGCCGGTGGTGGCTGCTGCCTGCATTTTGCCCGACGAAGTTCTCGATGAATTAGCAAGTTGCGGGGTGCGCGACAGCAAGCAGTTGAGTGCCGCAGCCCGGAGTCGGTTAGCTGTGAAAATCCGGGCTGTGGCTGTTGACTGTCAAATTGGTGTGGCTTCGGTGCGGGAGATCGATCGCCTCAATATTTTGCAGGCTTCTTTGTTGGCGATGAAGCGGGCGATTTTGAAGTTGAAGGTGACGCCGGATTTGTGTTTGGTTGATGGGAATCAAAGGATTCCCAATTTGGCGATCGAGCAAGAGACGATGATCAAGGGTGATGCGCGATCGATTCAGATTGCTGCTGCTAGTATTGTGGCGAAAGTTTGGCGCGATGAATTAATAGTACGTTTGGCTGTTAACTATCCTGAATATGACTTGACAAATAACAAGGGATATGGAACAGCAAAACATAAATTGGCTTTGGAACGCTGCGGGCGATCCGCTTTTCACCGAGTGTCTTTTAGTCCTTGTCGAAAATCTTAAAATAACGGTGAAAAACTTAGCTAATTTGAGCGCAATTATATAAAATTTGAAAAACCAAGAATTTCCGCTTAAAAAATTCAGCTAGTACAGGCTGAAAAATGTCTATCACCTGTTAGAGAAACGAGCAAGCAATAGAGCTGTCTTAATCTATTCCCAAATTTATCATTTTCAGGCTCCGGTAGCATCTATAGAATCTTTATTTAACCTCTTCAGCATGACTGATAATTTGTTAACAATTCCCGGCTATCGCATCATTGAGCAAATCTACAATGGCTCTAGAACACAGGTTTATCGAGGACTTTCTGAGTCAAACCAAAAAGTAATTATCAAACTGCTATTGAGCGAGTACCCCACTTTTAGCGAACTCGTGCAGTTGCGGAATCAGTACACCATTACCAAAAATCTTGACCTTCCCGGAATAGTCAAACCCATTTCACTCTTAAACTACCGCAATGCTTTTGCTCTGGTAATGGAGGATGTTGGGGGTGTTTCCCTTGCTGAGTATACTGCTAATCCTGAAGCGAAGAATTTGGGCGATCGCCTATCAAGTAATTCTGAGGTTTCCTCCCCCCATACTTCGCCCCTACCCCTCGATGAATTTATGCCCATCGCGATTCAGATTGTCCAAACCCTAGAAGGACTATATCACAACCAAATTATTCACAAAGATATCAAGCCCCAGAATATTATCATTCACCCTAAAACTAAAGAAGTTAAATTAATTGATTTCAGCATTTCCTCTCTTTTACCCAGAGAAAACCAACAAATCCAAAATCCAAACGTCTTAGAAGGAACACTAGCTTATATGTCCCCGGAACAAACCGGAAGGATGAATCGAGGGATTGACTACCGCACCGATTTTTACTCGCTGGGAGTCACGTTTTACGAACTACTGACAGGGCAATTACCCTTTAAGTCTACCGATCCGATGGAGCTAGTTCACTGCCATATTGCTAGGATGCCAACACCCCCGATCGATCTGATTCCAGCTATCCCGGCAGTGTTGAATAACATCATTATGAAAATGATGGTAAAAACTCCAGAATCGCGCTATCAAAGTGCTTTTGGACTGCGGTACGACTTAGAAAATTGCTGGCAGCAATGGCAAGAGAATGGGAAGATTAGCCCGTTTGCCTTGGCGAATAGGGATATTTGCGATCGCTTCGTCATTCCCGAAAAACTCTACGGTAGAGAAACTGAAATTAAGGCGCTACTAGAAGCATTCGATCGCGTCAGCGAAGGCACTTGCGAAATCATGCTGGTGGCAGGCTTTTCCGGCATTGGTAAAACTGCCGTCGTCAACGAAGTTCACAAACCCATTGTCCGCCAACGGGGTTACTTCATTAAAGGTAAATTCGACCAATTCAAGCGCGATATACCCTTCTGGGCATGGGTGCAAGCATTCCAGAATTTAATCCGACAATTACTTACCGAAAGTGCTGCAGAGGTGCAGAAATTGCAGGTCACAATATTAGAGGCGTTGGGTGAGAATGCTCGAGTCATTATCGATGTCATTCCCGAATTAGAACGACTAATTGGCAAGCAGCCAGAAGTGCCAGAACTAGAGGGAACTGCCGCTCAAAATCGCTTCAATTTATTATTGCAAAATTTCATCCGAGTCTTAGCGACAAAAGAGCATCCTTTAGTAATTTTCTTAGATGATTTGCAGTGGGCAGACTCAGCTTCATTGAAGCTCATGCAATTGTTGATGAGCGAGACGAATACCCGCTATCTGTTGTTAATGGGAGCGTATCGCGATAATGAAGTTTTTCCAGCACACCCACTGATCCTGACCTTGGATGAGATTCGCAAAAACTCGGCAACAGTCAACCAAATTACTTTAGCACCCCTAGACCAAACTTCTCTAAATTGCCTGATTGCCGATACTCTTTCCTGTCCACCAGAAAGGGCAATTCCTCTGACCCTACTAATTTTTACAAAAACCAAAGGCAATCCTTTTTTTGCTACTCAATTTCTTAATTTTCTTCATAAAGATGGGTTAATTAAGTTTGATTTCACCCCCCTACCCCCCCCTTGGCAAAGGGAAGCAAGCGGGGGTTGGCAATGCGATATTTCCCAAGTTAGGACGCTAGCTTTTACGGATGATGTGGTTGAGTTTATGGCGATTCAGTTGCAAAAATTGCCCATAGATACCCAGAATGTTCTGAAACTTGCAGCTTGTATTGGCAACCAATTTGACTTAGCAACCCTGGCGATTGTTCATAAAAAATCTCAGAGTGAGACAGCGGCCCATGTGTGGAAAGCGTTGCAAGAAGGGTTAGTTATTCCGATTACTGAAGTTTACAAGTTTTTTCACGACTCGGAATCAGTTGAAGTTGCACAAGCGTCGGAGTTATCGGTTCCCTACAAGTTTTTACATGACCGAGTGCAGCAAGCAGCATATTTTCTGATTCCCGAATCCCAGAAACAGTCAACCCATCTCGAAATTGGGCAACTGCTATTGAGGAATACTCCTGAAGCAGAAATACAAGATAAAATTTTTGATATTGTCAACCAGTTGAATATGGGGGTGGAGTTAATTGAGTATCAGACTGAGCGAGATCGACTAGCTCAATTAAATTTAATGGCCGGACGTAAAGCTAAAGCTTCAACTGCTTATGCTGCGGCAAATATCTATCTGCAAACAGGGATTGAACTCTTGAGGACCAACTGCTGGCTTCTTCAGTATGAATTGACCCTGAATCTCTATATTGCTGCCGCTGAAGCTGCCTATTTGAATGCTGACTTTGATGGTATGGAACAGATGGCAGCACTGGTTTTGCAAGAAGCCCAAACAATTTTAGATCGAGTTAAAATTTACGAAATTAAAATTGCCGCTCAGACCGCCCAGAGCAAGGTGTTAGAAACGATCGCCGTAGCAAGAGAGGCACTCTTACAATTGGGAATTGAACTCCCTGCCGAACCTGATGAAGCCAAGATTGGCAAAGCGTTACAAGCCCTTGCGCCCCAACTAACCGGCAGAAAGATTGAGGAATTGGTTGACCTACCTGTGATGACAAATCCACAGACTCAGGCAGCTATGCAACTGTCTGGTATGTTGTTTCCACCCATTTTCCAGGGAATGCCCGGTTTGCTGCCCCTGCTGAGCTCCACGATGGTGAGTTTATCGCTCTCCTTTGGGAATGCACCCGCATCCACGGTGGGGTATGCGATGCACGGGATGGTGTTGTGTGCCTTTTTACAAGAGGTGGAAACGGGCTATGGCTTTGGGCAATTGGCACTCTCATTGCTCGATAGGTTGAATGTACGGGAACTCAAGTCCACAGTTCTACTTTTGTTTGGTGGCTGGATTCAGCATCGCCAAGAATCTCTTTTGGCAACAATACCGACGCTGAAAGATGGCTTTACGGCTGGCATGGAAACTGGCGACTTTGTAGACGCTGGCTACAACATATATATTTATTTTTATACGCATTTATTCGCTGGGGTAGAACTAGACACTTGGGAACCAGAAATAGCAGGTTACAGGGCTGTTATGGCGCAGTTGAAACAATATTCTGCTCAGATTTATTTGGATATGGTTCAGCAGACGGTGCAAAACTTGAGGGAAACCCATAGGCGGCCGGATTTGTTAATAGGCTCCGCCTACGATGAAACGGTGATGATTCCCAAGCACTATCAGGATAATGAATTTACGGCGATCGCCTGTGCCTGCATCTTCAAACTGCTGCTTGCTTACTGCTATGGGAATTACACGGCTGCCCTAGAAAACATTACCCAAGTCAAACAGTATTTGATGGGAGTATCGGGATCGGTTTTTGTTCCCATTTTTCATTTTTATGCCGCCCTCACCCACCTGGCACTTTTTCCCACACAGCCAGAAAGCGAGCAAGCTGAAATTCTCGCCCAGGTGGAAACCCATCAAAGCACGCTGCATCAGTGGGCGCAAAATGCTCCCATGAATTATTTGCATAAATGGTATTTAGTAGAGGCCCAACGACATCGAGTTTTAGGTCAAAATATGGAGGCGATGGATGATTACGATCGCGCCATTAAACTCGCTCAAGAAAATCAGTACATTAACGAAGAAGCACTTAGCAATGAGATGGCAGCCAAATTCTATTTAGCCTGCGGAAAAGAAAAAATTGCCCAAGTCTACCTAACTGATGCTTACTACGCCTATGCACGCTGGGGCGCCCAGGCAAAAGTTGAGGATTTAGAAAAGCGCTATCTCCAATTACTGACGCCTATTTTTCACCCTACAATGAGCTTAAAAAGAGGTCAGACACTTGCCAAAATGATGACGGAAACTGTTGCTAGTACCAGTTCAGGTGTGTCACAAATTCTGGACTTGGCAACAGTAATTAAAGCATCTCAATCACTTTCAGGAGAAATCAACCTCGATAAGTTGCTCTCCACTTTGATGCAAGTGATGATTGAGAATGCGGGAGCAGAAAAAGGAGCTATGATTTTGAGAGAAAAAGATTCTTTCTTCGTCGCGGCTCAATGTGCGATCGGTAAATCGTGCAACCTGCACTCAACTCCCGTTGCTGACTCTAACGAAATTCCGATCGCGATTATTAACTATGTCTCGCGCACCCAAGAAACTTTGGTAATTAATGATGCGACGATTGAGGCTACCTTTGCTGCTGACTCTTATATCATCCAGCATCAACCCAAGTCGGTTTTGTGTCTGCCGATTCAACATCAAGGAAAGGTGATCGCCATTCTTTACTTAGAAAATAATCTCGTTACAAATGCCTTTACTCCCGATCGGTTGGCAGTCTTAAATATCTTAGCCTCCCAAGCTGCCATCTCCATAGAAAATGCCCAACTGTATGCCAACTTAGAAGCAAAAGTAGAAGAACGCACCCAAGAATTATCGCAAGCTTTAAGCAATCTCGAAGCCACCCAAGAAGGATTGATTCAATCAGAAAAAATGGCAGCTTTAGGACAACTTGTGGCAGGAGTTGCCCACGAAGTTAACACTCCCCTGGGTGCAATTCGCTCGTCGGCAGGAAATGTTTCTAAGTTCTTGAATCAAACTTTAGAACAGTTGCCCGCACTTTTTCAATCTCTCTCTCCAGAAGAAGCACAGAATTTTTTGAGTTTACTTCAGCGTTCCCTCCAACAAGAAGCAAGCTTATCAACCAAAGAAGAACGCAAATTGAAGAGAGCTTTGAGAAGCCAACTGGAAGAATTAGGAATTGACAGTGCCGATACCGTAGCCGATCGCCTAGTGATCATGGGGGTTTATAATGAAATTGATACCTTTGTCCCTTTATTGCAAAGATCGGATAGTTTACATATCCTAGAAATCGCCTACAAAATTTCTGAATTAAAAAGAGGTATTGCTACTATCAGCACAGCTACAGATAGAGCATCAAAAGTAGTTTTTGCATTGAAGACTTATGCCCGCTACGAACAGTCTGGCGAAAAAACAGCAGCCAGTATCAGAGAAGGTATTGAAACAATCTTAACCCTCTATCAGAATCTACTGAAACAGGGAGTTGAGGTCATCAAAAACTATGCCGAAATCCCGCCGATACTGTGCTATCCCGACGAACTCAATCAAGTTTGGACGAATTTAATTCACAATGCTTTGCAAGCCATGGATTATCGAGGCACGTTAACAATTGAGTTAACTGCTCAAGATGACCAGGCTAAGATTAGCATTAGCGACAGCGGCCAGGGGATACCCGAAGAAATAAAAGGGAAAATATTTGACCCATTTTTTACTACTAAGCCCGCAGGAGAAGGCAGCGGATTGGGACTAGATATTGTGAAGAAGATTGTTGACAAGCATCAGGGAAAAATTGAAGTCGAATCAATTCCGGACAAAACTACATTTAATGTTTTCCTGCCAATGAGCGGTGTATAATACCAATTTTATATGAGGCTGCATAGAATCTGATCCCCCCTAACCCCCCTTAATAAGGGGGGGACAAGAGCTTGGTCAAAGTCAACCCCTACTCCCCTTATTAAGGGGGATGCGAGGGGGATCGAAATATATGTAATTTCACATTAAATTGGTATAAGCAGGTGAAGGATCTCGCCAATGATGTAAAGCAGTAAGTAGGTCGGATTTTACTTGGTTACACCTCACATCTTGCACCATTGTCAATAAACCTTTTATGAACAGGCTTTCCGGTCTGTTCCACACAAAAAATTATCTCTCGTGGAACAGGCCGAAAAGCCTGTTCTTGAGAATGGTGCAAGATGTCAGTTACACCCAACCTGCAATCTACCCAACTGGGAGGATTTTAAAAGTTAAAGCGTTATGATGCCAATAAGTTGGATTCCACAGGAAACGGATGTAAAACAGCACTACAATGCGTTATGCTTACGCATATAAATTGCTTGGTTTCGGCGACTGGGGAGGGGGAGAGGATTTGGCGAGCCGTTGACTTGTGACATCTTAAGATAAGATGGGGTCGACTAATACACTTTACTACTGTGACTACTTTTGCTTTTGCTACTAATAACAAGTAAAAAGGAGAAAAAATAGATGTCTAAACCAGTTATTTTGTGCGTTGACGATGAGAGAATGGTATTAGACAGTCTCAGGACGCAGCTAGCAGCAGAATTTGGCAATGCCTACACCTACGAAGCAGCCGAAGATGCTGAGGAGGCTTTAGATGTAATCAGCGAACTTTCTGACGAACAAACCCACGTGATTCTGATTATTTCGGATTGGTTAATGCCCGGTATTAAGGGAGATGATCTACTAATTCGCATTCACAATAAACACCCGCATATTATTAAAATAATGCTGACTGGTCAAGCGGATGAAGTAGCAATTGATCGAGCAAAAAAACTGGCTAACCTTCATTGTTGCTTATCTAAACCTTGGTTGGAATCCGATTTACTAGAAACGATTAAATCTGGTTTATCTAAACTATGAGCCAACAGGTAATTATCTGTGTTGATGATGAAAAAACTGTACTCAGGAGTCTTAAAGCAGAACTGCAAGAGGCTGTTGGCAATGATTATATAATCGAAATTGCTGAAGGTGGGCAAGAGGCATTAGAGTTAATTGAAGAATTGCTAGAGGATGGGGATGAAATTCCTTTAATTATTTCCGACCACATTATGCCTGAAATGAAGGGAGATGAGCTGTTAAAACAGGCTCATATAATTTCGCCTAAAACTATAAAAATTATGCTGACAGGACAAGCAGATATTGGGGCGATCGCCAATGCTATTAACTCTGCCAACTTATATCGTTATATTACTAAACCTTGGCAAGCTGAAGACTTGAAATTGACGGTTAGAGAAGCGCTAAATAGTTATCTTCAACATCAGCAACTCGCACAACAATATGCCCAACTCCAGCAAATAAATCAGGAGTTTGCCGAGTTAAACAGCCAGCAAACCCTACTCATTGCTAAACTACACGAAGATGAAAATCGGTTGACGCAGTTTTTGGAAGCAATGCCGATTGGTGTGGGTGTCCTAGATGCGGACGGCCAACCTTACTACATTAATCGGAAAGCAAAAGAGATATTGGGTAAAGGAGTTGTGCCGGATACCAGTTTCAAGGAATTGTCAGAGGTTTATCAACTCTATCAAGCAGGCACAAATCAAAAGTATCCTACGGAGAATTTGCCCATCGTGCGCGCATTGAAGGGGGAAAGTGCTACGGCTGACGATGCAGAAGTTCATCAAGGCGATAAGATTATTCCCTTAGAGATATTCGCTACTCCAATCTACGATCAACAAGGAAATATTGTTTATGCTATCAACACTTTTCAAGATATCACGGAACGCCAAGAAGCTGAGGCAGAACGCAAAAAGTTCATTGAGGATCTCTTTGAGGTCAATTGCAATTTGGAACTTTCACTGGATGCAGAATTAGAAATTGCGGAGGCGACAAGTCGCTTTGTACCCAATGAGTTTTTAGCTTTTTTGGGATGTGATAGTATTGTTGATATTAAATTGGGAGAAGCGGTGGAGTTGGAAATGTCAGTTTTGTTTTCTGACATCCGCGATTTCACTACTCTCTCGGAAAAGATGACACCGGAAGAGAATTTCAAATTTATCAATTCTTATCTGAGTCGAATGGAACCGCTGATTGTGGAAAATCAGGGGTTTATTGATAAGTATATTGGCGATGCAATTATGGCTTTGTTTAGTGAGGGGGCGGATGATGCTGTGAAAGCCGGAATTGCGATGCTGCATACTCTGGCTGAATACAATCGAGATCGCGCTTCTGTGGGTTATGTGCCAGTTGAGATTGGGGTGGGAATCAATACTGGTTCTTTGATTCTGGGTATAGTGGGCGGAAAAAGCCGCATGGAGGGTACTGTGATTAGCGATGCGGTTAATTTGGCTTCTCGGATAGAAAGTTTGACGAAGAATTACGGGGTGTCGCTGTTAATTACTCAGCAGACTTTCGATCGCTTGACAAATCCTGCTGATTACGGAATTAGGGTAATTGATAAAGTTCAGGTTAAGGGTAAGTCTGAATGGGTGACTGTTTATGAAGTTTTCGATGCGGATTTGCCGGAAGTTAAAGCGGGGAAGTTAGCGACTCTGCAACTATTTACTGAGGCTTTGTCTTTGTACAATATGAATAATTTTAGGGAAGCTGCGGGACTTTTTGCGGATTGTTTGGGGCCAAATCCGGGGGATAAGGTGGCTCGAATTTATTGGGAAAGGTGTCAGTAGTTAGTTGGCAGTTGGTAGTTGTTAGTTGGCAGTTGGCATTTGTCAGTTGTTATTAGTTATTAGTTATTAGTCATTAGTCATTAGTTATTAGTCATTGGTTAGGGATCGAGCGTCATCAGTCAACAGTCATCAGTCAACAGCCAACAGTCACAAATAACCAATAACCAATGACTAATGACTGCTGACTACGGTTGTTCGATCGGCAATTCTATGATAAACTCGGCTCCGTGGCCGAGTGCGGACACGCAGCTAAGTTTGCCACCGTGTTCTTGGACAACTTTGTAGGAAATTGACAGGCCTAAACCGGTGCCTTTGTCGGCGGGTTTGGTGGTAAAAAAAGCCTCGAATAACTGCTGGGAAACTTCTTCGGGCATACCGGGCCCGTTGTCAGAAATCCTAATTACAGCATGGGAGTTTTGGACTTCTGTCCTAATTTTAATCTTGCTGCGGTTAGCTTTGACTTCGGCAACTGAACGCCCTTCGTTGTATTCCTCGATCGCGTCGATCGCATTTCCGATCAAATTCATAAATACCTGATTGATTTTCCCAGCATAACACTCAACCAAAGGCAAATTTCCATAGTCCTTAATTACTGCAATTTCGGGATAGTTGCCTCTGGCTTTCAGGCGGCTTTGCAGGATCAGCAACGTTCCTTCAATCCCTTCGTGCAGGTTAACTTTGCTCATTTGAGAATCATCTTTGCGGGAGAAATTTCTGAGCGATCGCACGATTTCCCGAATGCGATCGGCCCCAACCTGCATCGAAGACATCGCTTTCGGCAAATCTTCTAGCAGAAACTCTAATTCGATATCCTTAATTTTATTTTGAATTGCTGCCGGCGGCTGCGGGCAGTGCTGCTGGTACATATCGAGCAAATTCAGCAAATCTTCCGTGTAGTGGCCAACGTGAACGAGATTGCCGCAAACGCTGCTAACGGGATTGTTAATTTCGTGAGCAACACCGGCTACCATTTGACCGAGAGTAGACATTTTTTCAGTGTGAATCAATTGAGCTTGAGTTTGCTGCAATTCGTGCAAAGTATTTTCGAGTTGAAGTTTTTGTTGGGTTAACTCTGTTTGTGATCGCCGCAAAGCTTCTTCACTGCGTTTCTGCTCGGAAATGTCAGTAATTAACCCTTCCAAAGCTATCAATTCTCCCGAGTCGGAAAACACTCCCAAACCTTGCTCCCAAACCCATTTTAATTCGCCATTTTTAGCAGTAATTCGGTAATTTAGCTGATAGGGTCGATTTTCTTGCAAAGCAACTTGCACGGCATTCCACAAATTCTCACGATCGTCCGGGTGAGTCAATTCCGATATAGAAACTTGCCGAGTGCCGATAAATTCTTCAGGAGAATAGCCGGCTAACTGATAGCAACCTTCGCTGACAAACTCCATACTGCGATCGGCATCGTTGCGAAAACGGTAGGCCATTCCCGGCAAATTGCTCATCAGCGTCGCCAAGGCCCGCTGGCTTTCCCGTAGGGCTTCTTCGGCGTGTTTGCGATCGGTAATATCCGTCATCACCGCCAGCATACAGAGTTCGCCGTCCAAATTAATCAACTCTGCTGACAGCAAACATACCACCACAGATCCCGACTTCATCCGAAACTCGCATTCCTGATTGCGAACAACACCTTGTTCGTGCAAACTTCGCCTAAAATTAAGTCTGTCTTCAGGCCTTACCCAAATATTTAACCCCGGTACTGTATTCCAGGTCGTTTCTTCTAAATCGTAACCAGTCATCGACAGAAAACTATCATTAACTTCAATAAAACGACCCTCAGCAAAAGTAGTAATAATCATCGGATCTGGGCTCGATCGAAAAGCCTTAGAAAACTTTTCTTCCGATAAACTCAACTTTTTAATAGCCTCTTCCAACTGACTTGTCCGCTCTTTAACCCGGCATTCCAATACCTCATTAGCCTGCTTCAGGGCTTCCTCAGCCTGCACCCGATAAGTGATATCGCGCACCACGCCTTGCAGCCCTATTTTGCCGCCGATATCCATAGAAGTTAGCAGCACTTCCGCCGGAAACTCAGAACCATCCAAACGACGGTGCCGCCAGTCAAAACGGCAATTTCCCGATCGCAGAGCCGTATTAATTCGCTCTTGAGAAAGACTCCTAGAATCTTGTCCATCCGGTTGCAACGGCGGGCTGAACTCCGAAGGATGCTTGCCGCAAAACTCCGACTCAGTGCTGCATCCAAATAAGTTTAAAGTAGCCGGATTGCAATCCAAAAAACCCTCTTCATCTAGCAGCATTACCGCATCAGTCGTCGATTCGTACAAAGTGCGAAACTTTTTTTCCGACGCCTGCAAAGAAGCAATCAACTGCATCTTTTCCTCAGCCGCCCGCTTTTGCTCAGTAATATCCTGCATTACTTGAGAAAAGCCCTGCAACTTTCCCCTTTCATCGCGCAAAGGAGTAACAATAATATTCGCCCAAAATCGCGATCCGTCTTTGCGAAGCCGCCAGCCTTCATTTTCGTATCGACCTTCTGCCACCGCCAGGATTAATTTTTCTTTGTGCTTGCCGATTTCAAGATCTTCTTTAGTGAAAAAACACTCCGAATTATTGCCGACTATTTCATGAGATCTGTATCCCAAAATGCGTTCTGCACCAGAATTCCAGCTAGCTACATACCCCTCAGGATCTAACATGAATATAGCGTAATCCTTAACGCCTTCAATTATTAAGCGCAGGCGTTCTTCGCTTTCTCGAAGTGCAGATTCTGCTTGCTTTCGCTGGGTAATATCTTCTACAAAACCTTCGTAGTAGAGCAATTTTCCTGCTTCATCGCAGACAGCGCGCGCATTCTCAGCGATCCAAATTATTGTTCCGTCCCGCCGATAAATCTGCGACTCAAAATCCGATACGATGCCCTGTTCTTGCAAAGCAGAAACAAACTGATCGCGCCGATCGGGATTGACATAAAGCTGATCGCTGATATCAGTCAGACAGCCCATTAATTCTTCGGCGGAATTATATCCGTAGATGCGAGCCAAAGCTGGGTTAGCGCTGATGTAGCGACCGGATTGGCTTGTTTGAAAAATACCCGACACAGCATTTTCAAACATACTATAATATTTTGCTTCCATTTGGTGCAGTGCCTCCGCGACATTCAGGCATTCTATCGCTTTATTTCCTAATTTTTGATTTCCCACTTGTGAATACCCTGCTCTTGTGTGTGAGTTGAATATTTTTGGTCTACCGCCTGTTAAATTTGAGCCGTTATTTAGGCTGAAAGATGGTGTATCGCAGCCGGAGACGAGTGTGTTTATTCATCTGTCCTACTGGACTGTTAGTTATTAGTGATAGTTGCGGAAAGTTTAGCTAATCCCGTATTTATTTGATGCTTGACTGGCTGTCACGATCGCATTGGCACATCGATCGGCTTGCGGTGCAGGTGTTCGAGCAAAACCCGCTCCTTGAAATCTCCCTGAATATATTAGCAGTTGAATACCCTGAAATAAGTTAGTAGCAAGGATGTTCTTACAATAAAAGGCAGCGACTTCTACAACCGCAAGATCCTATTTTTAGGATTTGGGTGAGAGTACGACGATCGACTCTTGCCCAATGCCACAAACCCGCCTGCAAGAGCTAAACGCTCGCTGTCCTTGCTGTCAATCGATTTGAGATTTTAGATTTTAGATTAAAGAATTGACTCCACAGATGAATCTTGGGCTCCCTAATGTCTAAAATTTTTTGGTCTCCAGAACTCCTCTCGGAAACTTTTATCGGTCTTTGGCTGCTCTGAGTTAGTGTTAAGTATTATTGCTGATAGATAATACAGCAGACTGCTAGCAGTTGTACGATTTGGGGTTTCTATGTAAAGTTGGCACAACAATAGGGTAATTGTTGTATCAAAAAATTCATATTCTGCTACTGCGGGCGGAAAAATTCTGTAGCGGTGCTGGCATTTGAGCAAAAATCGGGGCCCGATCGCGCAAAATGTGGTCGGCAAGTCTGGTAAAATCCCGATCGATTCTCGGTTTGGCCACAAAGCTCGATCAAGCTAAATTTGACTAAAAACTAATAAATGACAAATTCTCCTCTACTAGCAACGCCAGAGTTATCCCCTGCTTCAACCCAGACGCCGGATTCTCCTGTGTGGCCAGCCCTCCTGCAACAACTATTAGACAGACAATCTCTCTCACGCACCCAAGCAGCCGACTTGATGCAGGGATGGCTAGCCGAAGCTATTCCCCCCGTCCTCTCAGGAGCCATTTTAGCGGCCATCCAAGCCAAAGGCATCTCAGCCCAAGAATTGGCAGGAATGGCTCAGGTATTGCATTCTCAGTCGCTTGCAGGTGAATCAGAGAGCATTTTCAATCCCAAATCCTCAATCTCCAATCTCAAATTAATTGATACTTGCGGCACAGGTGGCGACGGCGCTTCCACGTTTAACATTTCCACTGCTGTAGCTTTTGTGGCCGCCGCCGGCAAAGTTCGAGTCGCCAAACACGGAAATCGCTCCGCATCGAGCAAAGTGGGTTCTGCTGACGTGTTGGAAGCACTCGGAGTCAACCTCAACGCCGATCCCGCGAAGGTAAGATCTGCGGTAGACTCTGTGGGCATCACCTTTTTATTTGCCCCTGGGTGGCATCCCGCACTTAAGGCTGTAGCGCCGCTCCGGCGAACTTTGAAGGTGCGGACTATTTTTAACCTATTAGGGCCCCTTGTCAATCCTATGCGCCCTACAGGGCAGATAATCGGGGTGTTCGATCCTACTCTGGTATCAACTATTGCTCAAGCTTTGGGCGAGTTGGGGACTGAGTTAGCTTTAGTCGTTCACGGCAGAGAAAAATTGGACGAGGCGGGTTTGGGTGATGTGACTGATTTGGCGGTTTTGTCTGATGGCAAAGTGGAACTCACTACTTTAGACCCGGAAAAGGTAGGATTGACACCAAGTGCGATCGGCTCATTAAAAGGCGGAAATGTTGAGGAAAACGCCGAGATTTTGCGGAACATTTTGCAAGGGAAAGGTACGCGCGCGCAAATGGATGTTGTAGCTTTGAATGCGTCTTTAGCTTTTCAGGTGGGAGGTGCAATTCCTATGGGTTCTCACGCAGCAGGAGTTTCTCTGGCTAAGGAGATTTTATGGAGCGGCGAATCTTGGTTGAAGTTGCAGCAGTTGATTGAGTTTTTGAAATGAAGGAAGAAGGAAGTTCGCCAACGGATTTTGCAACGGATGTAACGGAAGGAAGAAGGAAGAAGGAAGAAGGAAGAAGGAATTTTTTGTTTTAACTAACCCACAAGAAAAATTATTTAATTTTCCATTTTTCTTTACTTCTTCCCTCTCCCTCCTTCGTTCTTGTTAAGAGCGCGCTCGAAATTCAATGACATCTTGCTTAATAGTCACATCTTTATTACCAAAAAAGTCGTGACCCAACAGTCCGATATCTAGCGACGGCGAGACTGCGACAACTACATTGTTAACTGCCAGACCACCTGCTTCCATAGAGCTCAGGCGACCGAGGGGAAAAGTAGCCACTCCGTTGGGAGTTTGTGCTTGCACTGTTCCCTGGAGAACAACGCCCAAGGCTTTAGCCATTGCTGGTGTAATTACTGTGCCACTAGCTCCAGAATCTACCATCATCTCGAACTTTTGTTTGCCGTTAAACGTGACTTCTATGACGGGGATATTAGCCTCTCGGCGTTTGATTTTTGCCTGAAACACTCCCGACTTTGCCGCCGCCGAAGTGGGGGGAGTCAATTCTTTGGGGAGAAAACCGCAGACTGATTGGCTGAGGTTGACGGTTCGGCCTGACGAGCTCCGCATGAAGCATCCCTCACTTTCTTGAGCCACTGCTGGCGAGGAGTTGGCAACACTCCCTACTAAAATTGAACTGCTCAGAGAAATAACCCCTGCTAAAACCAGTAAAGGTTGGCGCAGGTTTTGAGGGATCGGTAGAGGCTTTTTTGAGTTTGAGAGTAAAGGCAAGGGTGATTTACTAGCCATAGTTTCGTTAAACGCTGTAGCTCGATCGTAACAGCGACAACTGCCTTTTGGTATAGATATAGAATTTCCGCCCGCCTCCTAAGCTGCTTGCAGATAAATTGCTGGCGCGGGGGAGATGGAAAATTTGCACGCACTTATAGCCTTTCTCAGTAACATGAGGTACACGCTTTATAAGCGGGCATAGGGCATAGGACATAGGGCATAGGGCATAGGGCATAGGGCATAGGGCATAGGGCATAGGGCATAAGGCATAGGGCATACCTCACCAAGATTGAGAACTGCTGTATTGCTGCTTTTTGATTACCTGCGGCATAAGTGCCTTGCTTTTCCGAACCCTTGCACAAATTAAAATAATATCTGTATATTGCCGACTAGCATCAAATCCCTGGCAGTGGTAAGAATGAAACCAAACGAAAGTAATTAAGGATGCCATGTCACTTTCAACTGCACAACCCGCTCTCCTAGTCCTGGCTGACGGTACTGCTTACCGCGGCTGGTCGTTTGGCGCTGACGCCACCGTCGTTGGCGAGGTAGTATTTAATACGGGAATGACGGGCTACCAAGAAGTATTGACCGATCCCAGCTATTGCGGTCAAATTGTAACTTTTACTTATCCAGAATTGGGCAATACCGGGGTAAATCTCGAAGACGAAGAATCCTCGCGCCCGCAAATTCGGGGTGCGATCGCCCGCAACGTCTGCAGCCGCCCCAGCAACTGGCGCTGCTCGCAATCTCTGCAAGACTACCTAAAACAGTACGATATCCCCGGCATTTACGGGATCGACACCCGCGCCCTCACTCGCAAAATTCGCACGGTGGGAGCGATCAATGGCGGCATTTCCACCACGATTCTCGACCAGGCGGAACTTTTGGAGCAAGTGCAAGATGCCCCCAGCATGGACGGGCTGAATCTAGTCCAGGAAGTCACCACTCGCGAGGTTTACGAGTGGTCTGAAGCCACGGACTCGGTTTGGGAGTTCAGTCCTACAGTCAAACCTGCTAACGGCAAAATGTGGACGGTGGTAGCGCTAGACTTTGGGATCAAGCGCAACATCCTGCGGCGTCTGGCGAGTTACGGGTGTCGGGTCATCGTTGTCCCCGCTGACACGTCGCCGGAGGAAATCCTCAAATACAACCCGGACGGCATTTTTCTGTCCAACGGCCCTGGAGATCCGGCGGCGGTAACGGAAGGGATCGCGACTGCGAAAGCTTTGTTAAAGTCGGACAAACCCGTATTCGGCATCTGCATGGGACACCAAATTTTGGGACTTTCCTTGGGTGCAGAAACTTTTAAACTTAAGTTCGGCCATCGGGGATTGAATCATCCAGCGGGTTTAACTGAGCAAATAGAAATTACTAGCCAAAATCATGGTTTTGCGATCGACCCCGATTCCCTAGCCCCCGAAGTAGAGATTACTCATCTCAATTTGAACGATCGCACCGTAGCCGGATTGAAGCATAAAACTCTGCCACTGTTCTCAGTGCAGTACCACCCAGAAGCCAGTCCGGGCCCGCACGACGCCGACTATTTATTCGATCGATTCGTGCAGTCAATGCGAGACAATCAGAAAGTAGCCAGCAGAAAGTAGTCCTTAGTCAGCAGTCATTAGTCAGTAGTCATCAGAGGCTGTTTGTGTCGATCGCTTCTGACTAATGACTAATGACTAATGACTAATAACTAAAAAACTGTAGACAAAAGACCAAAAAACTCCTATAATGAAGCCTCGACTTTAAGCCATATCTAGCTAGGAGGGTGTCATTCCTGAGTCATTGACCCTGACCGTTAGCCTCAGAGGCACTCGCGAAGTCAAGAATAACTATCAGTTATTTCGCCTGACTGGCCTGCTGGACGCTTTTTCTGAGGCAACTTTTCGGAAGGTAATAAGCAAATGTATTGACGAGGGCCCAAAACACGTAATTTTGGACTTGTCTCAGATAGACTTTGTGGATAGTTCAGGCTTGGGCGCACTTGTGCAACTTGTCAAAAAAGCCCAAACCTTGGAGGGGACATTGCAAATTGTCTCAAATCCCCGCGTAACTCAGACTGTTAAACTGGTTCGCTTAGAGAAATTTTTGTCTTTGCAGCCTTCGGTTGATGAGGCGGTAAAAAACGTCAAGGATGCTTGACGCCAAAGTGGATTAAATTAGCTATCCGGTTCTCAACGCTGGATAGCAAATTTTTATTTTTTTGCGGGTAAAACAATACCGATTTTCCCAGAAGCTGCGACACGCGCCAGCCGCTATTTCCCCGATGCTGAGAGTTTCGGTGGATGGGCAGTAAAATATGTGTGGCAAACACGCGAAAAAATGGTATAAAACTGAGAGCATCCCGATTTGGTAAAAAGCCTTTTTTAGGAGTGCGATCGTCACGCCAACCTTTGCCTATATATCTCGCTTCGCGATCGGACAGCGAACACTCCTGTGAAAGCTATAATTGCTGAAGTAACGAAAGACGAAATAACTAAGTGACTAGAAAAACCAAGCTGTGCGGAAGTTTTATTTAAAAAAGTATGTCGCCGATCGCAGATGACGGACTCAAACTGAGTCTGACGGATATCAGTTTAAATCGAGTGCATCCTGCGAGGGCTACACCAGCAGAAATAGAAAGAATTTCGCCCGCAGCCTGGGCATATTTGGGAGATGCAGTGTACGAACTCTACGTTCGGAGTTCGTACTTAGTGCCACCCAGAAGATTGCAAGCTTATCACGAATTAGTGGTGGGGCAAGTACGAGCCGAAACTCAAGCGCGTCATTTGCGATCGCTCTCTCCTTACTTGAACAGTACAGAATTAGCAATTGTCAAGCGCGGCCGCAATGCTGCAGCGGGCCGTTCTAAGCGAGCAGATCCAGAGATATACCAACAAGCCAGCAGCTTAGAAACTTTGATCGGATATTTGTATCTCACCGATCCCGAAAGATTGACCGAACTTCTGGCACTTTTAGATCTTGAGACTTAAAGGATTTAGCAGTTAAGAGTTGGGAATGGGGAGGGATTAATTAACCATCCTGGCACGGCTAACATAAAACCGCAAAAATCTCGATCGGCAAAACAGGATTTATCAGTTATTAACTAGCAATTTGAACACAGCAAAATCCTTGCTCCCTCGCTAGACTATCTCAAATCTCAAAGCCAAAAGATTGCTCCCTCAATCAAGAATCTCAAATCTACAATCTACAATCGATTAGCATTCAGCCCAAACGTTTTGACCACAAGAAACCAATGAGAAAATTTACCAAACCAAACTTTTCGCGATCGAATTCCGACAGCAAGCCATTCAAAAGCGAAGGCCGCCGTCAGGACTCACAACCATCCTCTCCCCGCTTTGAACGCAAACCCCGTCCCGATACTCGCGGAGTAGACGCGCCTCAAAAGCGATCGACCTTCGCCCCGCAATCGCGAGAAATGCCCGTGAGAGCAATTTTCAAACGGAGAGTCGATGCCGACGGCCAACCGGAAATTCGCAGAAATAATCATTTTAAAGACAGAGACAGCAGCCCGCAGGAATCCAGGGGCAATTATTACCAAGACAGAGACAGAGATAGCAGCCCGCAGCCGGCCCGCAACAATTTCCGAGATAGAGACAGAGACAGAGACAGAGACAGAGACAGCAGCCCGCAGCCAGCCCGCAACAATTTCCGAGACAGAGACAGAGACAGCAGCCCGCAGCCGGCCCGCAACAATTTCCGAGACAGAGACAGAGACAGCAGCCCGCAGGAATCCAGGGGCAATTATTACAAAGACAGAGACAAAGACAAGAGCCCGCAGGAATTCCGGGGCAACCATTTCAGAGACAGAGACAAAGACAGAGACACTCGCCCTGTTGACAGTGCCTCAAATACAGTCGTGCAACCAGACGCAGACACAGACGACATGATTTACGGCCGCCATGCGGTGCAAGCGGCTTTAGAAACAAACCAAGTCCTCAACCGGATTTGGGTTGTCCCCCACCTGCGCTACGATCCCCGCTTTCACAGCTTGCTAACCGAAGCCAAGGCCAACGGCAGCATCATTGACGAAGTTGACGATTTGCGCCTCGACTACATCACGCGCAAAGCAAACCACCAAGGCGTAGCGGCTCAAGTATCAGCCTACGAATACCTGGATTTGAGCGAACTGATCGCAAAGGCTAAGTCGGCTTGCGAAGATCCAGTAATTGTGGTGGCAGAAGGACTCAACGACCCGCACAATCTAGGGGCGATTATTCGCACTGCAGAAGCATTGGGATCTCAGGGGATGGTGATTCCGCAGCGGCGGGCTGTTGGGATTACCTCGGCAGTGAGAAAAGTGGCAGCAGGGGCATTGGAAAGCCTGCCCGTGGCAAGGGTTGTCAATCTTAACCGGGCGCTGGAAGAACTGAAAGAGGCTGGATTCTGGATTTATGGCACTGCAGCAGGCGTCGGTCAATCTATAGAGACAGTCAAGTTCTCCGGGCCCACTGTTTTAGTGGTGGGTGGTGAAGCTGACGGTTTGAGCCTTTTGATACAGCGCGGATGTGACGGATTAGTTTCAATTCCTTTAAGAGGCCATACTCCTAGCCTGAATGTCTCGGTAGCAACGGGGATGGCTTTATACGAAATTTACCGCCAGCGCGGGCCCAAAAAGTTTCACGTACACGGATCGTAAAGGTGGTTGAAAAAAAGAGCACAACAGAGTAGCTTATTGTGAATGCCGCCCAGAATGGAGTGGCACCACACCTTGAACAAGTAAGGATAGCCGATCGACTGTCATTACTTGTTCAGGCGAAAGTAGAAGGGGTCTTGCCCCTACATTCAAACAGGAATTCGACACAAATCTATTTAGATATATTTAAATAGGTTTGGATCGGTTCTTGGCAGCAGTCAGCCACGTGTAAATAACAAAAGCCTAGGCGTGTTCGCAGCACCCTGAAAACACCGTCAAATACATTAGAAAAGCAGATGAAAGAATTCTTGATTAGCTTGCTCAACTTTTTCGGATTGGCTTGGTGGGTTGAAGTTAAAACTTCAGCGCCGCGGTGCATTTACTATTTTGGCCCGTTCTTAACCCAGGGAGAGGCGGAAACTGCAAAAGCAGGATATGTAGAAGACATAGAAAATGAAGGGGCAGAAGGTGTTAGTGTTTCGATTCACCGCTGCAAACCAATTACTTTGACGGTTGCAGAAGATTTGGGAAAGCTTGGTGATGGAGGGCTGTGGCCGGTTTTGAGCGGTCAGTAGAAGCAGGGGAGTTTTGAGTTTTGAGAGGGCTACGCTTCCCTCGCAACTCTGTGCGGTTGTGAGTTGTGAGTTGTAACTTCAAAACTCTTGAGTGTTGGGTGATAAATTGCTTGTGACAAACTCAAAACTCAACACTCGCAATTGCCAACTGCTTCGGGGTGACTCTCAATCCAGCAATCAATGTCTGCGAGTACCCGATCGGGAATTTCCCAAGGGAACAAATGGGCTGTATTGGGATAGCACTGCCACTGACAATTGTGGAGGTGGCGGGCAGTTTCTAAACTTGATGCCGAGGTGATGTGCCGATCGGCCTCTCCGGCCAACACCAAGCTGGGACATTGAATGTCGCCAAGGTGCAGCAGTCGATCGTATCCAGCCCTCAGAGCGGTATTTAACGCCTTGGTGGCCGTGTTGGAAGTCTTGAGGTAGGCGGGAGTACCTGCCTGTGCTAAGTAGCGGTAAGGGGTGGCGTTATGCTGCTGTATCAAGTAGCGAAAGAGCGATCGCCTCGCAAAAGTATCAATATTCCACTGCCAACCGGGTAGGGCCCAATTGATAATTCCGGCTAAACCGGTGTAAAGGTTATCTTGCCAAGAGATGGGAGGGTGACTTCCTCGCGGTTTGGCTGCGGATGCAAGGAGAATCAAACCGGTGACTCGCTGGGGATATTTCATGGCTAATTCCAGGGCTAAAATCCCTCCCAAAGACCATCCAATCACCAAACAGCGATCGACTCCTAATCTGTCTAATAGTGCTTCTAAATCCACCAGATGATCGGTCATTTCAAAGAAAGTTGAGGTGCGACTGTTGCCGTAGCCGCGCAAGTCTGGGGCGATCGTCTGGAAGCGTTTTGAGAGGTGTTCTGTGAATACCGACATACAATCGCCGGAACCTGGATGGCCGTGCAAGCAGAGAATAGGAAATCCTTTGCCTTTGACGGAAACACTGAGTTTTTGATGCGGCATTTTTTAACTGTTTGGGCGGTGCGTTTTCCCCCGCTATAAATTGTATATTCCAGCGATTAAAAGCTGGGGTTTCGGACCATGTAATCTGCAATTTTAGAAATAGACTGGCGCATTTGTAGCTCGCCGCTGCGGCTGTCAATCACAGTAATCACATAGGCCTCGTCGTCAATGCTCATCGCTAAAGTTGTGCCGAGCACCCAGGAATTTTGACCAGTTTTTTCCCCCAACCACTGAGCTTTAGTTCCTTCCAAGGCAGCAAATCCCAGAGCGTGATCGTACTGGCGGTTGAGAGTTTCTATTAACAGTTTAGCACCGGGTGTTTCGCCGTTGTAAATTTGCACCATCATTTCGGTGAGTTCGTTAGCAGTCACGCGGTTGCGACCCGAACCGGGGTTGGAGGGCATAATTCTTTCCCCCATTAATTTGAAGTTGACGCGGGTGACTTCGTAGCCGCTATTATCTAAATATTGATTGATGTAATCCGAACCTAAATAATCGATCAGTTGATTGGTGGCGATATTGCTGCTGCGATAGATCATTTCTTCTAACAGTAGCTGTAGCGGGTAATTGCGATTGGACCTAATCTTTGCCGATGCGTCTTCGGTGAAATTACCGCGAGTGACTAATACTTCCTGGTTCAGACTAATTTTTTCTTTATCGACTTTTTGCATCAGGGCGACAGCAATCGGCAGTTTAATTAAGCTGGCTGGACTGACAGGAGGTACATCGCCCCGGAGGTTTACGCATTCTCTAGAAAGGTTGCAAATACCGATCGAAGCTTGAGCCGACAAACCGCTTTCTCGGGCAAGCGCACCCAAAACATCAGATTTTGCTTGCTGCACTTGAAAGGTTGCTGCTGTTAAATTTTCCCGGTATTCTTGAGTTTTTGAGGCAGTGACGGAAGCTAAAAATGAATTTTGAGGAACTTCCTGCAAGTTGTTGAGCGCCTGATGCCAGAAAAATTGAGTTTGCTGCGAAGATTCGATCGACTTATTTGGCTGCCGTTTAGTTTCTACGGCTCTGTTGGCTAAACGGACTGCTTGCTGTAAGTTGTCGTTAGCCCTCTGTTCTACTAATATTTGAGCTTCCACCGCTTGCAACTGCTGTAGCAGTTGTTCTTGAGGATTAGCTGCGAAGGGAACTAAGCCGGAAAGGATGGTTGGTTCTGGGGAGGGAGATGAGGGTTGTTCTAATTCGGTGATCAGCCCATCGCGAATTTTGTAGAGTTCGTCGAGGGAACGCGGGTTAGATGATTGAGAGAATGAACTTGCGATGGTTAACATCTGAACCAGTCCAATGCCGGCTACTACTGCCGCCATCTTGTTGGCGATCGACAAAAAACCCCTGATTTCTGGCATATTTAACATCCTCCACACAACCCTATTCAATATAAGCAGCTATTGTTACATCATTGAAATACTCACCGGCCTCTTATGAGCGGTGATTCTTGACGCTTCATCGGGTTTTGCTAACCGTTGCTAGTCTGACAATCCCTCTGCGCCCGTTTTGAGTCGTGGCGATTCCCCATCCCGACTTTCTCTATAATTCTAGAAGCGTTTTGATCCCTATCTTGTTTAGTACCACAACTCAGGCAAAGCACTGAACGAACAGACAAATCGATTTTACCCCATTTGAAACCACAATCCGCACAAACTTGGCTAGTAGGTTCCCACCTACTAATTACTTGAAACTCTCTGCCAAACTTTTCGGATTTGGATTCACAGAGAGTTCTAAACTCTCTCCACCCTTGCTGGCTAATTGCCCTTGAGAGCTTCCGGTTTCTTACCATCCCGGATACATTTAAATCTTCCAAAATAATCACTTGGTTTTCGTTAACTACTTTAGTTGACAACTTGTGCAGAAAATCTTTACGGGTGTCGGCAATGCGGTTGTGCAATTTAGCAATCTTGATTCGTGTTATGTTTCTCCTTTTAGAGTCTTTCGGCTGGCGAGCTAATTTACGTTGAAGTTTACGGATTGTGCGGTCTAGACTTTTATAGCTAGGGCTTTTGGCTTCCTCACCGTTACTCATCACTGCAAAAGTTGTGATTCCTAAATCGATTCCGATACTTTGGTTTTTCGCCTCAGATGGAATGTGTTGAATTTCTACTAAAAAACTCAGGAAATAACGATTTCCACAATCTTTGATTACTGTGACAGAGCTAGGTTCGGATGACAGTGTTCTTGACCATATAGGGTTAACAACACCTATCTTGGCTAAATAGACACCGCCATTTTTCAGAGAAAAACCCCCAATCCTAAATCGTGCCGACTGGCTATTTGCTCTTTTTTTGAACTTGGGATAACCAACCTTGCAACCTTTTCGCTTTCCTTTGCAGGAGTCGAAAAAGTTCTTGAAAGCCGTTTCCAAGTCCGCTACAGATTGCTGTAGAGGAATATTGGAGACTTCGCTTAGCCAAGCTCTTTCTTCGGTCTTTTTCGCTTGGGTGATCACGATTTTTTGCAGTTCGGCCGAACTTGGCTTTTTCTCGGACTGCTTGCAGAGAGCTAGGCTATCGTTCCAGACCTTCCTCACGCAGCCAAATAGCCGAGCCAAGCTCTGCTTTTGTTCTGTCGTTGGATAAAATCTGTACTTGAACCTCGCCTTCATGTTTATACTAATATTGGTCTGTAGGTTTGATTATATATTGGTTTGCAAGTAATGACAACTATTTACCGCCATGAGCGCAATTCTGTTACAGAACTTAAAATGCACTTGGTCTGCGTAACAAAGTATCGTCGGTCTGTATTTACGAGCGAAAGTCTTGATTTGATTGAAAAATCGTTTCGTGAGGTAGCTCAAAAAATGAACTTTCAAGTGCTAGAGTTCGATGGCGAAGGCAATCATGTTCATGCGCTGATTGAGTATCCGCCTAAATTATCGACATCTCAAATTGTTAACGCATTAAAAGGCGTTTCCAGTCGTCGGTACGGACAGGCTGGACACGAAAAACCCCACAAAGAAGCTTTGTGGAGTCCTAGTTATTTTGCTGTTTCTGTAGGAGGTGCGCCTTTAGAAGTTTTGAAGGAATATATTAGAAACCAAGAAAAGCCGTCCTAGAAGGACGGGGCTTGTATAGTCATTTCAAATAAGTATGAGACTATTTAAAAATGAGGTAAAATTAATAAAAATAGTGAACCCGCTAGGAAAATGTCTTACAGTATTGATTTGAGAAAAAGAGTAGTGGATTATGTAGAAAATGGCGGTCGTATCGCTCAAGCAACCGGACTTTTTCAGGTAGGAAGGGCAACGATATATCGGTGGCTGGGTCGGACAGACCGTATTGGCCACTAAGGTAAAAAGACGTAAGAGAAAGCTAGATTGGAAAGCCTTAGAAAACGATGTAAAAGAGAACCCAGATGCCAGATTAATCGACAGAGCCAAGAAGTTTGGGGTCAGACCAAGTGCCATATCTTATGCTCTTAAAGAAATGAAAATTACTCGAAAAAAAAACAACTTCGTTATCAGGAGAGAAACCGAGAAGAAAGAATGAAATACTACAGAGAGCTCCGAGAATTAATTAAAGTATCGGGAAGTCAAAGTCTGGTTTTTATTGATGAGTCAGGATTTGAAGAGTTTCAAGATTGTGCATTAGGCTGGTCAAAAAAAGGCAAAAAAATCTGGGGTGAAAAGTCAGGAAAACGGGGGAAAAGAGAAAATCTAGTAGCCGGAAGAAGGAAAGGAAAAAAGGACTTAATTGCCCCAATGGTTTTTACGGGCAGCCTCAATGCAGAAGGTTTTGAAGGGTGGTTATCTTTATATTTATTACCCTCTCTGACGGAGCCATCTATCTTAATCATGGATAATGCACCGATTCATCGAAAAACAGCCATTCGAGAACTGGTAGAGGAAACGGAGCATCAAGTTCTTTTTCTCCCAAAATATTCTCCCGACCTGAACGATATTGAACACGATTTTAGTGCCTTAAAACGAGCCAGAATGTATGCTCCTCCGGGCACATCTTTAGATCAACTCATCTGTGCCTACTGCGCTCAATAGTGTCTCTTTTTTATTTGAAATGACTATATCTCATTTTTTTTGTCAAACGGTTTTAGATTTTAGATCGGAGATTGTAGATTGAAGAACAAATCTCAAATCTCAAATCTCAAATGGTTTTGATCGCGCCAATGTGGCAAAATAACCAAAATAAAGGGAGCGATCGCACCAAAGCAATCAACCCCCTTTAAATATTGCGAACTATCTACTTTCTGCGCCGCCGTCGCCAGTCAGCACCCAACCGCTTGAGGTAATCCCAGCCGCGTTGGGGCCAGACATGATCGCTACCAATCTTTTCGGCAATCCAGCGAGCGACTTTGGGGCCTGTCCAGTCTCCGCCGTCGGGGGCAGGGCCTTGCAGCGCTTGTCGCAGTTCTTCTTGCTGTTCAGGATTCAGCAAGGATTTTGCAGGAGGGGGCTGGCGGTCTCCGCTGCGATTTCTCACAGAGTTAGGCCCTTCTCGGTTGTAGCGCTGGACAATTTCTTTGGCGTAGTCGTAGTTGAGACCTACGACTTGGGCTGCTTGTTTGATAGTCCAATTTCGGGACACTAACAGCAGCAAGTGCCAGCGGCGCGACTCTGTGGTGTTTTGTGCCTGCCGGTAGCGAATTTTGAGTTCCTCTGCCGTCAGGTGGGATTCTAAGTGAGCTTTAGGTGGCATTCCTCCAACGGGGCATCGGGAACTTCTTACCATATATCTTGGGTTTTGGGGATAATTCCGGATGAAATTATTTTCCTGGGGATCGATCGGGCAAATAAGTAGCTTTTTTTACCGCAGATGCACGCAGCTAGTCGCAATTGAGGAAGGACTGCTGTTTTTTTGCAGGTGCGCGCAACAGGAGACCACGGCGTGGCGGTGAGCGTTCCCAGCTTTTTTGTGAACCCCAGATTTCTGACAGGCTTGTTGACCTCTGGCACAAGGGGCGTGGATCGGAAAAGGTCGATCGCTATTTTCTTCGATCGGGCAGCGGCCCTTAATTCACTCGGCTGAATGATAACTTTTAGTCATTTTTGAATAAAAAAGTATTCTTCATAATCGGATACTAATTATTAGGCTATAGACCGCCATAATCTAATCTTTATTATCATATTTTTTTATTTTAAGTTCATTTTTTTGTGGATTTACAGGAGATACATTTTTTATAAAATCAGCTTTAAACGCTGCTAGTTATGCTCTTTAAAATAACTTAAACCTAATAAATAAATATGTATTGTGAACTATAATACTCTGAAAGTTACCCGGAGTAAACCATTCACAATCGGGAATTGGTTTATTTTATATGCCATCTTTTTCTTCCCTAAATACTGGATGGCGTCGAAGAGAAGCTAGGTTCTAATGTTTGAGAATTTAGATTGCAGAATTGGGAATGACTAATTTCCTAATGATTGTGATCTTGCATACACATTCTTGGAGGCAGAACCTAATTATGTAGGGGTCTCATTGCACACATTACCGCTTCCTCACATAATTCGTGCGTCCAACCACTTGTTGCATAAGTTTTGATACAGTTGCATTCTTGGTTTGTTAAAAGATGAGGTAAAAAACTCGATCGCTATTTTGTGTTCGGTGGGATTTGGGGAATTTAATCTATTGTAGATAAAATGACCTATCGCCCGTTAGCGGAGTCCTCTTTGAGGCTCGAACTTTCGCCACAAAAATAGCCGACTTTGCCTTCGGGCTGTAAGCAGGTACAATTGCCAGTTATATTAACTGTATTGTCTCAAAGTAGAAATAATAAAGGTACGAGCATGGCATCCATCCGCGAGTTGCACCGACAACTGGTCAATAAAGAACGCTCTGCTGTGGAAATTACTCAAGAAGCATTAGACCGAATTACCCAGCTAGAGCCGAAGTTGAAAAGCTTTCTGTGCGTGACGGCAGACAGCGCACTGGCGCAGGCCCATAAAGTGGATGCCCAAATCGCAGCCGGAGAGCAAATTGGCCTGTTGGCCGGCATCCCGATCGCCGTTAAAGATAATATGTGCACCGAGGGCGTTCCCACAACCTGCGCCTCTCGGATTTTGGAGAATTTTGTGCCTCCCTACGATGCAACCGTCGTCTCGAAACTCCAAGCAGCCGGTGCGGTGATTGTGGGTAAGGCGAATATGGACGAGTTTGCAATGGGGAGCTCGACGGAAACTTCTGCCTATCAAGTTACCGCGAATCCTTGGGACTTGGAGCGCGTGCCCGGAGGGTCTTCTGGCGGTTCGGCCGCAGCGGTAGCCGCTGGAGAATGCGTCGTGAGTTTGGGTTCGGATACTGGGGGCTCAATCCGCCAACCTGCTGCTTTTTGCGGGTTGGTGGGGCTGAAACCAACTTATGGGTTGGTTTCTCGCTACGGTTTGGTGGCCTATGCTTCTTCTCTCGATCAAATCGGGCCCTTTGGCCGGACTGTTGAGGATACGGCGATTTTGTTGGGAGCGATCGCCGGTTATGATCCGAGAGATTCCACGAGTCTTAATGTCCCAATTCCTGACTACGCTCAAGCTTTAAGACCCAGTTTGCGACCCAAGGGTCAAATTAGAATTGGTGTAATTAAAGAAACTTTTGGTGTAGGGCTGGACTCGGGGGTTAAAGACGCTGTTACTAAGGCGATCGAGCAATTTCAACAATTGGGCGCAGAAATTCAAGTCATTTCTTGTCCCCGCTTCCGCTACGGTTTGCCCACTTACTACATCATTGCTCCCTCGGAAGCTTCGGCAAATTTGGCGCGATATGATGGAGTGAAGTACGGTTTCCGATCTCCAGACTCCGATAATCTTTTGGATATGTATGCCAAAACCCGCTCTCAGGGGTTCGGTGCGGAAGTTAAACGCCGGATTGCGATCGGCACTTACGTATTGTCGGCTGGATATTACGATGCCTATTATCTAAAAGCTCAAAAAGTTCGGACTTTGATTAAAGAAGACTTTGAAAAAGCTTTTTCTCAAGTTGATGTTTTAGTCTGTCCCACTGCTCCTACTACCGCATTTAAGGCAGGCGAAAAATTCAATGACCCTCTGAGTATGTATTTGTCAGATTTGATGACTATTCCCGTGAATCTTGCTGGTTTGCCAGCTTTGAGTTTGCCCTGCGGATTTGATGATAAAGGACTGCCCGTGGGTATACAACTGATTAGTAATGTTTTGCAAGAATCTCGGTTGTTTCAAGTGGCTCACGCTTACGAACAGTCTACGAATTGGCACTTACACCACCCGGAATTGCATTAATTTTTGAAAATCGGCGGAATACGGTGGCGGAAGTTAGTAATCGATCTTGGCTAATTGTCTGAATTAATAATTTGCCATTAGCTTTTGAGCGATCTCTAATTTCCCGCGTGCTCTATCTATGAACAATTTGCTAGTATTCCTTTTGTCTAAATCGCTAATAGCTTTTGGGATAGTTTTGGCCGTTGCTTATTCTGCTGCTTGTGTATTCCTATTTGTAGCGCAAGGTAAGTTTATCTTTTTTCCTGCGCGGGCGATCGAAACTACGCCAGATGATTTTCAGTTGAAATATCAAGATGTCTGGCTGCCAATTTCAACTAAAACAGGCGCGGTTGACAGCGTGCACGGGTGGTGGATTCCTGCCTCGGAAAATCCCCCCAGCCCCCCCTTAGCAAGGGGGAGAGCAAGAAAGGGAGAGGCTGTTCCCTCTGTTAACACCGGAGACTCGGATAGCCCCCCCAGCCCCCCCTTGCCAAGGGGAGGAGCTAGAGGAGTCGGAACGTCCCCGCAAAGTGAGAGACCGGCAGTCGCTCCGGTTCCCCCCCTTGTTAAGGGGGGGTTAGGGGGGGTAGTTTTGTACCTGCACGGCAATGCTTCAAATGTGGGATCAAATGTCGAACACGCTCATCGATTTCATCGATTAGGTTTGTCGGTATTTGTGATGGATTATCGTGGTTATGGAAAAAGCCAGGGCGATTTTCCGAGTGAATCTCAGGTTTATGAGGATGCTCAACTTGCTTGGGATTATTTGGTGAAACAGCGGGGGATTAACCCGAATCAAATTTATATCTACGGTCATTCTTTGGGAGGCGCGATCGCGATCGATCTAGCCGTGCGTCACCCGGAGGCGGCGGGGTTAATCGTAGAAGGCTCTTTTACTTCGACGCGGGCGATGGTGAATTTTCAAAAAGGGCTGTTTTGGATGTTTCCGATCGATTTTTTGCTGACACAGCGGTTTGATTCTCTTTCAAAAGTCGATCGCCTGCAAATGCCCGTGCTCTTTATTCACGGGACTGCTGACAATGTAGTTCCAGTGGAAATGAGCAAAAAAATGTTTGAGGCAGCACCGGAGCCCAAACAGTTGTACATAGTTCCTGATGGAGGTCACACTAATGTGGCACAGATCGGGGGCGCAGAATATCTGCAAATACTGAGCCAATTTTTAGGTTCTTCAAAGTAGATAAAAGCTATTGGCGGTAACAGGTTAAGTTTGATATCTGTACCGCCTGCTCGCACTTCTAACAGTACATATTAAACACAGTAGTGATGACGATGATACTGCTTAGTAGAACCTTAATACATTTAGCCACCAGTCATTCAAGGCATAGCAGTAATTACAGTAATTGTTCGTGCTGAGCGCTGGTTCTTTCTTAACTTCGCAGCCTCGCCGAGAGGTTTTTCTGTTCGGCATCCGGGCGCCACAGAGATTGGCATCTGTGAGATTAGCTTTGTTCAATCTCGCATCCGTCAAGTCGGCCGATCTAAGGTCGGCACCGCTGAGATTTGCACCGCTTAAATCGGCTTCTTTGAGGTCTGCACCGGTGAGATTTGCACCGCTTAAATCAGCATTTCTCAGGTCGGTTCTATTTAGTTTAGCGGCGCTCAAATTACTGCATTTTAAGTTAGCCAACTGGAGCGATGCGCCTCGCAGAAAACTCTCGCTGAGGTTAGCATTTTCTAAGTTTGCTCCCCTGATGTCGGCTCTGCTCATGTCGGCTTTGCTGAGGTCGGCGTCAGCCAAAAAGGCGTTTCTCATGTTGGCGTTGTTTAAATTAGCTTCCATTAAGTCAGCCGCAGTCAAGTCGGCATCAACTAAGTCGGCCCTGCTGAGAGTGGCGCGGCTCAAGGAAGCGCCAAACAAATCTGCACGGCTCAAGGAAGCGCCAAATAAGTCGCATCCGGGACATCCTCTGGTTTCTAGCAGCCGCTTGACTAGAGACAGATTTTGAGCTTGTAAGGGAAGTGCGGCGCAAAATGGGAGTAGCATTATCGCAGCAGTCAGAATTTTCAGTTTGATTTTGGTCATAGTCTTGGTAAGTCCTGTAACTGCCTTTCATCACCGATTTGTCTGCTGGACTTACGTGCGGGGGACAAAAAAAACCGGTTTCCTCGTTAATTCCTCGCTGTCAAACCCAATATTCTAAGCAGAAACTGGGTGGTTTGCGTAAGTCCTAGTCTAGTGGATGGACGCGACTCGACGGTGTAAGGTTCGATCGCCCTCACGGATATTACTTACACGTTGGGGATGAAAGCGCGCACCTCAAGGCTTCTTTGCAGCGAGCGGCCAACGGCCGGATGCCCTGAATACCAGGGATTCGGGAGCTTGCGACGGCTGGAACAAGTGGCCGATTCCGACAACGGATAAGTATTTGTAATCGATTCAGTTGGATTTTGCTGCCGAGGGCGATCGTTCTCCGTACAGGCGATCGATAAATAAGCCAATTGGCTTAGACTCTTAAGACATATTGCTGATGCGCTGCCTTCTATAAAAAAGATAGCATTTTTGTGTGATCCCCGAAATAATACCGAGCCAGCAAGTATAAAAAAGATACCGGGTGTCTCGGCGGGCGGGAAAATAGGGTACAGCTAATACTTTCAAACGAGGAAAATAGATGTCTCACAGCATAGATCGACTTGCAGAAGGCGGCAGGGGGATCAAACTCATGTGGCAGATTGCAGACGAGCTCAGTTACACCCGGACTCTCGACAATCGAAACTGTTTGTCGCTAAGAAAAACTTACGAAGTAGAAAATCGCGATCGCTCCCAAAATATAAAAAAAGCTAGCATTTTAGATGGGTTAATGAATTTATTAAACACCTGGGATTGGCAGACTGAAAAACAGCAGGAAGAAGAGCTGAATGAAACTTGTATTCAACATATTAGCCTGCAAGTCAACACAGATGTCAATGCTTTAACCCAAGTTTTGTTGTGGTTTGAACAGTTGAAAGATATATCGCTCCCCAATGAAGTTTGGTGGAACTTGCAGTTGGCGTTGGCTGAAGGTTTCACTAATGCAGTTCGCCACGCTCACAAAAATCTGCCAGTAGAAACTCCTGTTCAACTGGAAATTAGGGTATTTAAGGGACGGTTGGAACTCAAAGTTTGGGATTGCGGCCCGTGTTTTGATTTTAATGCTAAGCTGAAGGAAATTCTGGCAGCAGATAGAAATAACGGCTTGGATTTAGAGGTTGTGAACGATACTTGCTTGATGCCTACCAGACAGAAAACTGTGGAACAGTCTCTATTTCTAATTGCTGGGTAGCTTGGGAGTGAGGGACAATTAACAGACTGGCACGGTTAAAAATGTGTTATGCTAAAAACGGTGTTAGGGGAAAAGTAACGGGTTTTGTCTCCGAGTGGGTAAGGGGGTTTGAATACTGCCAACCTGCTGCGGCTTGGGTTAAGAGCTATGGTCTTGGGTGATTCTATAGCGGTTTGATAGAAACGGGTGCATCTGTCTAATTAAATATTAAAAACTCAACATTAAAAGTTAAAAATTATTAACACTAATTTTTGATAGTTTAATTTATCATAGTATCTGGTCGCTCACCAATTACTAATGATTTCCAAAGAAACTTTATTTGTTCTGTCTCTATTTCCCTACTTGGGATTTCTCTGGTTTTTGACTCGATCGGGAAAAACACCCCGTTTAGCTCTAATGGGATTTTACGGCACTCTCGTTTTTGTAGCGGTGACGATTCCCGCCGCAATTTACGCAAAAGTGGCCTACAACGAGTCACTAGCAAATGTCGATTGGCTGCACGGTTCTGCGGAACTATTCTTGACACTTGCCAATATTTTATTAGTTTTAGGCTTTAGAGAAGCGGTGATTAAAGCCAAAGCATCCTCACAGAAGGGCGGCGAGGAGCCAGAGTGTCTTTTAGATGGGGGAGAATAGCCGAGCTCATCTCAGTTTTGTATTTACTCTCCGAATAAATGCTCCAGAATAGCCGTAGTTAACAGTTAATTAACTGTTGACATACCAGTTTGTGAGCCGCCAACCGGCAAAATTTTAGGAAAGCATTAGAATATATGGAAACTCACATCAAGCACTTCTAGTGTCCTCACCTTGGTTTCTTGGCACGGGATCAAGTTGAGAGCCGAGATTTTTGGTTAAGAAAGCGAGTTTCTCAGGTATTATCGAGAATGGTGCTCTGGGCGTGAGTGGAAACAGACTACCATGTTGCTAAGTTTAGCTGTGGTGGGAATCTCCAGGTCGGAAAAAAGATGAGCTATTGCCTCAATCCCCATTGCCAAAAGCCGCAGAATGCTGACTCAACCAATTTTTGTCTGGCCTGCGGCTCTAAATTGCTACTGAAAGAGCGTTACCGCGCCATTCAACCTATCGGTGAAGGAACATTTGGCAGAACTTTTTTAGCTGTCGATGAAGATAGGTTGAAAACTCCCTGCGCCATCAAACAATTTTTCCCCCAAGTTCAAGAAAAGGCTGAATTAGAAAAGGCAACTGCACTGTTCAAACAAGAAGCTCACCGACTGCACGAACTCGGAGAGCACCCGCAGATTCCAAGTTTGCTGGCTTCTTTTGAACAAGCCAAACGTCTCTATCTTGTGGAAGAGTTAATCGAGGGAAATAATTTGTTTCAGGAGTTGCAGCAGCGGGGAGCTTTTAGCGAGGAACAGATTTGGGAATTGTTGATCAATTTGTTGCCTGTTTTGCAATTTGTTCACGACCAGCAGGTGATTCATCGGGATATTAAGCCGGAAAATATTGTGCGGAGAACTCCCCAAACCTTGTGGGCGGCGGGATATGGCCCCTCGACTCCTGGTAAAGGAAAAGGAGGGGCATCTTTACCTCAATCTTCTGGTGGTATGAAAGGGATAATTGTCGCTGAATCTCCTGCTGTACAGGGGAAGGCCAGAGGGGGTCAGTTTGTGCTAGTAGATTTTGGAGTTGCTAAGCACATTACCGGCTTTTCTGAGGCGCAAACTGGGACGATAACTGGAACTGCTGGCTATGCGCCGATCGAACAAATTCGCAGCGGCAAGGCGTATCCGGCGAGCGACCTTTACAGTTTGGGCGTTACCTGCATTCACCTGCTAACTGGGGCGGTATTGAAGGATTTGTTCGATGCTTTGGAATGCAAATGGATTTGGCGATCGCACTTGGCGCAAAAAGGCATAAAAGTCAGCCAAAAATTAGCAACTATTTTGAATAAATTGCTCAAAGATTCGGTAAGAGAGCGATATCAATCCGCTGCTGAAGTGTTGCAAGACTTGGTAAATGTTGGGCAATATCCCCGCTCTCAAATCAGTTATAATTCCCCAACAAAAATAGCTATTAATTCGCCAGTAACTAACTCGCAGCCAAATACAGCAACCGCCGTCTCGGCCGCGCCGCCCCAGAAGATTCATGTTGTGCCATCCGCTGATCCGAGATTATTGTCCTCTAATAACTGGCGGTGCGATCGCATTCTCCAAGGCCATTCAGCCCCGGTTAATGCTGTGGTTATTAATCCTCAAGGCAATATTCTCGCTAGCGCCAGCGACGATAAAACAATTAAGCTGTGGAACCTGCAGACAGGTGAATTCATCCATACTTTTTTCGGCCATTCCGCAACGGTTGATGCTGTGGCAATCAGCCCAGACGGAAGAATGATGGTTAGCGGCAGTTTTGACAGAAAAGTTATTGAGTGGAAGCTGGATAAAAAGGCGATGATTCGCGAATTTTACAGCGATTTTGGTTCGCCGTACAGTCATCGGTACGGGTCCGTGTACTCGGTGGCTTTTAGTTGCGACTCTGGAGCAATTGCGAGTGCCAGTGGGGACAAGAGTATTAAATTGTGGAACCAGCGCAACGGAGCATTAGTTCAAAAGCTTTCGGGACATTCTGACAAGGTTTTATCTGTTAGTTTTCGCCCTCAAAGTATGATGCTGGCCAGCGGCAGTGCTGACACAACTATCAAGATGTGGCTGGTAGGTGTTGGGGAGAGTGTACGGACTTTTGTGGGTCATTCAGATTGGGTTTATGCGATCGCATTTAGTCAAGATGGAAAGACGATTGTCAGTGGAAGTGCCGACGCTACTGTTAAATTGTGGAATGCCGATACAGGGGAATTGATTAATACTTTGAGGGGGCATTCTGATGCGGTAATTTCGGTGGCGATTAGTCCAGATCGCGAAACTATGGCTAGCGGCAGTCGAGACGGTACGGTTAAACTCTGGAACCTGGAAACAGGAGAATGTTTGTCCTCTCTTGCTGGGTGCAATCCGGTGGCTTTTAGTCCTGACGGTCAAACTTTAGTCACCGGTGGGGATGGTGGCGAAGTGTTAATTTGGCGGGCGTCTGTTTAGTTGGGCGAGATAATTGACATACTTGTGAAGGCGATCGGTGTCAGTGTCAAGTAAGCGACTCGCCCAAGAATGTACATTAAGTTGCGATCGCATTTCTCGAAACACCGCAGCATCCCCGCGATTGTGTAGAGGAAAAACCCAAGCATCAAATCCAGCCGACTTGAGACGGCTAACAGTTCCCTCGCCATCTTGCACCCACAATTGAGGGTTAATCCGAAGGGGTTGACAGGAATATTCACCGACAACAATTCCGCCCACCGAAACGCTAGCACCTTCTCCACGATTGGAAAGTTCTTGTAAAATCGCTTTGAGAGAATTGAGTTTTTTCCCGTCTTGTACTTGCTGCGGTGTCAGCTTGACAATCACCATTTCTAAAACTTCGACAGGTTTTGTCGATCGTACAACGTTGACTGGTTCCGCCGCCCAAGAATTTTGTGTTTCCGGTTGCGCCGCCCAAGAGTTTTGTGTTTCCGGTTGCGCCGCCCAAGAGTTTTGTGTTTCCGGTTGAACCCTCTCGAATTCCTCTTCAACCTGTACTGTTTTAACGGGCTTTGCAGTGTCTACAATTATCTGAATTTCCTCGCCATCTTTCTCTATTTTTCCACTAATCAGTAAGATCGCATTCTCTACAATGTAAGGTTTCACTTGTTCGTAAGCCTTGGGGAACACCACAGCTTTTATTTGAGCTGTCAAATCTTCTAATTGCAAAATTGCCATCGAATCGCCTTTTTTTGTCACTACCATTTTGATAGCGCTGAGCATGACAATAACTGATACTTTCCCTTTTTTATTTGCTAACTGTTCGAGAGCCACAACATCGGGATCTTCGTTTACTTGCATGAGAAACTTTAGGGGATGTTCTGACACATAAAAGCCAAGCAGTTCTTTTTCTAAACGCAATTTCTCTTGTTTTTCAAAATCTTTTACCGCTTTAGATTTGGGCGCAGACTCATAGGTATTGACCGACTTGCCAAAGCTATTCGCACCTAACAAGTCAAAAAGATTACCTTGGCCACTTTCTCGGTCTCTTTTGCGATCTTGCGCCCATTTGATCACCCCTTCGAGGTCGTGTACTAATTGATTGCGGTTGTGTTCAATTTTATCAAAAGCACCGCATTGAATTAATGCTTCTAAAGCGCGGCGGTTGACAGAATGGAGATTTACGCGATCGCACAAATCAGCGAGCGATTTAAACTTACCCCCTTCCTGGCGCGCCGCCAAAATATTTTCAATTGCCGCTTCTCCCACATTTTTAACAGCCGAAATTCCAAACAAAATTTTATCCTTTGCAGCTCCAGTCATCTGTTTCGGCATCGGTGTAAAAGTAAGTTCAGAGCTATTAACATCGGGCGGCTCAACCTCAATACCCAGCTTGAGACAATTGGCAATATATTTCTGTACTTTATCCTGATCGCCCCTGTTAGCAGTCAGCAGTGCAGCCATGTATTCTAGAGGATAATTCGCCTTTAAATATGCCGTTTGATACGTGATATACGCATAGGCCATTGAATGGGATTTATTAAAACAATATTCCGCGAATTGTAGCATTTGCGCGAACAGTTTATCAGCAATTCTTTGACTGACTCCATTCTTAGTTGCGCCGTCGATAAACGTTTCTTTTTGCTTCTGCATTTCATCAGCTTTCTTCTTGCCCATTGCGCGCCGCAGCAAGTCAGCTTGACCCAAAGAATAGCCCGCCAAATCTTGAGCCATCCGCATAATTTGCTCTTGAAAGCAAAGCGTTCCGTAAGTCTCTTTTAAAATCGGTTCTAATAGCGGATGATCGTACTCAACTGTTTTACCGTGCTTGCAGTCAATAAACTGAGGAATCAAACCTGCATCCAGCGGCCCAGGTCGGTAAAGTGCCAAAATAGAAGAAATATCATCCAGACAGGAAGGTTTGAGTTTTTTCACTACATCCAGCATTCCAGATGATTCTAACTGAAAAATACCTTCTAAATCTCCTCTTTCTAAAAGTCTATATGTTTTATCTACATCATCGGGTAACTTTTTGATTCTGCCAAAAGTCTCTTGAGCTCGGCGCTCTATATCAGAAGGTAGCATTTCTGGATCGACAATTAGATTTTGGGTTTGCTTAATATAATCAACAGTTTTCTGGAGAGTTGTTAAATTTTTTAATCCCAAAAAGTCCATTTTTAGCAGCCCCAAAAATTCCAAATCTTCCATGAAATATTGGGTAATTACAGCACCCTCATTATTCTTCTGTAGCGGTACAATTTCATCCAACGGCTCTGAAGAAATTACCACACCTGCCGCGTGAACCCCATAGGTTTTGTTGGTTCCTTCAATGCGAATTGCCATGTCAATCCACTGACGAACGGGGACTTCAGTACCAGTTTCTGCATTTATGCAAATTGTATTTTCATAGTTGTCTTTAAATTCCTGTGCAGGTGTGTCATCGGAAATCATCACTTTAAGTTTTTCCGGTTTTCCCCGCGACACGGGAATCATTTTTGCCATTTCGTCTGCTTTTTTGTAGGGAATACCTAACACTCTCGCAACATCTTTCAAGACAGCTTTTGATGTCATTCTGTTGAAAGTAATAATTTGCGCTACGCGCTCGCTACCATATTTTTCAGTAACGTATTTAATCATGTCGTCCCGCCTTTCTATGCAGAAATCGCTATCAATATCTGGCATAGATTTCCGTTCGGGATTGAGAAATCGCTCGAATAGTAGTCCGTGGTGTACGGGGTCTATATTGGTAATTTTGAGTACGTAGGCAACTAGAGAACCTGCCGCAGAACCGCGTCCTGGCCCTACTGGAATATCGTTATCTCTAGCATATTTTATGTAGTCCCAAACTACTAAAAAGTATTCTGAAAAGCCCATCTGCTGAAGCATCTTCAGTTCGTATTCTAGTCTCTGTTTGTAGACTGGGGGGATTTCATTTCTGGTGCGGGCCTTGAGGCGTTCTAACAGTCCCAGCCAGGATATTTCTTCTACATAAGTATCGGCTGTATGTTCTGGGGGAATCGGAATTGTGGGAATTCGAGCTTCTCCTGTGAGCTCGTATCTCGATACTTTATTTGCGACCTCTAGGGTATTTTCGATCGCCTCTTTGATCGTTTCATCATCCAAATGGTCTCGAAACAGTTGCGCCATCTCCTCTGCGGACTTAAGATATTCAGTACCGCTGTAGCGCATCCGCTTGTCTTCTTCAATCAGTTTGTTGGTGTTAATGCACAGTAAAGCATCGTGTGCTTCTACGTCGTTGCAGGAAATATAGTGAGAATCATTGGTGGCAATTATTTTAATTTTGAGTTCGCGGGCAATTTTAACGATTTCAACATTAACAATCCGGTCTTCCGGGGAACCGTGGTCTTGAATTTCTATATAGTAATCTTCCCCAAATACTTCTTTATACCATTTGGCTACTTCACGGGCAGTATCTAGCTTGTTTTGGAGAATCATTTGGGGAACTTCGCCACCCAAACAAGCACTGGTGACAATTAAACCTTCGGAGTATTGTTTTAGCAGTTCCTTGTTGATGCAGGGGCGGGCAAAAATACCTCTTTCTGGCATTCCCTTTAAGTGGGAAATTGTGGTTAGTTTGACGAGGTTTTTATAACCTTGGGTATTTTTAGCTAAAACAACTTGATGGTATTTTCTTCTACCTCGAACTTTTACTTCAATATCGCCGTTGACGACATACATTTCATTGCCAATAATCGGCTTAATATTTTTATTTCGGCAAACTTTGATGAGTTCGATCGCCCCGTACATCACCCCGTGGTCTGTAAGGGCGATCGCGGGCATCCCCAATTCCACCGCCCGTTCTGCGAGCTGTTGTAGCTGAGAAGCCCCATCTAGTAAGCTATAATCGCTGTGAATGTGCAAACCAACGAAGGACATAGGGATTTAAAATATAAGATTTGAGAATTTAGATTTTACACCATTGGCGTGTCAAAGGGTAAAATAAAAAACAAAATTTTATATCACTTTTGAGCTGGTTTGGGTTGGGGGTCTGATGTCACAGCGCATCAGTTCGCCTCCGCCGTATTTGTTAACAATTATCAATTGTTGAGTTACGAGTTCAAGGTTATGGATTAAAATCTTGAGCGGTACAGTTAAGCATTTGCTGTTATTTTTTAAGTAGCTAACCAGGTAATTAAATGCTGCACAATTATCAACTAGCTCTCGAAGTAATGCCCCCGCTGGCTCAAACTATTGGCGAGCATTTTAGCAGTTTGCCTCAAGTTGTAGCCGTAGTTTTAGCAGGTTCTCGAACAACTATAGTTACGGATGAGTCGTCGGATTTTGATTTTTACGTATATGTTCAAGAGGAAATTCCTGTTGACATACGGGAGGCGATAGCGAGACAATTTTCCGATAGCATCGCCATCAACAATCAATTTTGGGAACCAGGGGACGAGTGGATAGATATTAACACTGGCTGCGGTATAGATATTATGTACCGCCAGCCCGAATGGATCGAAGAAGAACTCGATCGCGTCCTGGTCAAACATCAAGCATCCGTAGGTTATTCAACCTGTTTTTGGTGGAACGTTCTCACCTCAGTATCATTGTATGAAAGAGACGGTTGGTTTCAGCAATTGCAAGCCAAGGTCGATCGACCTTATCCCGAACAACTCCGTCAAGCGATAATTGCCAAAAATTATCCGATTTTGCGCCACCAGATTTTTTCATTTCGCCACCAGCTAGAATCCGCGGTTTTGCGCCGCGATTCAGTAAGTATTATCCATCGAACAGCCGCTTTTTTAGGCAGTTATTTTGATATTGTTTTTGCTATTAATTCTATCCCTCATCCGGGCGAAAAGCGTCTGGTAGAAAGGGCAAAAGCTTTGTGTTCAAAATTGCCGGAAGATTTGGAAAGCCAAATTCATAGTCTAACTAATTCTGTTTCGTTACCTGCAGGCGATCGCCAAATTTTACATTGTCTTGATGGACTGGTTGACAGTCTCGATCGATTGTTGATTGAGGCAGGTTTAATTGCTACTAATTCTCTCGCTAACTAGGTAAGTGCCACAAAACAATAGTTTCATATCCTAGGGTTAGCAGTGTGCACCTCCCTAAATAGCGATCGAACTTTTACAAACTTGCTTGTTGCAAATAACGCTCCAAGTCTTTCACTCGTTCTTGTGTCACCCTCGCTCTGCAATAACCGTAGGTAGAAGCAGCCAAAGTTCCACCTTCAAACTGCCCCATTTCATAATTGCAAGATTCATCTCTAAACTTGAGCCAACTACGCTGTGCTACTATCAATCTTTGCTTTTGTTTGCTGTTGAGTTTCGGCTGAAGTTGCTGATATACTTGATTGAGCTTTCTGTCTGCTGCCTGAAACTCTTGACTGGAACAGACATTCATGTCTAGAGTGGTTTGAGGACTTTTGCAGTTAGGCTGTTGGGCGACTTGTACGGGAATGTTGCTGGCTTGGCTGGGAAGCAATAATCCGGCTGTCAACAACAGAAAACTTGCCACAATTTTTACCGAAATAGTGCTATTTTTCACTTAGTTTCTCCCTTTTTTAATCTTTAATTTTCTCTGCTGGCTGAGCCGATCGCCAAATCCACCAAGCCGCCGCCCACAAAGTAAAATTGCCGAAGAGAGTCATCGCCGCTTGCAGGGTAACGATCCATTCTAGGGCTGGGGAGTTGTCAAAATAGTGCCACGTACAGGCACACATAGCGCTGACGAGAGCGGGCAGCATTCCGGCGGAAAGGGCCCACCAAGCTCGGTTTTGAGTGACTTCGCCGTAAGTCCAAATTAACCAGATGGCGGCAATCCACTCGACGACGCTAGAGACGTGAATAATCCAGGTGGGAATTGACAAAGCGTGCATTTTTTGTATTGTGAACGAAGATGAAAGATTTATCGATCGGGACTTACGCAACTGTCATATAAAGTATGATGAGTCAGTCGATTTTAGATTTTAGATTGTAGATTGTAGATTTACTCCACAGATGAATCTTGGAGCTTGAGCTTTGGTCTAAAATTTTAGGAGTATCCCCGACTTAAGTCGGGGCTTGGACCTGTTTTTGGGCTGGTCATACAATTTTAGATTAGCGATTCGAGATTTTATTAGATTTGCGATTTGAGCTGACTGATGACGTAAAGCCTTGAAGCTTGCTGACAGTAGCATTTTTTTGGTAGTAAAATCAAATCTCAAATATCAAAAGAATCTAAAATCTAAAATCTAAAATACTTAGATTCTCCATCACAAACAAACAAAAGAGTAGAAATGCGAGCAATTTTGTGCGGCTATTACGGTAAAGGCAACGGCGGCGACGAGGCGCTGTTGGCATCGCTACTGCAAATGTTACCAGATGGCGTGACGCCGATCGTCCTGTCTGGCAATCCTGTCGAGACAAATCAGCGGTACGGGGTAGCTGCGCGCGATCGTATGAATGCCTTCCAAGTTCTCGAAGCACTCCGCACATCCGACGCGCTAATTTGGGGCGGCGGTAGTTTAATCCAAGACGCTACTAGCATAGCGAGCCCTTTCTATTATGGGGGTTTGATGGGATTAGCGCAGCGGATGGGCTTAAAAACTGTTGCCTGGGCCCAGGGAATCGGCCCTTTGAAGCGCGAAATGACTCGCAAGTTATCTCAGCGCTGTTTTGCTGGATGCACCGCCGTCAGCGTGCGGGATAAAGGCTCAGCTACTTTACTTGCAGATTGGAAAATTCCCTTTACTTTAGCGCCCGATCCTGTGTGGGCTTTGGAGAATTCTCCCGTGTCGGGTTTGTGGGATTTACCAGCACCCAGAGTTGCTGTTTGTTTGCGTTCTCATTCTACACTAACTCCTGCCCGTTTGTCAATCTTAACTCAAGCTTTAGTTGACTTTCAAAAAGCAACTCGCACCTTAATTTTGCTGCTGCCTTTTCAAGCGTCTCACGACTTAGAAATTGCCCAACATTTGCACGAAGCCCTGCCGAAAAGGAGTCGCATCCTCAGTTTAGACGATCCGAGAAAATTGAAAGGAGTGTTCCGGGGAGTCGAAATGGCGATCGGGATGCGCTACCACAGTTTAATTATGGCAGCATCGGAAGAATGCCGCTGTTTTGCCCTCAGCTACGACCCGAAAGTCAGCCAATTAATGGAAGAGCTAGAAATGCCGGGATACTTATTATCAGAATTGCCAGACGATCCTTATTTAATCAGCAAAACCTGGATCGAACACTATGCTAACGGCGACGCCTTATCGTCAGACAGGATAAAATTTATAGTAGGGCGATCGCTCTTTCACCGCGAAGTATTGCAAACTGCACTCCAGTAATCTCATTTAGAGGTGAAATACAATGACAATCAGTACAGCCGACTTAAAAATTACCTGGGAAAAATTGCCAGACGACTTCATTTTAGACGAGGAACCTGTGGAAAATATCGACCAACCCTTGCTCGCTGCAGCCTTGCGGGAAATCTTAGAAATCGCAGGGCTAATTATAACAGGAATATTAGTTGCCCCAAACATGGGAATTTGCGCTACATTAAACGGCAAGCTAGTAATCAAAGCTCCAGATTGGTTTTATGCCCGCAATGTACAACCGCTTTCTAGTCAAGAAATTCGCCGCAGTTACACTCCCAACTTAGAAGGAGACATTCCGGCGATCGTGATGGAATTTTTGTCAGCTACTCCCAACGATGAATATTCTAGTAAACAAACTTATCCGCCTGGAAAATGGTATTTTTACGAGCAAATATTGCGAGTGCCAATCTATGCACTTTTTGAACCTGCCACGGGAGTGTTAGAAGTCTACCACTTGGATTCATCAGGAAAGTATGAAGTGCAACCACCCGATGCTTTCGGCCGTTATTGGATTTCAGGAGTTGGGTTATTTCTGGGTGTTTGGCAGGGAACAAAAGCCGAAAGAACCGGATATTGGTTGCGGTGGTGGGATGAGAGCGGAGAGATGTTATTGTGGGGAGTAGAGATGGTAGAAAGGGAAAGGCAAGAAATAGAAATTGTTCAACATCGAGCTGAACAAGAACGAGAACGGGCCGATCGACTAGCCGCCCAATTAAGAGCAGCAGGCATGGAACCAGAGGCCTAATGCAATAATGAGCAGTTTAAAATTGTCTCTCTGTAATTTAAGATTGCTCATTAATTAAAAAGTATTGAACAACATCGCAAAAATCAATATTTATCTGCGTTAATCCACGTTCATCTGCATTCATCTGCGGTTAAAAAATACATTCAGGAGACAGCAAAATTGGCAAGAGTAAGAGTGCGGGAACACGTCAATCCCCTATCAATTAGATATCAAGCATCTGCAAGTCCCCCGGATTGGACTAAAATCTATGCCGACTTAAATTTACCGCTGCATTTAGATATCGGCTGCGGCAGAGGACGGTTTTTGTGGCACATGGCGCAAATCCAAACAGACTGGAATTTTCTCGGATTAGAAATTCGGGAACCTCTGGTAGAGGAGGCGAATCTTTGGCGGGACGAAAAAGCCTTGAGAAATTTGCACTATTTGTTTTGCAATGCTAATAGTTCCCTAAAGCCAATTTTAGAAACTTTACCCGCAGGTATTTTGCAGCGAGTTAGCATTCAATTTCCCGATCCGTGGTTCAAGAAAAAGCACCACAAACGACGGGTGGTGCAGCAGGAATTAGTCAACGAATTGGCCACTTATCTGGCAATTGGCGGTGAAGTTTTTATTCAGTCAGATATTGAAGAAGTAGAAAGCGAAATGTGCGATCGCTTTTCATCTCACCCCAGTTTTAAACGTCAAAATGGTGGCGAATGGTTAGCAGAAAATCCCCTGCCTGTGGCTACAGAAAGAGAAATTGCTACTCTGAAACGGGGCGAACCAGTTTATCGAGCACTGTATCAAAAATAATGCTTGCTTTGGCAAACTCACCTTTGTCATAAATGTTATAACTTACATCTTGCACCTTGGTTAGGAACAGGCAAGATGCCTGTTCCACAAAACTTAATTTTCTTGTGGAACGGGCCGGAAAGCCCGTTAGGAACAGGCAAGATGCCTGTTCCACAAAACTTACTTTTCTTGTGGAACGGGCATCTTGTCCGTTAGGAACAGGCAAGATGCCTGTTCCACAAAACTTAATTTTCTTGTGGAACGGGCCGGAGAGCCCGTTAGGAACAGGCAAGATGCCTGTTCCACAAAACTTAATTTTCTTGTGGAACGTTAGGAACAGGCAAGATGCCTGTTCCACAAAACTTAATTTTCTTGTGGAACTTTAGGAACAGGCAAGATGCCTGTTCCACAAAACTTAATTTTCTTGTGGAACGGGCCGGAAAGCCCGTTAATAAAAAAATTATTTCTAACTTAAACCCAAGAGGGCAGCCACATCCTAATTTTCCATTCCATTTGCGACAAAGGCAGTCCCAAATAGATAGGCATCCAGAAAATAAAAGCACCCAAAACCAGAAAAATAATTGTTACCCCCATCCCTCGGAGTCGAGTTTGAGGGCTGTGCAGCCACCTGTCAACCCACCAAGCAAGTGCTAAAGCTGCAAACACAGAACAGCCCATATAATGGTACAAAAATATGCAGCGAGTCACCTTCACCCAAGGCAGCAAATTAGCGGCCCAATTAACTATTAAATATAACGCCAGCCACATTTCAGCAGTCGGCGGAAACAAAATCGGCCGCTGCTGTTCTATCGTGTCAACAGAAGCCTCGCTGCGCGTTTGCAGCCACACCCAAATCCGGTGAACTAAAACTCCTATTACTAGCAGTAAAGCTAAGGTTGAAAGCCACCAAAGCAATGGATTTCCCATGGCGTGAACGTCAAAAATTGCCTGAGTTGCACCTTCCGGTAAAGGCGGCAAAACCGGATCTGGTTGGGCATTGCTGCTAGCAGTTTTGTAGAAGTAAACTATGGGGCGCAGCATCAAAGGCCAACTGTACCACGCGGAACAGTAAGGATGTACATCTGGCCCGCTTTTAATCCGCTGGTGATAAGTCAAAATTTCCGTTTGCATCTGCCAGAAATTGGGAGTTGGATTAAAGTACAGGTGAGGAATCCAAGAGATGCTGTAAACTAGAATAGGAATAATAGCTAGACTCAAGCAGAGTTCTATAAAATTGAGTTTAGTCAGTTTTTGTACTGGACTTTCGGCAGGAATTAGAGGTGAATCTACCTCGCGGCTTTGTTCTTCATTTCCTCTGTTACCCTGGATAAAACGAACTGCCCAAGCACAGATTAAAATTAGATAAGTACCGAAAAGAAACCATAATCCGTTCCATTTGATAGCCGCAGATGCGCCGAAACCTATCCCGGCTAGTACCAGCCAAAGCCAGCGCTTTTTGCCTTCGGCTTCGACGGCTTTTAAAATAAATAACTGACCTAAAATTCCAAACAAAATTAGATAAATGTTGTTCAGCGCGTAGCGAGACTCCACTAAAAATAAACCGTCGCAGGCGGCAAACAAAGTAGCAAGAAAAGCGTAACTGCGGCGCCGAACTAGCTGATAAGCTAGTGCTCCCACAACTAGGGGAATAAAGGAACCTGTGAGAGCATTCAGCCAGCGGTAATCCCAAGGGGAAAGCAGGGAGCCAGCCATACTGTTGACGGCTGTTTTGCCGAAGGGAAGATGAGTGCCGATCGCAATTCCGATCGCAATTATGTACTGGCTCAGAGGCGGGTGAGCGTTGAAAAAAGGAGTTTTTGTGAGATAATTGTTGGCAAATTTAGCGTAATAAACTTCGTCAAATACTAAAGTGTTAAATCGCTCTAGTGCCCAAAAGCGTAAAGTTAAGGAAAAGAGGAAGACACCGAGCATTGCTAGGGAAAAAATAACATTCGATTGGTTTAATTGTTTTTTCTTGATTTTCATAAAACAGCAGCCAATAATAGATACTAAATTTGAGGGCGATCGCTAATTTTAAATTCCTGAGTTGAGAGTAACGTAAAATAGGACTTGTGCAGCAACCGAATTTTTGATGAGAAACCGGGTTTTTGGGAAAAACTCAGTTTCTTAAACCCGGTTTCTAATAATGCTTGGAGAGTGCAGCGAAAACCAGGAGGGACTATTGTTTCACCAAATGCTCCCGATCTAATTAGCAAGCCGGAAGGAAAAGCGCGAATCACAAGGTGCGATAGATTATGATAGCAGCTAATCATGTCTTTTTTGAGCGAGTGCTTATGAATCCCATACTTTCGACTTGGGGGCGTTGGGGGTTAACTGTAGGTGCGACTATCCTGATGGGATCTGCCGCCGCGCCAAATCCCCAGACATTTGAAACTTTTGCTGATTTTTGTACAAACAAAGAGAATTTGCCCCCTGAAACCAGACATACGGTGGAGGTGTTACTATCAAAAGCAAAAACACAAGAGTGCGATCGCGCTCAAAAAACCCTGACTAATCTCACAGAACTTTCCCTAATTCGCAATCAAATAGTCGATATCAAACCATTATCAAAATTCACCAATCTGAGAGAGCTCAACCTCATTTCAAATCAAATAACAGATGTGCAACCCTTATCGGGACTGACTAATCTGAGATTTCTCACCCTCACTTCCAATCAAATCTCTGACGTGAAACCATTATCTGGACTGACTAATCTCACACTACTTGACCTAGCTGGCAATCAAATAGTCGATATCAAACCATTATCAAAATTAACCAATCTGAGAAGGCTCAACCTCAGTGTAAATCAAATAACAGATGTGCAACCCTTATCGGGACTGACTAATCTGAGATCCCTCGTCCTCCAATTCAATCAAATCTCAGACGTGAAACCATTATCGGGACTGACTAATCTGACAGAGCTTTTCCTCGAAGCTAATCAAATCGTAGATGTAAAACCTTTAGCGGGATTGACTAATCTAACAGGGCTGTCCCTCGCATCTAATCAAATTGTAGATGTGACACCTTTATCGACAATGACGGAGTTGAATTTTCTTTATTTGAGTGGCAATAAAATTGCAGATGTGAAACCATTATCGGGATTGACAAATCTGATAGTGCTTTTCCTAGCATCAAATCAAATCGCAGATGTCAAACCTTTAGCGGGATTGACAAATCTGCCCACCCTAGACCTCAGTAGAAATCAAATCGCAGATGCCACACCTTTAGCGGGATTGACAAATCTAACTAACCTAGACCTCAGTAGAAATCAAATCGCAGATGCCACACCTTTAGCGGGATTGGTATATCTGACCACCCTCGATCTCAGTAGAAATCAAATCCCGGATGGGGAAGCCGATCGATTAATTGAGAAAAACAAACAACGATTAAATCAAAAAACAGATGAAGCCGAGCGATTGCTTCAGGAAGCTAAGCGACTATTGGCTCAGGAAACAGCAGCATCTTACCAGGAGGCCTTGCAAAAGTTTGATGCAGCGCGTTCGCTTTATCAAATGCTTAGAAATCGGGACAAGGAAGCTGAGACGCTGAATATAATGGGCTTGATTAGTAATAGATTAGGAGAAAGACAGCAAGCCCTGAACTACTACAAGCAAGCCCTTTCTGGGTCTCAGACTGTAGGCGATCGCCAGATGCAAGCCCTCATCCTCAACAATATCGGCGCCTTCTACTATGCTTTGGGAGAGAAACAGCAAGCCATCGACTACTATAACCAAGTCCTTTCCTTAATTCGGGAAATGGGCGATCGCCCTGAAGCAAGTATCAACCTCAGCAACATCTCGAACCTACCCGCAAACAGCGATACATCTTTGGGCGATCGCACTGCGGAAGCCACCACACTCAACAACATCGGCTTAGCCTACAACGATTTGGGAGAAAAACAGAAAGCAAAAGAGTATCTTAACCAAGCCCTTCCCTTATTCCGGGCTATGGGCGATCGGACTAAGGAAGCCACTATCCTCAACAATATTGGCTTAGTCTACTATGATTTGGGAGAAAAACAAACAGCCCTCGACTACTACAAACAAGCCCTCGATTTGAGACAAAAAGCGGGCGATAGGCGTGGAGAAGCCAACAGCCTCAACAATGTAGGTAATACTTACTCAGAATTGGGAAAACTGGAGAAAGCAGAAGAATATTTCAACCAAGCCCTGCCGCTGTTTCGCACTGTGGGCGATCGTCCTGGGGAAGCCCTCACCCTCTACAATAGGGCTATTCTCAAAGGCGATCGAGGCAATTTAATCGCAGCCCTCACTGACCTTGAAACCTCCATCAAAATCATCGAAAACCTCCGCACCAAAATTACCAACCACGAGCTCCGCATATCATACTTTGCCACCGTACAACACTATTACCAGTTATACATTGAGCTGTTAATGGAACTGCACAAAACTAATCCCAACTCTGGTTACGATCGCAAAGCCTTAGAAGCCAGCGAAAGTTCCCGCGCCCGCAGCCTTCTCGAACTTCTTCAAGAAGCAAACGCCGATATTCGCCAAGGTGTAGCCCCGGAATTATTGCAGCAAGAACGCAATTTACAACAGCAACTCGATGCCTTAGAAACACGCCGAATCGAAACTCTAAGCCGCCCCAATCATACCCCCGCAGAAAAAGTAGAATTAGACCAAAAACGGCAAACTTTACTAGGACAATATCAGGACATTCAAGCCCAAATCCGCTCCACCAGTCCCCGGTACGCCACCCTCACCCAACCGCAACCTCTAACGCTGGCACAGATTCAACAACAAATCCTCGATGACAATACCATTTTACTCCAGTATTCTTTAGGGAAACATCGTAGCTATCTCTGGGCTGTGACTAAAACCAGTATCACCAGTTATGAATTGCCCAAACAGGTTGACATCGAAAAAGCCGCCCGCAATTTCCGCAATGCTGTGACTAACCCGCGCTACCGAAACATTCCCGATCGAGTTGCTGAAGCTAACAACACGCTTAGTCAAATTATTTTACAGCCAGTAGCAGCACAACTCGGTCAAAAACGCCTGCTGATTGTTGGCGATGGCATTCTCAATTACCTCCCCTTTTCCGCCCTCTCGCTCCCCGAAACACCCGGTAAAAATCGGAATCCGCCTTTAATAGTAGACCATGAAATTGTGCTGCTGCCTTCCGCTTCCACCTTGGGAATCTTAAGAAAAAACTACAATGACAGACAACCCCCAACTCGGACTTTAGCAATGCTCGCCGATCCAGTTTTTAGCGGTGACGATGAACGACTCAGAACCCCGTCTAATAGCGCCAATCCCCAAGCAATAGAATCAGTAAATCTCGGTTTAAGCCGCTCCAGAGGGGACAATAACGTACAGTTTGACCGTTTAAAATTCACTCGCCAAGAAGCCCAAATCATTCAAGCGTTAGTACCAGCTAATTCTCGCACCCAATCCTTGGATTTTGCAGCCAGCCGCGCCGCAGCAACCAGTCAGAACTTAAGCCAATATAAAATCATTCATTTTGCCACTCACGGTTTAGCGAATAGCACTAACCCGGAACTATCAGGAATCATCTTGTCGCTGATAGATGAAAAGGGCAACCCTTTAAACGGATTCCTGCGACTTACTGATATTTTCAATCTGAAGTTAGCAGCCGATTTAGTAGTGTTAAGTGCCTGTCAAACAGGATTAGGGCAGAACATTCAAGGCGAGGGCATGGTAGGATTAACGCGGGGATTTATGTATGCTGGGGCGAAGCGAGTTGTGGTGAGTTTATGGAATGTGGATGATGAAGGAACTGCTAACTTAATGTCGAGTTTCTATCAGGGAATGCTGCAAAAAGGGTTAACGCCAGCGGCAGCATTGAGGGCGGCGCAACTCGAAATGTTGAAGCAGGAAGAGTGGCGTTCTCCTTATTATTGGGCGGCTTTTACCCTTCAGGGGGAATGGCGATAAAATTTAGGCAAAACAGTATCAATTCCAATTCCGGGCGACTGTAAGTCGCGACTACACAAACGAAGTCCGCCTGCGCGGCCTAAATAAAATAATGCTTAAACACCGGATTTGCTCTAAGTTTTTTTTCAATCTTCAGTCCCCCTCTGCTGGGACTTTGTTTGTGTAGCGCCCGACTTGAGTCGGGCGAGAACTTTTTGCGGTGACTCTGGATACCAAAAAAAAGCGGCTCCGCTTGTCGCAGAACCGCCGTCACAGAGGATGAAAAATCAAAAATTAACGGACTGCACCCTCAACTGAAGGTGATTCAATTGTCTTCATGAAGTACAGCTTCAACAACTGCCATCCGTTCGACAAATACAAAGGCAATTTTTGGAAGAATTGCAAGAATTTCGGAGTATTAGAAGCAACAATTGCAGTCAACTGCTGATTGTTCTTGAGGCAAACATCCAGCCGTTCATAAAACTCGGGATTGTTCACGTCCAGCATTACGGGGAATACGCGGCCTGCTGTTTCGTTGGTTTTTTTGATAACTTCAATGTCGTATTCGCGAGCATCGAGACCGAGCGATCGATAAAAACCAGCGCGCTGGATATCATTGAGATACATTGTCGCGAACACTGACAGCAAGAAGAAACGGCACCACAGCTTAGCGCGCCAATCGTTCAACATCTGAGGCTGAGCTCTCATCACCGCATCAAAGAAATCTCCGTGGCGGTTTTCATCCTGGCACCAATTTTCAAAGAATCGGAAAATCGGATAAATCTGGTCTTCAGGATGCGCTTTTAAGTGCTGATAAATGGTGATATAGCGCCAATAACCGATCTTTTCAGACAAGTAAGTCGCGTAGAAAATAAACTTCGGCTTAAAGAATGTGTAACTGCGGCTCTTTGTCAAGAAACCCAAATCCAGCGACAAATTAAAGTCCGAGAGAGCTTTGTTGAGGAATCCGGCGTGCCGCGCTTCGTCCCGCGACATCAGCAAGAAACCTTCGGCCAGCACTGGATTTTTGTCCTTGAGCTTGCGTGCCAACTCTTTGTAAAGCAAGAATCCAGAAAACTCTGCGGTGCAGGAACGTTCCAGGAATTCAATGAACAACTGGCGCTTTTCGCCGTCGATGTGCTCCCAAGATTGATCGAACTCGGCATCACGCACGAAGTGGTTGCGGTTGTAGTCAACGCGGAACTCTTCAATAATTGCTTTTAGTTCGGCTTCATTTACCGAGATGTCCATTTTGGCCATCTCGTCAAAGTCGGTTGTGTAAAATCTCGGCGTGAGAATAGTTTCTTTGGCTGGGGCTTTCACTCCCGGCCGCAGTTCTTCAAAAGTGGGTTTTTTGAGGGAATCTACCATATTTTTATTGGATTTCTGCTTATAACTACTTGCTTGTTTCCATTGTCGGGTACTGCGGGCGATCGCGCTCGTGTATCTCCGGCCAGCGCTGGCGGCGCGCTTGGTTTGGCGCTCCGTGTGGAATCCAGTTCTAAGCTGCTGTAATTTCCACGCCCTCCAGTTTACCAAGCTCTCGCCCGCCCAAATATGTTGCTGGCGTTAAGAATTGCTACGCAAAATTACTCATGGGCTTCGAGACAGAAGGTATGGGGAAACCAAATACTGCCTTTTGTCAGTTTATTAGGCTACCACACAAATAAATTCCCATGTCAAGCTGTTTAAACAGCAGATAGAAAGTACAAAATGTATAAAGGGACTCCAATTCTTAGAATAATCAGGCAGGACGGTCAGAAAATGAGCAATTTAGGTGTTAGTTACCTTTTATGGGCAGCTTGTTTTTTCGGCCCCTTCGGACTCCACCGCCTCTACAACGGCAAGATTGGTAGTGGTTTGCTGTGGCTGTTTACCTTTGGTTTGTTTGGGTTTGGGCAATTGTTTGACTTGCTGCTGCTGCCGAACATGGTGGACGAACATAATGCCACTCTCAGGGGCAAACTCGGCGTATCTCGCGAAGGTATACCGCTATATCCCAGCAGCGGGGCGATCGCCGCGACATACCCCAAGCCAACTCCAGACCAGTTAGGGGTTAAACTCCTGAAGGCAGCTTATACCAAGAACGGAAGATTATCTGTCACCCAAGGGGTGATGGCAACCGGCGCTACTTTTGCCGAAGTGGAAGAGGCTTTCACAGCAATGCTGAAAACCGGTTATGTGAGTATCGAGAACGATGCCGTAACGGGCGTCGTGATTTACCACTTTCACGAACTTTAGCTGCTGCGGGTGCGTTGCCTAGGGGATTTTGTCTATTTTTCCAGAAGCTAATCGCTGACGCACCCTACTACTTGATATTGCTGACCGAGCAGTTGTTGCCGTTTTTCGAGTAAGCATTACCGGCAAAATCGGCTAGAATGTTTGTTTGTCTATATAAGCAAGCAGAAAGTATTTAGCGTCATGGCAGTCCCTAAGAAGAAAACCTCCAAATCCAAGAAGAATATGCGTAAGGCCACATGGAAGCGCAAAGCTGTCGTGGCAGCTCAGAAAGCTCTGTCTCTGGGCAAATCTGTTCTGACTGGGCGTTCCAACAGCTTCGTGTATCCCGGCAATGAAGAAGAGGAGGAAGAATAGAAACAGAATACCGGGCATGGGGCGAACCCGATGCCCGATCGATCAATCGATTTTTGCCGCAGGTAAAATCAGCATGGCATCGCCAAAGGAATAAAAGCGGTACTGTTGCTCGATCGCTTCTCGGTACAAATCCAACAGCCGAGGCCTTCCAATCATCGCACTTATCATCATCATCAAAGTAGAGCGGGGCAAGTGAAAATTGGTAATCATCCCCTCTACAACCCGCCACCTGTAACCAGGGTAGATAAACAAATTGGTCGGGCCGCAAAAAGGTTGCAAGGAAAAATCGCCACTCGCGGCGGCGGCTCCCTCTAAAGCTCGCACTGCTGTTGTACCCACAGCAATGATCCGCCCGCCTCTGGCTTGAGTTTCCCGGATTTTCTCAACGGTGGCGGGGGGTACTTCCACCCATTCGCCGTGCATTTTGTGAGCCGTCACGTCTGCCACCTCCACCGGGCGAAACGTCCCTACTCCGACGTGTAAGGTGACAAAAGTTTTTTCGATTCCCCGCTGTTCCAAGCGGCTGAACAATTCTTCGGTGAAGTGCAGGCCTGCTGTGGGGGCCGCCACCGCCCCAAGCCGATCGGCATAAACAGTCTGGTACTGTTCCGCTGAAGCTTGGGAATGGTCTATGTAGGGCGGCAAGGGTACGTGGCCGTATTCGTCCAAAAACTTCACCAGATTCTCATCTGCGGGGATGTCAAACTCCAACAGCCGTCCCCCTGTGGCGTCGTCCCTCTCTATAACTGTCGCAGTCAATCGACGACGATCGGCCATCGTGGCATCCGGAAGGCAACAGCAAGGAGCTGTGGTAGAGTCCTCACAGGCAGGGGCGATGGGATCAAACTCAATTTTTGCTCCCAACTTTAAGCGTTTCCCCGGTTTAACCAAAGCCAGCCAACAGTTGTGCTGCCGTTCTTCCATCAACAATATCTCCACAGCCGGGCCGTTGGGTTTGTGCCCGTAGAGCCTCGCTGGCAGCACGCGGGTGTTGTTGAGTACCAGCAAGTCGCCTGGTTGCAGCAAATCGGGTAAATCCCGGAAAATCCGGTGTTGGTGGCTGCTGGGAGAATCTACAGCCAGCAAGCGAGAACTGTCCCTCGGCACTACGGGATTTTGGGCAATGCGCGAGGGCGGGAGTTCGTAGTCGTAGCCGTCCAAAGACCAGTCCATCTCTGTCATCGAGTGAATTCCTGTGCGATCGATCTGTCAACTGGGTAACAAATTGGGTAAAAACCCCCATTCAAAGTCGGGTGCTTTTCCCCTTGTGGTGGCGGGTAGAGTCCGCGACGATAGAGGTATAGCATCAGCTTTGCTCATAAGGCTCATAAGGATCGTTATGGAATACCTCTACTACATCGCCAATACTAGCCTTACTCTGAGAGTCGTGGATTACCTACGCACGGCTCATCATCTTCCCTTGCAATTTATCACTGTTATTCACCAAATTGACGGATGGGTGGTAAAGGTGAAAATGAGCCAATATTTAACTCCCGAAATGCACGGGGATTTTCGGGCTTTTATGAACGAACTCGGGATTCCTTACGATCCTGAAATTCGCTTGCAAATGGCGCTTTGGAGCTTGGAAACCGGACAGTCGCCACTGAGCGTGATGCGCCGCTACCAGGTGGCAGTGGTTTGTCACGGCTGCCCTGACCGCAAAGAAATTGAAGCGTTTCGCCAGCAGTTTGTCAAGGGTCTGGGATATTGCCCGGAAACTCTGGCCTAGATTGCTACGCATATACATTAACTGTGATGACAGAACCGGAGAGGGAGAGAAGGGGAAAGCGGGAGCAGATTTAACGCTTTTTTCAGCTCCGTTAAAGCTCAAGAGAGAAATGCGCGACAGCCTAGGCAAGTTAACAATTAAAAATTACCTAGTGGCATTGGTTTGAGATTTTACCCTCTAAATTTTAATTATATATTTTTAAATGCTAAAAGCCGAGCGAATGTATTCTTGCAGGGTGAGTCGGTAGTTACCTGCAACGGCGGATTGAGAATGCGCTGCAGTTAATGGTGGTAATATTTGCTTAGTGTTTTGTTGTAAAGGTTCGCACCTGACTAAAGCCACATCAAAGCGACAATAATTATTGGCTAAATCTGCATGAGTGCTTAAAAATATTTCGGCTGTTTGCCAAAGTTTGGCTTGTTTTGTGGTATTAATAGCCAACATTCCACCCGCATCCCAATTTCCCCGGCGGCGAGTTTTTACCTCTACAAATGCTAATGTTTGGGAATGGGGAATGGGGAATGGGGAATGGGGAATGGGGAATGGGGAATTTTCGTTACCTCTGTTGATTTCGCTTTCTTCATCTCTTCCGAGTGCGATGATGTCAATCTCTCCCCAGCGACAGTGCCACTGGCGGTGCAAAATTTCCCAGCCTTGCTGCTGCAACCACTCGGCGACTAAGTTTTCTCCCAATGTGCCGATATCCCTAGAGTTTGGGGATTGGGGGGAATTGGAGTCAGCCGTGGCGAGCGGGCGATTCCCTACGGGATAGCTACGCTTGACGCGCTTTCTGGTAGAATTCAATTCTGAACTGTCACGACTGCCCATTAGCTTGAACTTGTATGATGATTTCTCGAATTCGCCAACATCGCAAAAATATTTATACTTTCTTGCTGAGTTTTGTTATTTTAGCAGTAATTGCCGCTGGGGCGATCGCCTTTAATCCCGCACCTGCTTTCGCTTTGGATCACGATAAAGAAATTCTAGTAGGCGCTGATTTTACTGGCCAAGTTCTGACTGACGACAGCTTTAATAAAGCCAATCTTCGCAATAGCAATTTTACTAATGCAGATTTGCGGGGCGTCAGCTTTTTTGCGGCCAATATGGAAGAGGCAAATTTAGAAGGCGCGAATTTCACGGGTGCGACTTTAGATTTGGCTCGCATGATGAAAGCAAATTTAACTAATGCTATCCTTGAGGGTGCTTTCGCTTACAATACCAGGCTGGAAGGAGCTATTATTGACGGTGCTGATTTTACTGAGACTCTGCTGCGAGACGATATGATAGAAAAACTTTGTAAAGTGGCAAAAGGTACTAATCCAGTGACAGGTAGAGATACTCGCGAAACTCTTTTTTGCGACTATTAAAAAGCTAAGGCTCGAAAAAACTTACGCAACAGGCACATCGTTGATGGCGAACACTCTCACCTGATCAGCTTAAGCATGGGTTGCTCTCAAACTATTTAATTGAACAACTCAAATGTTTAAGTATTACAAGAACTTTAACCCGTTGTGAAAGTTAGTGAACTCTTTTAATCAATCGCGTAGTTTTTGGCGATCGCTTGTGGCCTTTACCTAAGCTCTGTATAGTATTAAGCTCTTGTGTTTAAAGGTCAAGCTGAATATGCAGACGTTTATCTTCTTCGTACTTGCTGGGCTGGGAGAAATCTCTGGCTGCTATGCCTTTTGGGCGTGGTTGAGACTTGGCAAAAGCATATTTTGGATTATCCCAGGTATCTTAGCCCTGATGATCTACGCTTTTTCTCTCACCAAGGTAGATACCTCAAATGCTGGTAGGGCATACGCTGCCTACGGCGGGTTTTACATCCTCTTATCCCTGTTCTTGTTGTGGCTAGTTGAAGGTGTTAAGCCGGATAAGTGGGACTTGCTTGGCGTTACATTCTCTCTAGTGGGAACAATCGTGATCTTGTTCGGCCCACATCGCCAATAACAGACTGACACAGTAATTAAAGACTTAGGGATAAAAAACCTAAATATACGACTTTAATATTAGATTCACGGCTTTAGTCCTTAACTCCTAAAAATTCGCACTCCAAGGCACAGAAGTTAAATCGTAAAAATTAACTTGACGCAGCCTCTCTAATTCCTTGAGCCATTCTTGTTCGGCACAGAATAGTTGGTGATATTCTATAGCCTCTTCGCCACTGCTAGCGGCCTTGGCTTTTTCCCACATATTGAGTGCAATCCGGCGGCGCTTCATGCTAATTATTTGCTCGATACAGGCGAGGGCAGATCTAATGACTAGAGGTGCGCGATAAACGTTTCTTTCTGAGAACTCATTTAAGTGAAATAAATGCGAGATTTGATTGAGTTGATTGGGATATTCAATAAAGCTATCTTGCAGTTTCAATATTAACTCAGAAGGCGCTACTTGTAAAGACATTTTGTGCAATATTTCTGCATTCACAATCTGGTGCCACAAAAATCTGTGGTGAGAAAGGCTAAACTGCACGTCTCTAGCTTCTATTGCTTCTCTGACATCTTGACGGTATTCGGGACAGTGCAAATAAATCTGCAATAATTGCGCTTCTGCTTCTTCTAAAAGACTGCGGGCTACAAAAGATAAACTTGATTTTGAGCTTTTGTTTTCGCTGCTTCCACGTTGCTTTTTATATTGTTTGTTCGGCTTCAGCTTGTTTCTAATTAACAGGGGCATTGTCAATGATTCGTCTTGACTCTGCCGCTTTGCCCAATCGCTAACTACTTGATTGAGCAAGTTTTCAGCGATCATTTTTGTGAGTCTAAAATCTCCTTTGCTGAGAATTTCTGCACACTTTTGCAAGTAATGTGCTAACTGATTGTCGTCAGTGATATTGGTTAATAAATTAATTATTTTTTTGGTGACTTGCTGGGAAGTATCGGCTTGCTTCAAATCTTGATTGACGAGCATTTGTTGCAGTTGCCAGTCGATCCACAACGGAGCATTTTCGAGCAATTCTCGATATTGTTCTGGGGAGTATGTTTTGAGATATTCGTCGGCATCTTTGCCGTCAGGAATGTTAAGCACCCGCAGTTGCACTTCTCCTTGATAAGCGAGTTTTTCTATTTCTCCAATAGCGCGTTCTGCTGCTTGAGTTCCTGCTTTGTCGGCGTCGAAGTTGAGAATAATTTGTTTGGAGTCAGTGTACCGCAATAACTGCCGCACTTGGTTTAAACTTAAGGCTGTGCCGAGGGAAGCGACGGCGTTGGAGATGCCGGCGGCGTGAAGTGCGATCGCGTCAAAATACCCCTCTACAACCACTGCTCGATCGGCTTTGCTAATGGCTGTTTTTGCTGTATCTAAGGCGAACAAAGTTTTGCCTTTGTCGAACAGTTCTGTTTCGGGAGAATTGAGGTATTTCGGCTGTTCGTCGCCGAGAGCTCTGCCGCCGAAACCAATGACTCTGCCTTGGGTGTCGCGAATGGGAATCATAATGCGATTGCGGAAGCGATCGTAATAACCGCTGCCGCCATTTTTTCGGGGCACAATTAATCCAGCTTGTTCTACTAATTGCGCCGGATAGTTTTTCTGTTCTACTAAATAACTGTAAAGTGCTTCCCAACCTTGGGGTGCATAACCTAATTGAAATTGTTGGATAGTTTCTTCGCTAAGCTTGCGCTCTGATTTGAGATATGCTAAGGGTTCTTCTCCTTGGGTTTGTCGCAAAGCGTGTTCGTAAAAGTTGGCTGTTAGCGCTGAGATTTCATAGAGTTGTTCCCGCAGAGAAATTTGCCGCTGCAATTCTTGTCGGTGTTCCGGTTCGACAGTTTTGACGGGAACTTGATAATTTTTAGCTAATTCTAATACTACTTCGCTGAAAGAGCGTTTCTCCAATTCCATGAGAAACTTAAAAGCATTGCCGCCTGCACCGCAGCCGAAACAATAATACATTTGTTTGCCGGGACTGACAGTAAAGCTGGGAGATTTTTCATCGTGAAAAGGACACAAACCTACAAATTCTTTGCCGCGTTTTCGCAACACGACGCGACCGGAAATAACGTCTACTATGTCGGCTCTTTGTTTAACTTCTTCGATGGTTTCTGGATGCAGCCGGGGAACTTGCATAGGGCTATTTTAGGCAAATTGAAAGTATTGGAGAAGGAAAGCACTACACGGATGAGGACACGGATACACGGATGAATTATCTACTCTGAGTGATTTCTCATGAGATTCAAAATCCCAGCCCCCTAAAAAAGGTGAAAGAATCAGTATCAAAGTCCCTCTTTTTAAGGGGGATCTCCGGGGATAGAAAACACGCCCTAGGGCATAAATTTATTGTAAGATATTTACACTAACTGTAAGGAGCATCGAAAATAATGCGAATTTTAATGATGGGCGGTACTCGGTTTATTGGGGTTTATCTTACTAAGATTTTAGCAGCACAAGGGCATGAAGTGGTGTTGTTTAACCGGGGCAACAAGCCTGTACCGGTTGCGGGCGTAAAACAGATTCAGGGCGATCGCACAAATGTTGAACAATTGCAAGAAAAGTTATCGACGGTCGAGTTTGACGCGGTTTTTGACAACAACGGCCGCGAACTCAGCGATACAAAGCCTTTAGCTGAAATATTTAAAGGGCGGGTGCAGCACTTTGTTTACATGAGCTCTGCAGGGGTTTATTTGAAATCGGATCAAATGCCTCATATCGAAGGGGACGCTACCGATCCTAAAAGCCGGCACTTGGGTAAATGCGAAACCGAAAATTACTTGGCCACATCGGGTTTGCCTTGGACTTCGATTCGCCCGACTTACATTTACGGCCCCCAAAATTATAACGATTTAGAGGCTTGGTTTTTCGATCGGATTGTGCGCGATCGACCGATTCCGATTCCCGGTAACGGAATGCACTTCACGCAGTTGGGGCACTGTCAGGATTTGGCTAAAGCAATGGCGGCGGTTTTGGGGAACGAAAGGGCGATCGGGCAAATTTACAACGTTTCGGGCGATCGATTTGTCACCTTTGACGGTTTAGCCCGCGCCTGCATTCAAGCCGCAGGCAAATCCCCTGATGCTATTAAGATTGTACACTACGATCCGAAACAATTTGACTTCGGCAAAAAGAAAGCTTTTCCGATGCGATTGCAGCACTTTTTTGCTTCAGTTAATAAAGCTGTCACCGATCTTAACTGGCAGCCGGAATTTGACTTACTTTCTGGATTGAAAGATTCTTTTCAGAATGATTATGTAGTTTCGGGACGGGACAAAGCTGAGATAGATTTTTCAGTCGATGATCAAATTTTGAAATCGGTTCAAAGTTAAGTTAGAGTGGGAGCATCCCAATCCCCGAAAAAATCTAGAACCCCACCCTAACCCTCCCCTTAGTAAGGGGAGGGAACAAGAAAGAAAGCAAAGGGAACTAAATTAATGATTGAAGAACGGCATAATGGATTTCACCCGTAAATTTATTTTATGGAAATTCAAACTCCCCAGTGGTCGTTCGACCCATTAAAAAATTTAGAGAGACCATGTTAGAATTTTCAAATGCGGAAGATGTGACAGCTTGGTTGGAAGCTAATTCTCCAAACGACTAGGAAATATTAGGTGAATTTCATGCTTGGAATAACACTCGGCAATCGCTACAGTATTATCCGTCACTTGGGAGGCGGCGGATTTGCTCAAACTTATTTAGCTGAAGATAAGCAGCTACCAGGCAATCACCTCTGCGTCGTTAAGCAGCTTAAACCTCAAGCAACTGATCCGCAAACTCTACAGGTAGCAAGACGTTTATTCGATACCGAAGCACAAGTTTTGTACAAATTGGGAAATCACGATCGCATTCCCCGACTTTTTGCTTTTTTTGAAGAGAACCAAGAGTTTTACCTAGTTCAAGAATTTATAGAAGGTCACGATTTAAGTCAAGAAATTACGCCCGCTTCTCCTGGGAATGCGGGAGTCATGCAGCAAGATCAAGTTATTTGTATATTGCAAGAACTTCTGGAAATTTTAGATTTTGTACACCAGCAAAATGTCATTCACCGCGATGTCAATCCCCGCAATATCCTCCGCAGAGATAGAGACGGAAAATTAGTTTTAATTGACTTCGGCGCAGTTAAAGAAATTACTACTCAAATCACCACTCCTCAGCCCAAGAATAGCCTGAGTGTCAGCATCGGTACTCCCGGTTATATGCCCAGCGAGCAAGCTCACGGCAACCCCAAACTCAGCAGCGATATCTATGCCGCAGGTGCGATCGCAATTCAGTTCCTCACTGGCATAAATCCTCACCAAATGCCAAGAAACGCCGATACAGAGGAAATTATTTGGCAGGACAAAACATCAGTCAGCCCTGAATTTGCGAAGATTTTAGATAAGATGGTAAAGTACGATTTTCGCCAGCGTTATTCTAGTGCCGGCGAAACGCTGCAAGCTATTAAAGAATTGAAAGATTCTTTCAGCGGTACAGTTCCTGTATTGCCTCCGGTTGCTGCTGCGAATAAGCCTGTAAAAACCCGCAAAAAACTGTACTTAAAAATATTGTTGATCGCCAGTTTAATTGGCATCAGTATTATAGCATCTATTTATGGTGTAAATAGTTTTAATTCTGCCAATGCAACTGACCTGTACAACCGAGGCAATACTCTTTACAATTTAAGCCGATTTGAAGAAGCTCTGGCAGCTTACGAGCGAGCAATAACTCTCAGGCCTGACTACGCGGAAGTTTGGCAGGAAAAAGCCAAAACTTTGTACGAATTGAAAAAATATCGAGAATCGCAGTCAGCTTATGATAAAGCCATAGAATTAAAGCCGGAATACTTGGAAGCTTGGACGGGACGCGGTTATGCTTTGGATAAGTTGCAACAGTCTCAAGAGGCGATCGCATCTTTTGATAACGCTTTGAAAATCCAGCCCGACTATGCCGCCGCGTGGGAAGGCAGAGGCGATGTTCTGTTAGACTCGCAGCGGTACGAAGAGGCGATCGCCTCCTACGAAAAAGCTGTACAATTTCAGCCCAATTTGTACGGTGCTTGGTACAATCGGGGACAAGCTTACCAAAAATTAAAACAGTACGATCGAGCCGTAGAATCCTATGAAAAAGCAGTTGAAATTAAATTCGATAATTCTGAAGCTTGGTACAATTTAGGCAATGTTTTCCTAGAATTAAACAAAAACCAAGAAGCTTTTGAAGCCTACGAAAAAGCCGTACGGTTTCAGCCCAATTTTTATCAAGGCTGGTACAGTAAAGGCATCGCTTTGCTAAAAATGCGCCGACATGAAGAAGCGGTAGAAGCTTACGAAAAAGCTGTCAAATTAAAACCTGATTATTATCAAGCATGGTACAATTTAGGTTGGTCGTACCACGAATTACGCAAGTATGAACAAGCAATTGAGTGTTACAGCAGAGCCTTAGACTTAAACCCGAAAGAATATCAAGCCTGGTACAATAGAGGGAATGCCCAGTACAATTTAAAACGGTACGAAGATGCGATCGCCTCTTACAACGAAGCCGTCTATGTCAAGCCTGACTACTCGGAAGCTTGGTACAGCCGCGGCAATGCACTTGTAGCAGTAAAAAGATACGAAGATGCGATCGCCTCCTATGACAAAGCAACTCGCTACAAACCGGATTACGGAGCGGCAATAGAAGCAAAAAAGCGGGCAGAAAGTCAGCTAGGAAGCAGCCCGCTAGAATCCGAACAACAACAATAATTCTTATTAGTTCCCTTCAGCGGACTTTGTTTGACAAGAAGCAATTTTAATTGCCAACTTTTATATTTTAGCGAACAGCGGGAGCAATTACGGTAACTCGGCGGCTGTCTACTAACATCGGCCAAAAACCTCGATCACTCAATGCTTTTACCGCATCAGTAGCGGCGTTTTGATCCGTTGTATAAGCGACGAATAAAAAGGGACGCTGGCCGTAGGAAGCTAAGCCTACTTGCGTGCCTAATGCTTGCCTGACTTGGGCGGCTAATTCCGGTTGGTTGAAGTAATCTACTAACACTGCATAACCAGGGCCCAGGGGTTGGGGATTGAAGCCTAGATTGCCCGTTGAAGGATTGGTGATTGGTTCAGAACCTGGTGCTGGCTGAGGGCTGTAGACTGGCAAATTTTGGGGTAGTGCCGCTGCGGGCGATCGTACTACGTAAGCTTGTAATCCGACAACATCTTCGATGTATTTAACCCAATCGCTGGCGATTTGCGAGTCGCGAAAGCCACCAACTCGCGTCACCGTGTCATTGATGTACCGACAAACTGTGTTGTTAGTATTTCCAGGGAAAGAGCGTTTTGCTCTTTCTTGCTGTTCGGGTGTTCGGGTGACAATTAACAGTAGATATTCATCGGGCTGAGGCGGTTGGCAGCTCGATTGAGCTTTAACAGAACTCGATAAAATTGTCAATACCAAAAGGGCGATCGAAGTAGCAGAAAATAGGGGAAGAGACAAAATAAGTTTGTACAATTTACCCCTAATTGTTGTTAGTTCTTTTGTCGGATATTTTGCTATTTTAGTCATGCTGTCTGTAGGGATGCGAGGGCATCGGGAATAGTTGCTGACGGTGCTTGAAATTCACCTGTCAGTACATATTCTAATCGCAGTTTCAACCAGGTGATGAAGACTGGATCGGTAGAAATAATAGCGGCGGCTGGCTGAGGGCATTTTGCTTTAACTTCTGCCATGGTCGGTGCTTCTAGAAAAGCCGGCTGTTTGACCAACCAGAAGTCTATTTGTTTTTCTTGTTCGTTGTAGTTGCGGGTTCTTTCTTTAAACACTTCATCTAGGGCTTCTTCTTCTAGCAAAAAGCGTTGGCTGGCTAAAACGTAGTAGTAGGTTTGCATTTTTGTCGGTTGTTAGGGGTTGACGGTTAGCGGTTAATGCCGCCTGTACTGGCCAGTTTTGCTGGTCAGGGGCGGGTTTGCCGAGTTGCGGTCGTTGGAGAGTTCTAGACTCTTGTGCCGTTTACTTTACCTTATTTGCTGTCATCTTGGGTAGATGCAGAGCAAGTCGCCTCAGAAAAATCTTTGGTGGTGAGAGTTGGAGGAGTTGTGAGAGTTGCGAGAGTGGCTGGTTGTTTGGGGATTTGGGCGATTATTTTTCTGGCGAGCGATTTTTGGGAAAATTTAGGTGACAATAGGAAATTAGATGGAATTGCAGGTTGAATAATTACCAATTCTTGAGGCAATCTGGGGGCTGTTAAACTTGATTGGGAGTAGTTTGCATATGAAAACACTTCGGACAGTTTTTGATTGGGAACCCTAAAAAAAGGCTTTCATGGTGATCAATGTGCTCGCGGGAAAATCACGGGTTTGTGGCTACTACCTAAAAATAGTCCTTACTATTGTATTAAAAATGTAAAATGTGTGGATTGATTTGCTCTGACCGGAATAGCCATCGCCCCGCTGTCACTTCCCCCATCCCGCCAAAAGCGATCGCCCTCCGCCCCTGTTCAAATAAGCTCAACAAATCAGCTAAATTTGTTGCCCACGTACTGCAACCAAAGGCTAAACTAATCTAAGTTTTACCATAAAATTTTCTCCCCGTTCATGAACATCGCTTATTTAGTCAACCAATATCCCAAAGTCAGCCACAGCTTTGTCCGCAGAGAAGTGCTAGCCGTTGAAAAATGCGGCATGAAAGTCGCACGTTTTTCGATCCGATCCTGCGAGTCTGAACTCGTTGATGAGGCCGACAAACTAGAGCAAGAATTGACTAAAGTAATCTTAGGAGTTGGTGTACAGGGGTTAGCGTGGGGTTTGCTGCGCGTTGCCGCAACTAGACCAATTCGATTCATCGAAGCTGTGCGGTTAATGTTCAAAGTTGGCTGGCACTCGGAACGGGGGATTTTGCTGCATCTAGCTTATTTAGCAGAAGCTTGCATTCTTTTAAATTGGTTTGCAGAATCCGGTACAGCACACGTTCACGCTCACTTTGGGACAAATTCGACAACAGTCGCTATGCTGTGCCGCGTGCTTGGCGGCCCGACTTACAGTTTCACCGTTCACGGCCCTGAAGAATTTGATAAAGCGACACTTCTTTCCTTAGACGAAAAAATTAAGCGATCGACCTTTGTAGCAGCAGTTAGTTCCTTCGGTAAAAGTCAGCTTTTTCGGTGGTGCGATCGCACTTTTTGGTCAAAAATTCACGTCATACACTGCGGCGTAGATGCCGCATTTTTAGCTGCACCCTACGTCCCCATACCCGCAGCACCCCGCTTAGCTTGCATTGGCAGACTCAGCGAACAAAAAGGTCATTTGTTATTGCTAGAAGCTGCTAACTTGCTAGCAGTTCAAGGCTTAGAGTTTAAGTTGGTACTGGTAGGAGACGGGCCGCTGCGATCGGATATTGAACAGCAGATTCTGCAACTCGGTCTGCAAAACCATATAGAAATTACCGGCTGGGCCAGTGGCGATCGAGTTCAGCAAGAGATTTTAGCTTCACGGGCAATGGTATTGCCGAGTTTTGCTGAAGGTTTGCCCGTCGTAATTATGGAAGCCCTCGCTCTCAATCGGCCCGTAATTAGCACTTATGTTGCTGGCATCCCGGAACTCGTAGAACCCGGTGTTTGCGGTTGGTTAGTTCCTCCCGGTTCCGCAGAAGCATTAGCGGTAGCGATGCGCGCGGTATTGGAAGCACCTTTAGAAAAACTAGAACAAATGGGGAAAACAGGAGCAGAACGAGTTGCTCAACAACACAATGTTGATTTAGAGGCAAAAAAATTAGTGGGGCTGTTTGAGAGTGCTTGATAATGGTGCAAAACCTATTGATTAACTGACATCAAATCTGTTAGCAGGGGAATTCTTCATATATCTCTTCTCTTTATCTGCGTGAATCAGAGTCAATCCATTCTCATCTGCGGTGAATAAATTATCTTTTTTTTGCCGCAGATACAGGCAGATAAACACAGATTAACGCAGATGAATTATCTCAATTCCGGTTGCAGCGTCCGTGATTGTTGACTTGATTTTATAATTCCGATGCTACCCGATTTGATATGGCATCTTGCACAATTATTAATAAGTCTTTCAAGGGCGGGCAAGATGCCTGTTCCACAAAAAAATTCATTCTTTGTGGAACAGGCAAGATGCCTGTTCCTTTAAATAAAACAACCTACTTACAAACTTTTTAAGGAATAGGAACTGATCGCAACAACTTGTCAACAATCGTCTTAGCCCTCCTTCCCCCCGCCGGAATCAACCTGTGAGACAGTACGTGCGGCGCCAAATCCTTCACATCATCCGGGGTAGCAAAATCCCGCCCTGAAATAAATGCCAATGCCTGGGACGCCCGGTGCAAAGCCACCGCACCCCGGGGACTCACCCCCAGAGTAATCTCCTCATCCTCTCGCGTCGATCGTACCAAATCTACAATATACTGTTTCAAAGAGGCTTCCACCTTCACACCAGCGCACAAACGACGCAATTCCTGCACTTCTTCCAAAGAAATACAAGGCTGCAAATCTTCAACAGCAAAACTATCAGAAAGCCGTTCCAACATTTGCAACTCTTCCAACGCAGCGGGATAGCCCAAAGTCAAAGACAAAGTAAACCGATCCATCTGCGCTTCCGGTAGGGGAAAAGTGCCTTGATATTCGATCGGGTTCTGAGTCGCAATCACAAAAAACGGCGTCGGAACATTCCGAGAAACTCCATCTACTGTCACCTGCTTTTCTTCCATCACTTCCAGCAAAGCTGACTGAGTTCGCGGCGTCGCCCGATTGATTTCATCGGCAAGCAAAACATTAGCAAAAACTGGCCCGGGCAAAAACTCAAACTCTCCGCTGCGCGGATTCCAAATATTAGTACCCGTGATATCCGTCGGTAACAAATCGGGAGTACACTGAATCCGCTGAAACTTCCCATCGATCGATCGCGCCAAAGACTTTGCCAGCAGCGTTTTTCCCACACCAGGCACGTCTTCCAGCAGCGCGTGTCCGCCCGAAAGCACCGCTACCAACACCAAGCGAATAGCATCGGCTTTGCCAACAATAGTTTTGCCTAGATTTTGTTTGAGCCGCTCAATATGTTGTCTCATATCCCTGATTTCTAATTGTTAATTGCGAATTGCTAATTGCTAATTGTTGAAAAGATATCAAGATTGCCAAAATCTTGAGTCTTTGCCTTGCGGACTTCGTATTTGTACAACTAGAATTTAGTCTGACTCATCTTGCACCATTTTTAAAACCGATCGCCTGTTCTAGATCACATAATTATTAGACTTTAGCAGCTAATACGCTTCTAGCAATATCACAATCTGCCTGAATTTGAGTTTTGAGAGCATCCAGAGAAGCGAATTTTTGTTCGGGTCGCAAAAACTCTACCAAACTCGCGCTCAAGGTTTGACCGTACAAATCCCCAGACCAATCTAACAGGTGAACTTCCACAGTGGGTTGCAGGCCGTCTACCGTCGGGCGACAGCCAACATTCATCACCCCATTGACAAAAGATAAAGTTGGTGCTATGCCGGGGATTAGAGATTTGGCATTTTCCGGCTGATAGGAAGAACTTCCATCTTCCATCTTTTCCCCTCCCTGCTTCACCGAGACTCGCACCGCGTACACGCCAAAACGTGGCAAAAATTTTTCCGGCGGCAGTTCGATATTAGCAGTAGGAAATCCGATCGTCCTACCCAGCCGCTGTCCCCCAACCACAGTTCCGACTAAACTGTAAGGTCGCCCCAGCAACTGATTCGCTCTTCTGAGGTCGCCGGATGCCAGACCTTCGCGGATTGCAGAACTGCTGATCCGATCGCCCTCACCGCAATTGTGCAGGGGTACAAGAGCAACATCAATACCGTAACCCGACGCGATCGACTGCAAATCCACAGCCGTCCCAGCGCGTCCCCGCCCAAACCGAAAATCAACCCCCACACTAATTCGACTCGCTTTTAGTTGTCGCACCAAAATTTCCTCGACAAACTCACAAGCAGTCAAAGCCGCCAATTCTCGATCGAACGGCAGCAGCACAAGTTGCTCGACGCCCATTGCTGCGAGCAATTCTACCTTTTCTGCCAGAGGCGTCAGCAGTTTTTTCGGTTGACCCGTAAAAAATTCTTGCGGGTGGGGATCGAATGTCACCACAGTGCCGTAAAGCCGATCGACCCCATCAGAATCGCGACCAGAGAGGCTGTTGCCCTCTGCTTTGGGGGCTATCAAACTATCGAAATTATGGCTGCTGCCGGCTCGATCGGGCGGTGCTGCTGAGTCGTTGTAGCAGGTCGCCGGAGGTTCGCTTTCCAAATTTTCATCTCTGCCCGCGTTGGAGCGCAAGTTTGGCCCCGACGCAAGAATCGTCGCAGAATTTTGCTCAGGCGATCGATTTAAAATTGGCTGCACGACTTGTCGATGCCCTAGGTGCAAACCATCAAAGTTTCCCAAGGCAACAGAAGTTGGAGTCAGAGCAGCGGTACAAGAAGAAGTTACCCACACGCTTAAAATTTTGACATACTTAGTGCGATCGCCAGTCGATGTTAGATTTTAGATTTTAGATTTTAGAATTGACTTCACAGATAAATCTGGAAGCTTGAACTTTGGTCTAAACTTTTTGGTTTTCCACGACAGAAGCACGTGGCACGGTATCCGTCTTTGAGTGAGGTCAGCCCTCGCTTAAATGTCAGATTTCACCGATCGAGATTTCAGAACCATCTGACAAGCTCAAATCCATCAGACATGAACTTGAGGCGCTTGCACCGAGGCTTCAGACAAATCGTTATCAGGAGGCAGCAATTGTAACGACAAACCTTCCCGCGCCATCAAACTGTTCGGGAACCTTTGAGCCACTTGTTCTCCCACCCTGTCTAAAAACTCGTCATTGTGCAGCGGATCGTGGTGAAAAATCACCAACTTTTTGACATTAGCAGCCTTTGCTACCTTCACCGCTTCCTGCCAAGTCGAATGTCCCCAGCCGACCTTGCTGCTCTTCTCGGCATAATACTCCTCATCGGTATAAGTAGCGTCGTAGATCAGCACCTCAGCATCCTGAGCCAAATGCAGCACATTTTCGTCTAAACGATCGGGAAAATGTTCGGTATCAGTCACGTAAGCAGCCGCATACCCCCGCCAGTTGACGCGGTAGCCTATAGCTTCCCCAGGATGGTTCAGCAAAGCAGTTTCCACCTTAATCTCTCCGATTTCCAGCGGTTTGCCCACTTCTATATCGTTAAATTTCAGGTCTGCCCCCATAATTTGCAGGGGTACCGGAAAATTGGGGTGCAGCATCTGGTCATGGAGGCGCTGCTGGATAGTAGCCTGATTAGGAGCAATAGCCCCATAGATGTGAAAGCAGTTCCCAGGAATAAAAGCTGGGACAAAAAATGGGAATCCTTGAATGTGATCCCAGTGAGAGTGAGTAAAAAACATATGAGCTTTTACGGGCATCTGGGACAGGAGAGTTTGTCCCAAAACCCGCAATCCAGTACCGCCATCGAAAATTAGGCGACTGTCACCCACTCGCATTTCTACACAGGGCGTGTTGCCCCCGTAACGTACTGTTTCTGCCCCGGGAGACGCTATGCTACCTCTAACGCCCCAGAAGTGAACCGTGAATTGGTTTTGCATACTAGACATGAGTTTTCTTGCAAGATTGTTCCGGCGAGTTGGCGAGTTATCGATAAGGTGTTTACATATTACTAAGGGCTTTACCATCAAACCCAAGTTCTTTGACGGTCGAGTTCCCCACTTGTTGGAAGTGCCAAGAGTCTCGCTCATCGCGAGAATGCAAAACTGTTGGGCTTGACAACTGAGCAATAAATTACAAGGTAGACTAATGAAGTCTCGATCGTAACTATTCTTTTCGTCTCTTCACTAGCCTAACCTCCGCAGACACACTTTGGGGCAGTAGTTCTGTATTAGTTTGGTCAAAAGCCGCTGTTTTTCCAGCCTCCGCACTTGGCGAACACGATCGCGCGGTCGGTTGTTTGCCTTGCTGCTTTACGGGTTAGAACGCGGATGATGGGCTTCCTGCTATTTAGTCAGGTCGATCAACCATAATATGCAGGTGTCGGGACTTTTTTGCGCCGATATCTGGCTGATATTGCCGATCGGGCGTAAAGGCGCCTCTACAAGAATGACGGTTAATTTACCCGACTGGAGATGCTCCGGCCATTTAACCGCTGCCCATGAGCATCAGGGAGTCGTTTTTACCCGAACCCGGTTTAATTAACTCAACTCCCATTAATTCAAAAATCTTAGCAGTTTAGGAATGCTCCTGCTATTAATTATCCGCCAATACTGTCTGGATTCTCGGCCCGCCCTGCGCGCTGCGGTTCGTCCCGCAAGCGGTCAAGCTGAACCCAGCCTCATCTGACACCGGGGTAGCAGCGAGAGTCCGGGCCTGCTGGCAAAAGGCTAAATTTTCGTCGTGCATTTCTTGGCGGACGAATTGAATCACTCAAAATTCCCCTATTTTCGGAAATTAAAAAATTTCGATTTTTTGCCATCATGCCAACTCCGAGCGCCATTCTGTCTCCAGAGTGATGCAGAAATATTCGCTGTTAACCTCTCGTGATTTTCTCAAAAATCTTCAATTGCTCTATTTTTGGTAAGGATTTCTCGGAATTCAGCGCAGTTGCGGTACTCGCCACGGGGTTGAATTTCCGGTATCATAGAAACTTAGAGTCTTATTTGCCGAGAATCTAAATCAGTGCTAAGAAAGCCTGGATAACTTTAAGTTATTTTTCAAAAAAGTCAGTATGAATCAAGTTAAAAAAACTACAACCAAGCTGAATAGATCGCCTGTGAAAGTGTCCGATCGCACTTTGGAACTCGGTAATCTTCCGTTGAGCGACCTGTCTTTAGAAATAACTGATGGTCAAGCTTTGAGAGAATTTAGTTTGGACGATCGCCCGCCGGCAACCCCAACAGCCACAGGCCGGACTGTCGAAACAAGACGCCAGAGGGTAAATGGCAAGACCTCCTGGGCCCGATCGCCTGTGGTTTCTACTGCGTTTCTCAAGTGGCTGCTAGAGAGTTTGACTCGATCAAAAGGTTGGCTGGGAGTTGTCACCCTGGCAGCAGTTTGGGGGTGGTGGAACAGTCAGTTACTTTTTTCCACAGGCCTGGGGATAGCAGCGATGATGCTGGTTTACCGAGGGCAGTCGTGGGACTGGCAATTGCTGCGGGCAAAAGGCGAGCAATTTTGGGAGGGCCCGAACCGTCGGTTCGTTTTAGCCGTCGGCACCGGCGGCATTGCTACCTTGGGCGCTTACATGAGTTTGGCGATTTGGGCGGACTCAAGCAGCCACTGGATGGCTTTGAGCGTGATTTTGCAGAATTTGGGCACGATCGCGATTGCAGGGCTGTTGCTGCGGCAAGGGTTGAGTCTGGGGGCCGCAAAAGATGAAGTGGCGCTCGATCGCATTCTGGCGGATTTGACTGATGCTGACCCCGTGAAGCGTTTGATTGCAGTGCGGCAAATGACCGATTTGGTGAATCAGGGTGGGTTTGGCCCTGTGAGTTCCGTCAAAAGTTCGATCGCCCGTTCCCGCGCTGCCGAGTGCTTTCGCCTGATGCTGAGTCGGGAACCAGAAGCTGTAGTCCGCAATGCCCTTCTCGAAGGTTTGCAGACTTGGGACGCTACTTATGGCTTTGTTGCTTCGGACAAATTATCTAAACTTATCTAAAGCTATTTTTAGATCGTCCGAGTTTACTTCCTACGCTATTGAGTGGAACGTAGTGGAAAGAGTCGGCTATCCCTGGCTGCCGAGGGTTCCCAGTTCAAAATATTAACGCTTGCATTCCAATTGCGATCGATATATCTACCACAAGCAGGACAATCATAAGTCCGAAGACGAGCGTGGCATATTTTTTTTATTCCCACAATTCGATCAAGTTTTAGAACTAGGGTACCATTGGTCTACTAGGATTAAATTTGCTCCATACATTTGGCATTTGTAATCGAGTTGACGCTTGAACTCGTAAAACCCAAGATCGGATATTGCCCCGCCCGTTTGTGATTAGCCATCATCCCTTTTATATTCAAGTCTTCTATTTTGATGAGCTTGAAAGTCTTGGCTAAGTAAATTGTTAACTTGTGCAAGAAATCTTGACGAATACAAGCTATTTGTGTGTGAATTAGGCTAATTTTATTGTAGGTTTTGCGCTGGTTATTGGAGCCTTTTACCTGCTTTGACGCTTGACGTTGTAAAGTAGCAAGTTTGGTTTTCGCACTGCCTATCAACGGTTTTGGTGCGGCGTTGCTGATTCACGGTAGGAATTACCTTTTCGCTTGAAGTTACAAAACTCACCCTGCGAGGGCTGATCGCAATTGGGACATCTTTAATTCATAGTTAATGCCTAGGTCGATTCCCACGGATGCCTGAGATTGCTGAACTGGTAAACGTTCTGCATCAACACACAATGAAATAAACCAACGACTGCCTTATTTTGAAAGAGTAAAAGTTTGAGACACGTAACCACATTCTAGTGGCACACGCCAAGCCGAAACGTTCCCAATGTAGGAATCTTAATGGTGTTAAGCTGTTGTGGCATTTAAATTGTATGTCAAAAAAATTTAAAGTCTTGTGGGGAGTAGGGGTTGGGCGTCCCGCCCGCCCTGAATATACAATTTAAATGCGCGACAGCTTACCACCTTTTAGAAGAACTTTTGGGCTAGATGAGTCAACTGTAAAAGATTGACTATTCCGGCGACTGGCGAAGTTTGGATGACCTGCTTTCCCGGAACGATACCGAGTAAACGCATCTTTCCAGTCAATCAAAGCGTTTTGGTAGACTCCGCTAGACAACCGATTCATCCAAGCGAATTCAGGTTGCTTCTTGACGTGGTTGGTGAGAACTTTTTTGACTTCATTTATCACCTTCGAGTCCGAAAGCTTGCCCTCACTATATATTTGAGTTCGCAAGCTTAACCCGAAATTAAACACAACCCGCCTTCATCCTGCGTGTTTTGCCATCAAAGTCGCTTCGTTGTTATTCAATTTTAGCGATCGTTTGACGGCAAACATAGTTAAACTTACTTGGAATTCTTTACTTGGTGAAGTATATGGGACTCTGAACAAGGATCTATATCCTCTACAATATTCTTAACTTTTGCTTGATATTTCCGTAACCCGTAGATGCGGGAAGAAAAGCAGTCGATAATCGAGAGTAAATCTTGAGTCAATTCTTCATGCGGTGAAAGGGTTTCGGCGTTGGCGACGATAATCGTTCCGCCATTCCACTGTAGAATTTGCTCGACCAATTCAAATCCAAATCGGCAGAGTCGATCTTTGTGAGCCACGTATAGCATCTTGACTTCGCCCTGTATTGCCCATTGTATGATTTGCAGGAATTTGGGACGATTGAAGTTCAGTCCTCCCCCAATCTCTTGAATGGAGTCCGTGATGGAGACACCTTGGGCCAAGCAAAATTGTTCCATAGCCTGTGTCTGGCGAAGTAACTCTGGTTTTTGTGCAGTGGATGAGACGCGGCAGTAGACGATAACTCGGTTTGGTGTTTTACCTGTTTTCAGATTTCGGGCGATACTCAGGTGACTTTCTGTATAAAGACGCTGGTTGCCTAGTGTCCTATTGGGGACTAACTTGCCTTCACTTTCCCAACGCCGTAAGGTAGAAGACGAAACTCCAACTAACTTTCCAAATTCTGCCACTTTCCACATAAAACTTCTTCTTAAGGATTAACTATGGATAAGTTTAGCGAACTATTTGGCAATTTAGTTCAAATCTAAAATCCAAACATTAAGTCATCGACTATTAGCTGACCGTCAAAAGCGTAAAAACTAATTCGATGAATATTCGGAGCTTTTACGCGCAGGGGAGCCCTAGGGGCGATCGGAGAATTAGACCCGACCAGATTGGGCGCCGGCATTTCATCCTGAACAATTGGGTTGCCGTCAATGTCACAAGCTGATAAAACAGTTCGTCGCGAACTGGTGACAAGTCCTGACACCCAGCGAACTGGATACTTAAAAGTTACTTCTATCAGTCCGCTTTTGGGGGCGCCCATTAACACTGTTGCCCCAGAACCCGTGAAAAATGCTGGGTTTGAAGGTTGGATGGCGACGGCATTGCTAAAAGTCACCCCCCAATGTGCAAACTGGTGTTCTACTACTTCAAAGCATTTCAAGTCTTCTAAAGCTACGCGGACGATCGCAGGTACTGTGGCACGCGATCGCACCTCTGACCCTGCGCCTGAGCGTTCTGGAGTGGCGACAACAGACTTTTTGCCGTTTAAATCCATGCTTCGACAGGCTGTGTCAAATTCTGCAAACCCGTCCGATTGAAGACTTTTCGCATCAACCATAAAACCCTCGCGATCCCTTTTTCTGAGCAGTTGCATTTTAGTAGACCTCCCTGAGATTAGTTGTTTCTTCTGTTTTGGAATTGATAACGGCGAGGTCAGTGATTGCCAAACCTGCAATTAGGAATCGAAACCCCATTGCCCGCCCTCCAACAAAGACTTTCGACCTCAAAAGCCACTGCTCCGCAAAATATCGTGATTAATGATTTGTGATTGGCGAGCGTCGGCAAACCTGCCGCCTGCCTGAAAGCCAGTTCTAATAGTCCTCCTTTCCGAGCGCCTGCTTTCCCAGTTAGCGAACAGACTCTATTTTGTTGAGGGGTCTTACCCATCATTTTGCTATTATCTCCCATCAGCGGTAGTTTGCAAGGGTAAGGATAACTACACAGCCGAATTGCCCAAATCGCAAAACTTACTTGCTGTCTGTAGTTTCACGCTTCACCTGTACTAAAATAGATTTAAATCATTACTCAATCTTTACAAAAACGCCACCAGCTTTGCAAGTTTTTTAAACAAAGACGGGGCGACGGAAAAGAATCTAAAATATAACAGCGATTAAGGTTAGTTTATGCTTGTACCCCTCGGCTTCGGTCAGCGATCAATAGTTACTTCTCTCGGCAGAATGGTTTACTACACTGCTGAAAAAATGCCTTGGATGGGGTTGCCGACCTCAACTTCGGAAAATAAGCCGAACTTAGTATTTTTTCACGGTTTTGGCGGCGGGTCGAGTGCCTACGAATGGTCGAAAGTTTATCCGGCTTTTGCGACAGAATATCGAATTTTAGCACCTGATTTAATCGGTTGGGGGCGATCGGAACATCCGGCAAGAAATTATCAGGTTGAAGATTATATCACAACTTTGATCGAATTTCTCGAAAAAACTTGCGGCAGTCCGACAGAGGTGATTGCTTCTTCGCTAACAGGGGCGATCGCGATTCGAGCTGCGATCGCACGGCCGGATCTTTTCAAATCTCTGATTTTGACCATACCCAGCGGTTTGTCGGACTTCGGACAAGATTACGGCAGCAGTTTCTTCGCTAAGCTAGTCAACACGCCGATTTTAGATCGCTTGCTCTACAGTACCGGAATCGCCACAGACGGCGGCATCCGTAGCTTCCTAGAACAACGCCAATTTGCCGATTCGCGTCGCGTTTACCAAGAAATTGTTGATGCTTACCTCCAATCTGCTTTGGAACCAAATGCAGAATATGCCGCCCTGTCTTTTGTGCGGGGAGATTTGTGCTTTGATTTGTCGCTGTACATCACTCAGCTAACAAGGCCGACAGCGATTATTTGGGGAGAAAAATCGCAGTTTACCGGGCCCGATATCGGCCAGCGGTTGGCAAATCTCAACCCCGAAGCAATCAAAGTTTTTCAACCTCTGGAAAACGTAGGTTTGACTCCGCAGTTAGAAATTCCCGCTGTCACGATTGGCTTAATTCGGCAATACTTAAAATTGCTTTCGGAAGGGTGAAAAAGTTCGGCAACGGATTTTTAAATGGATGTAACGGATGGAGGAAAAAGGAAGAAGGAAGTTCGGCAACGGATTTTTTAACGGATGTAACGGATGGAGGAAGAGGCAACAAGGAAGATTAATTACCCATTACCCATTAGTCCTTACCCATTACTAAGGACTAATGACTAATGACTACTGACTACTGACTACTAATTATTCTTTTACTCGCACGTCGATAACGCTGGCGTTGAAAATGTACTTGTTGCCTTCAAGCTCTAGCGTAGTGCCAATTTTGACTTTCGTATTACCTAAAACAGGGCCATTTTCAGTAAGTTGACCTTTTCCCTCTAAGGTAAACATCATATTTTTGCTGAAAGCTTCTTCTTCTCTGGGATCGGGGAGAGCTTTCAGAGTGCCGTTGGGCTGAGGAACTGCTAGGGTTCTGGTGAGAGTTTTGACCGATTTGATGGTAATCTGACCGGAGGGTTGATTGCGGATTACCACATTGATTTTATCACCTGGTTTGAACAAATCTTGAACGTTTGTTCCTTTGAGACCGATCGCAATTGCATCAATTTCTACAGGTTTGACACTGGTGCCGACTTGGGCGACGGAACCGCCAGAAGTGCCGGGAAAGAAAAAGATTCCGACTGCAACTAGCAGTACGATCAGAGCGGCAGCTACGTCTAGAATACTGAGTTTGCCGAATAGCCGGCCTTGAGAATCCAAAATTTTCATAATCGCCTATTATACTGATAGCGACAGGAGTATGTTTACAAGCTCAGGACTTACGCAGACATCGATGAAAAACAGATGGTGCTATTGCTGAGCTACCGCTGGCAATGACATACTTTATTGATGCGTAAGTCCTGAAGCTAAAAGATATTACCACAACGATCGCCCAAAATCCGCATGACTGGGGCACTTAACCCAGAAGGCAGTTAACGGCGGTTGGTTAGCCTTGGCTGGATCGCCCAGAAGCTGGTGGCGACGTTAAAAATTGACAAAAAGCTAGAATAGCAACTAAGCAGCCTCAAATTACGTCTGCCTATTTAGTGACTTTTCGAGTTTTTCCTACAATTTTATCTAACTTCTGGCACCTATCACTCATGTTAAAAAATTTTTGGTTGACTTGCCGGCGTACTTGCGGCCGGGGGATTTATCTGTTTCTGTCCCTGATTGTGGCTGCGGGTATCGGGGTGGTTTCCCCGGAACCGACTCAAGCATTTTCTTTGCCTGAACTGATTTTTCGGGGCATTCAAGTTATTCAATTGTCGAATATGTCCGATCGCCAAGAGGTGACTATTGGCCGACAAATTAATCAGCAGTTGACAAGCAGCGAGTTTAAGATTGACCGAGATCGCGACACTACAGAATATATCAACCGCATCGGTCAACGACTCGCTCAAGAAAGCACTCGCCCAAATATTCCTTATACTTTTCAAGTGATTGACGACGACACGATTAATGCTTTTGCAACTATGGGCGGTTTTGTTTATGTGAATAAAGGTTTGATGACGGCGGCGGACAATGAGGCAGAATTGGCAAGTGTAATCGCCCACGAAATCGCTCACATTAATGCTCGCCACGCGATTAAACAAATGCGTCAAATGGCCATAGCTTCAGGCGTAGCTTCGGCGACAGGGCTCGATCGATCTCAGGCGGTTCAGATTGGGGTGGAATTGGCTTTGCGGCGCCCCCACAGTCGCCAAGCTGAGTATGAAGCGGATCAGTTGGGATTGCAAACTATGGGGCGAGCGGGCTACGCTCAATCTGGGATGGTTGATTTTATGAAAAAGTTGCTCAATAAGCCTTCTCCTCCGAGCATTTTGAGCACTCACCCGGCAACTGGCGATCGCATTGCTGCTATTTCGCAGGCTATAGATCCAGATCTTGCTAGCGGTGAAGGTTTGGATAATGAGAATTACAGGCTAGAAATCCGCAGACTTTTAGGTTCGTAGAAATGTAAATCAGTCAGGCACTCTCTTATTTTCTCTTCTCTTCTCTTCTCTTTTCTTACTTCGCGATCTAGCGCTAACGCGCCGCTTCGCTAACGCGTCTTCGCGGTTCGTTAAAAAATAAATCCAGTTACTAGGGTAAGTCAGCAGCAAATTAATTTCGATTTAATAGATCGGACTTAAGCTGACATACCCTACAACTAAAACTTGATTTAACACTCCTGTGGAACAACAGAATCGATCGCAGGTTCCGGGGGTGCAATCGGCTGCGGCTTCAATTGCCTGACAACTTCGTCAAACGGCAAAATTCGGACTTGATGGTTAAATACATTTACTTGATAAACTCTGCGGTAGCTGAGGTCAAATCCTGTCAGCCAGCCGCTTTTGGGATGATAAGCACCCGTGTCAATATCCAACCACCCTTCGCCCCTGACTAATTCGCCCGGTCTCACCCCATGAAAGGTAAAGGTGATCGTGTGACCTGTGATAATTAATTTATTGGGAAAATAGGGTTTCGACATGGTGTGAAATTCCCTGCGAATCCAACAAAGTTGTTCGATCGACTGTTCATCGATCGACAGATGGGGGTCAACGCCCGCGTGAACCAGCCAGATGTCCCCTAAGTCCCGGTACGTAGGGAGCGATCGCAGCCACTCTAAGTGTTTGTACGGCATCATCCCTGTATCTCTGTAGCTTGCTACTGTCGCATCGCCGCCGCTGTAGAGCCAAGATTGCCACGCTCGCATATCCATCGGCACCCCTGACAAAGCCTCCAGCATCAGTTGTTCGTGGTTGCCCAACAGAGTTTGGTAGGGGCTTTGCTGCACAAAATCTAATACCTGAGCGCTTTTGGGACCACGATCAATTAAGTCTCCCAAAAAATAGACGCGATCATTCGAGCTGGGGGCAAGTGCCTCTAGCAGGGTCATTAAGCCGTCGTAATGCCCGTGTACGTCCCCGATAACAATGCGCCGGTGCTCCATTGTGTTTATCCGCTTCCCTGACTCAAAAGCCCCATCTCTAGCTTATAGCATCTGATTTTGCTGTTATTTGCCTCCCCTCTTTTACGGTGGAGGGGTGTCACCCATTATACTGCTTTTTATAAAGATTCTGTAAAGCTCACCAGTAGCTGTTTGCCTAGCTACTGATAGAAAAACAGGCAAGCTGTTAATTTTGCTTCTGCAACTGCTGTTACTGAGGCAAAGCTTTGAGTTATTTCACCGAAAAACGAGCGAGAAGCCCCGGGCTACCGACATCGGGAGGAAAGTGGCTGCGACTTCAGTCGCCTCGAATCAAAATCCATATGAATAACCGTCTTTTTTATGAATTGGTTTGCAATATTTATGACTAATCCCTGCTACTCTTCCCATCGTGGTGGCGATATCAAACGAGCCGGATGCACGGCATAGAACTCGTCCCGTGTAAGAGCCGATTTTCTTGCCGGCGGTGACGGTCGCACTGATAATATCACCAGTTTGAAAACCTTGATGAATTTGCTTTCTTGATTTATGACGAATTGGGAAGCCAAACTTATCTGTACCGCACATTTGTCGGGTTCCATGTCCGGCTGCCTTGATTAGCAGCGGTTGAGAAGTCAGCACCTTCAATTCTTCGACTTTGCTTACACACGCTGCATCTAACCAGTGGCATTTAGGCAGTTGTAAACGAGTCCGATTAAACTTCGTTTGACCGCCAGAACCCGTGGTCACAGGAAGTTCCGTTTTTTTGAGCCGATTGAGCAATGCCCAACGTGTCGAGTTGACCGCAGCAGCATCTTTAAGAGAGCGTTTTCTTTGTGCTTGGATACGTTTGAGAACATCAGATTTCTGGGATAGAAATTGCTCAATTTCTTGAGTATCTTTCTTTTTGTTGCAAGAATCGCAAGCCAGACAAAGATTCGAGATACGATTCGTCCCGCCTTTAGCTTTAGGGTGAATATGTTCAACCTGTAATGGTGTATTTGTAACACCACAATAAGCACAGTTTCTATCCCATTTCTCAAGAAGATATTCGCGAATTTCGTAACCCAAAAGTGTGCCTTGTTGGTATTCAATACCTGAGATTTCAGGGTTTTCAAGTTGTTGTAAATCAAATCGCACAAGTTCTTGAGCTATTGACCCAATCGGCGCAAGTTTGATTAGTTTGTTGACCCAGGTAAGTGTGGTTTCGACCCGATGTTGCAGACTGGGTGCTAGCCAACCTTGAGGGCGGGTGCGATTCAAGAATCTTGGTTGACGATAACGAGTGTGCCGATTGCGCCGTCCCCTCCGCAGTTGACGGCGTGAGAGTAGAGCATCTTTAATTGCCTGACCTCTATGAGTTAGTTCTGCTGCCCAAATGACTTGTGCGCCCTTCAATATGGCAAAACCTGTCACCCTGGAGCCAGGATCGATCTTGATCTTTAAATTGGGTAAGGTTGGATCATCCTGGTATTCTTTAAGTATCAGAGTGAAAGGAAACTTACGGTAAACCGCCGCTTGTTTTTGCTTCAGAAGTCGCCGTGCAAAGCCGGGATGAACTGGTGCTAGCGGTTGTTTCTTGGCATCTATTACAAAAACAAAATTAGACATTTTAAGTCCTCCATTGCTGGGTAAAGTTCGCTTCGAGAATGTTTTCTGAGCTTGTTATGCCAAAAGCACTGGTTTAACCCCGTTAAGCCTGTTTAACTTTTGGCGATAGAGCGGAAAACTAGCGTCGTATTCTCCGGTATCATGACTCGAAAAACGTAGGTCTAATCCTGTCTCTGGTAAGGTTCGGGCTTTCTCCTTGAACCGCTCGGCAAGAGTCGGACTTCTTGAAAGCCCCTAGCTTTAGCTATGGGGTTCCTTACTGAGTCAAAGCTTTGAGGAATGTCTGGAGTTCTGCCAAAAAACCTTTCTTTTTTAGAGGTTTTGCAGGTGTGGTGGAGTCAGGATCGTCGGTTCCGAGAGCTTTGGCTAAAATCCGCTCTAAGTCGTCTCCGACAGGTTTTTGGGCGGTTTCAGAAATTAGTTGGTATTCGTCGTTTGTTTCCAGCCACACTTGCCACGATTGGGGGTAGCAGCGGAATAAAGCAGCAGTGTCTAGGGGTCTGATGTAGTAGCAGGATTCAATTTTGCTGAGGAATCGATCGCGCAATTGTCGGCCCGCATAGCCTATACCTATGGTGGCAACATCTTCCAGGCGCGGGTTGAGTAGAATTACTGGGCGACCGGCCGCAGCTATATAAATTTTTTCAACTTGGGCCACTTCTACGGCTGCTGGATTGATCAAAATGAAAAGTTGATCTTCCGGTGATATTTTATCTTCAACAGGGGTGCGACTGCTACCCAAATCAGTGACTTTAAACGGTGTTTCTCCCCAGTCGCGGCGCGCGAGGGCTGCCGCACCAGTGTCGGGAAAAAAGACTTTTACTCCGGGGTAGATTTCCTCAAATTCTGGGAGAAATTGTAGGGTGATAGACTGTGCTTGCAGGGCGATTTCTGGAAATACTAATTCGACTTGCAGTAGATTTTTGCCGTCCGAGAGGGCAGCGGCGGTGGCAATGCGGGATTGGGCGATCGCCTCGTTGAGATCCTTGGGCAGTTCTGTCATTAATCTTATTGTTTTTACTCGACTTCTCTCAATCTAATTTTACCTGAGATATTGCACCATTCTCAATTACCTGTTTAGGAACAGGCTTTTCGGCCTGTTCCACAATAAAATTCACTCTTTGTGGAACAGGACGAAAAGCCTGTTCTTGAGAATGGTACAAGATGTAAGTTTGACCGCACTAAGCAACAAAAGCTAACACCGATACGGGCGAACCGGAACCTCCCACAAGGCGCAATATTCCGATAACTAAAGTGATGTCAGCCGCAGGTAACAAGTCGAGATTTGCTAGATTTTCCAGCACTATTCGCTGCTTTTCCAATACCAATTTGTTAACCGCAAAACTTTCATCTCGCCCGGTATCGACTCCGTGGGTGTCGGTTCCAACTCCGGCGATCGAGCGTTCATCTAGCAAAAATTGAGTGGCTGCTTTCCCAAATCCGGGAAAGTGGCAAATTCCGCGCTCGTCTCGGTTAAAAAATGCTCCCTGATTATCCCATTTTTCTTGCCAGCCAGTATACAATAAAACTAGATTTCCCGGTTCTATAAGTTTGTGCTGCCGTTCCCAAGTCAATATATCATCAATTGTTAAAGTGTAGTCGGGATTGGCAAGACTTTGCTCTCGGATGTCGATCGCAATTGCCGGCACAACTAGCGACTGCGGGGAATAACTATCAATGCTGGCGCCTCCTACATAAAAGCTGTTGGGTGCGTTGATGTGAGTGCCGCTGTGTTCTCCCATCGAGAATTTTCGCAGGAAATACCCGTCTGTTTCTATTTGAGCTACTGTGGCAATTTCTGTCGATGGATCTCCTGGCCAAATGGGAATATTGGGGTGAATTGAATGGGTTAAGTCTACAATTTTGCTGTAGGCGATCGTTTTTAAGTTATTTGAGTTTAAGTTGTTTGTCATCAGGTTAAATATATCTATTATTTATTAAAAACAGTTGAGTTTTTGACACTCGGCGAGCTCAATATAAAATATAAAATCTAAAATCTAAAATTCGATTAGTCGATCGAGCGTTGCTTCCATCACATCCTTTGTTTGCCCGGAAACAGTATACACCAAAGCTTCTCGATAAACTCTCCCGGCTGGGTGTACCGCACCGTTAGCAGCACCGCTAGAAACTGCAACCGCAGCGTGCCCGCAACGCACGGCTAAATCAATGGCTTGAGCTCGCAGCGCTAATTGTTCTGCTTTCGAGCTATGTTGAGATTGTTGGAAATTCTCTGTTAGCCGATCGAGCTTTTGCTCTAGTTTTTGGCAAGCTGTCGTTATAAAAGGTGAATTCTTAGCCGCCGCCGCTGCTGCAATTACATCCAATCCCGCTCGAATACAGCCAAAAGTACCCGGAACAAAATTCAGTATATTTTTGCTGTCGTTTTCCGAAATCCAGCCGACAGGTTTAACTGAAATTATTTCCGATTCATGCAGCAACCAATTATCGAGAGTGGCTGTCACAGTATTAGTCGAGTTCATAGCGATTAACTGCATGATTTCGCTACAAGCTATTTTACCGTATTCGCGTTCAATTTTGGCAAAAGGCACTAAACCGAAAACAGCGCGTTCGTCAGGAATTACCGCAGCTACAATAAACTTTTGAAACAATCCAAAACCTGTTACCCAAGGAACTTTTCCTGACAGTAAATAGCCCGCTTTTGTGGGAGTTGCGGTGACAGCCGGATCGCCCGATCGCCTTAAATGCGAAAACCCAATACCCAAGCGTAACTCTTTTTGGGCGATCGCGGGCAAGTATCTGCTTTTTAGCATTTCATTGTCGCTGTTGGCAAGCATCGCAGTTGCGCTGTGGTGCTGAGTTTGCAGGAAAGACAAAGCGCCGGAATATCGAGCCGTCAATTCCTGATATTGGTAAAAAATCTCCGGTGCAACTTCGGCACCGCCCCATTTTTGGGGAACTCGCAATGCTAAGAGCGATCGATCTTCCAATCCCGCAACTGCTGTTTTTAGCGCTTCCGAGTCGCTGTCGATAATTTCCGCGTGGGGTGCAACGCACTCTTGTAAGTAAGTTTTTGTGCTGTTGAGAATTTCTTGCGAATCCATTTTTTATAATTATTTTATAGTGAGTTTCACCTTATTTGGGATAGTTTCACTTCCCACGGATAGGGATCTATAAAAACCCAGTTACTACGATTTTTGCGACAACTCACGAAAAATCTACGAAGCAACCGCATTTATGAGGTAATTTTATAGTAATTTTTATTCAAAATTGTGTGGGGCGGAAATCTAATTTCGCCCCAAAACTAAATTATTTCCACACTTTCCAAGGAGCCTTCCCTTCATCCCAAAGTTCGTTTAAATACTTGTACTCTCGAAAAGTATCCATCGCAAAGAAGAAGCCCTCATGACGGTAAGCCATCAACTGTCCATCTGCCGCCAAACGCTGCATCGGCTCTTGTTCTAAAATACAATCATCTCCCCCCAAATACTCAAATACCCGGCGGTTAAATATCATATATCCAACACTGATCCAGCCGTCGATTTGAGGTTTTTCAGTAAATTGAACTACGCGGCTATCGCTGTCTACCTCCAAAATTCCAAAGCGAGAAATCGGGCGAAATGTAGTGACAGTTGCCAGCTTCCCGTGAGATTTGTGAAAATCCATCAAGGCGTCAATATCGACATCAGCTACTCCATCGCCGTATGTCACCATGAAATTCTCGCGATCGATATATTTTTCGATCCGTTTTACCCGCCCTCCTGTCATGCTTGCGGCGCCAGTTTCAGCTAGTGTCACTTTAAAATCTTGTTCGAGATGTTCCTCGTGATAAGTGATGGTATGTTGGCGTCCCAGACAGATAGTAAAGTCATTGTTCATGGCTTCATAATTTAGGAAATATTCTTTAATCATGTTGCCGCGATAGCCCAAGCACACAATAAAGTTTTGGAAACCGTAGTGTGCATAGATCTTCATGATGTGCCAAATAATTGGATGCCCCCCCACCTCAACTAAGGGTTTGGGACGAAATTCTGTTTCTTCTCGGAGACGAGTACCGAGACCGCCAGCTAGGATAACTACTTGCATTTTGTCACATTTTTAAAGATGATAAATTAATTTATCATCAATCATCAGGGATTTTTTCAAAGAATTATTAACATTTTCTCATAGTGAGTGAAGCTTTGTAAACCGCCGAAATCACGAACTCTTATAAATAATTCTAGGGTGCGCGCGACCGCACCGTGTATTTGAATGCTGCGCGCAATTTATAACTAACAGTAGGGTGGGTACTGCGGACAGTATATTTGAATACAGCGCAATTTCTAACTTAGGAATGGTAGATTAGGAAATAGACAAAAAAAGCCAACACATATACTAAATATAAGGAAGAGATTCAACAGAAATGAAAAATCAACTCGATCGCCTAAAAAAGTTTTTAGGTATCCTCTGTGCGATCGCCTCAATAATTATATTATTCCAATCGGCTATACCTGGTGTTTACGCCACGGTTGTTGTACCGGAAGGATCAACTATACCACAAACCACCCTAGCTTTTGTGCCCAACATACCGGGCGGCGGATTAGACTTTCACGAATCAGCAGGAGGACACACTTTAGAAAGACACGTTGGCAAAACAGAAGCAGAACTAGCACAGCGACTCGCAAGCGAAACGAGAATTTCTGCAGCATCTTCTTTTACTGACCGTTCCGTCGCTGAAGCGGCTATTGGAGAAGCAATGAACAGAAATCAAAGTGCGATCGACTCTTGGGTGAAAAGTCGAGGCAATCGTTATACGATCGACTACAACGCCAACAGAATAATTGGCATTACTCTGCGTCGCCGCGCATCCAAAGCAACTTCAACATCTCGCCTGAGAATCGTCCTCCAGCGCAGCGCCAAATTACCTCCCGGATACTTTATTCTCACAGCTTATCCCCAATGATCAATCCATTTCCTCATTTAACCCAATTTTTCAGTTCCTACTTTCACCAAGACTGGCCATTAGAAGCTGACACTCCCAGCGATGTAGTGAACAACTACCGCAGCAGCGAACCGCCCGCAAGTGTTGAAGCTGCATCGCAAGAACTCAGCAAACTGCTAGAAATGCCGATCGCCCCACCCGATTTAGAAGCATTAATCCTTGATGAATTAGGGTGTTACTACGACCCACAATCCGAAAATCAAACAGTCCGAGAGTGGTTGGAATCGGTGCAAAAATCTTTGAATAATCCTAGATAAAATCTATATATTTGTAGGGACACGGCACTGCCGTGCCCCACAATTTGTCTATATATTTGTAAGGACACGGCAGTGCCCAAAGCGTGTCAACTTAAGCTTTTCGTCCGCTAGTCCTCGCGCCTACCCGCCAGTCCGCCAGGGAATGAATTCCCTGTCTAATAGCCAAAGTCCTCTAAAAGAGGACTGAATAATTCATTAGTCCTCTTTTAGAGGACTTCAGCTTTGAGGCAGGGGTTTCAACCCCTGTCGGACTATCGGTTTAACGTTAAGTTGACACAAATGGGCGCCGTCGTGTCCCTACAAGTTGTCCACAATTTAATAGGATAGCTAGCTCACTTGCTAACCGTCAATAAGTAGCCTTCGTGGACGTTGAAATTAGGGATAACATAAGCCAAGCTGCCGCTACCCACCGACAAACTTTCTTCTTTAACGGTGACAAGCTTTGGCACTGATCCTTCTTGATTGTTGGGAATTTTTTCTAATTTGAGAGTGATTTTCTGACCTCTTTGAATACCTAGCTGCTCCAAATTGCCGAGGGTTAATGTTACCGTTGTTGCTGACGAAAAATTGGGATCGAAATAACCTAAAAGTATCTGTGCTTTACCTTCAGGATTTGACTTGCTGGCTAAAGCGACAAGGCGATTGTTATTTGACCAACTCCGCACCCGCGAATTAACTCCGTCAGCATAAGCTTTGTAAGTCCACCAAGCGGCTCTCGGCTCAAAAGTATTAGGCGTGACCATCCCACTCAGCGTATTGTTGAAGCAATTGCTAACTTTATTTGGCCCTTTACTCTCCCAACAAGCTCTGCAAGCACCGTCAGCTTTTGCATACTCTAAGTTATACAAATAACCTAAGATTTCTCCCGGCTGGTACTGCGCTAAGTTCCCGACAATTTCGTTGACGTAAATTTTTTGCAATTTCAGTTCCTTGTAAGAGGGACTTTGCTGAAAATTGCGTTTAGCCTCAATTACGTGATCGTCAATAAATAAAATCATCGTGTCGTTAAGTTCGTGCCATGAGAGGAAGTTTACTTCAAGTTTGTTAGCCTTGCAGTAATCCAAAAAAGCGGCGAGATATTCTTTGCTGTAGCGGCCGAGGCTTGGCCCGCCAATCATTGCTGACGGCCCCAATTCTTCCCGCAAGATTTTGTAAGCTCTTTTGTAAGTTTCAAAGAATTGTTCTCTGCTTCCGTTCCAAAATGGATCTTTCCAATCTGGTTCATTCCATACATCCCAAATAATTTTTTTGCCTTTATTTTGCTGTGCTAACTGTCGGATGAATGCTTCCCACGCGGGGTAGTTTTGATAGGGCCAGCCATTGGGATTGCTACCGTAGCCCCACAAGTCGCTGACTACTAACTGAAACTCGGCTCCGCTGGCGATTACTCGATCGTAAATATCGAGTCTCCCCGCCCGCCAAAGTTTGGGCTGCAAGGGTTTTATCGAGCTATCCGGCGGTTTGGCAGTGTCGATTCCGTGCAGGATGCCACTCATGGAAATTGTACCGGTGGCTGGCTGTCCAAAATCTACTGTAACGTTCGATCGCAGTTGGGCGATCGCTCTTGGCTGTCCCAAATAGGCTATTAACAGAACAGTGACAATAGCTAAACCAATTGGCAGCAGTTTATTAATACGTGGGAACTTGAATGTAAATTGCATATCTTTTCTTTGGTTGATGTTTGTGGAATGGGGATATTGCCCGTTCCTAAGAATGCTGCAAGAGCTCTATTTTAACGAACAGATGAAAACACTTCAAAACCCTGTATTAATCCTATCACTTGTTGCCACGATCGGGAGTTAATCAGCTCGTTGGCATCGAACGGAACTCCTTTCTCCGCAGCAAAAATACCAAAATTTTTCACCCAATCAAAGATAGTTTCTGTGGTAAAATAAGGTGTGCAGGCCCAAGCAGATTGCAAATTATTCACCATCGCGGACATATCTCCCCGCTCGTAAGCTTCCCAAGCTTTCCACACTAAATAATAGTATTTCAGCAGGCTATCCACTTGCTGTACCTGCTTTTTGAGTTTCGGACTAATAGAGAAACTATCGCTCTCATCGTCACTTACCAATGCCTGCTCAATTATTTCTTCATATTCCCGAAGCATCCGTTCTTCTTTGAATAGTTCTTGGGCTCGCGCTTTGCACGATTGTCCTGCAAGCCTGCGCGCTTCGGGATTTTCTGCCCATATTTCGACCGTTTCTACCAACTCTTTTACTGTTCCTGCTGGATCGATTGTAGGATCGGGCAGTAACTTTCCCGTGTCTCCCAATTCTTCGGGAATACCGCTGACTGCTGTGGCAATTACGGGCAATCCTTTCGCCATTGCTTCCATAATTGCTAGTGGCATTCCCTCTGCTTCGGAAGATAAAATAAAGATGTCGCTGGCGTCGAGCCAATCGGCAATATCCCAGCGCTGTCCTAAGAATTTAACCTGTTCTTCTACTCCCAATTTGCTCACAGTTGCTCTTAATTCAGGTTCCAGATTGTCGTGAGTAGTAGACCCAGGCCCGGCCCAAACAAAGTAAATTTGCGGCCAAATTGGACGATTTTTCAATTGGGTGATCGCCTGCAATTGATACTGATATCCTTTAATTGGAGTCAACCTCGCCGCCGTAAAACAAACGACAGCATTTTCTGGGATTCCTTGTTCTTGACGCAGGCGTTGGCGAGTAGAAAGATTCGGTGGCTCAAAATAACTATTTGGTCGGCCATAATAGATTACTTTTCCTCGTTCTAGACGTGCTTTAAATAGACTTTGGAACAAGTTTAAATTCTCGTGGGAAACTGCTACTGCTGCTTTGGCTACCATGTACTGGTAGGCAACTGCATCGAAATATGGAATTTGATCGCCGCGATCGAAGGTCTCATAATTGCGATTGATATAACCCAGACTGATTATGTACGGTATATTTTGCTCGATCGCAACTTGTTTTGCTGCAAAGTTAGCCATCGGCCAGCCGTCACTAAATATAATTAAATCTGGTCGAGCTTGGGCGTAAATCTTTTGAGCATCATCTAAATTGTAAGCTATTCGCAAAAACTCTTTCATCGTGTCGAACTCTAGCCAAAGATGTTCGATACCTAGTTGTTTTTGTTCGGTAATTAAAGGATTAGAAGCTTGACTTTGAACGCTGGTTACTCGGTAGCCATCCGCAGCTAATTTACACATCAGCGAGTGGTTAAACTGAGCCAAACCGCCGACTCCTGAGTCTTCTGTGTACAGGAGTACGTGCTTTGTCTGCTGCCGAGAAATCGAACTGGCGGTCGATTGGAACTGATAAGGATTGTTCGCTGCGATCGCCACTATGTCTTGCCATTCCTGTAAATTGGTTAAGGCATAGGCATCAAAGTTGTAGCCGTACTGTTCTGAAACCCCCTTAAAAGTTTCCAGCCAATTAAAAACAGTTTCAGTACCTGTCAAATGAGTGTAATACAGAGATTTTTCCAGACATTCGACCATTGCTGGCAAATATCCGTCGCGGTACATCCGCCATGCTATCCATACGAAACACTTGTAACGTTCCACGCGTTTCAAGTCACGGATGTGCTGAGGCAAATCTGGCCGAGCAAAAAATTGCTCCATCAAAATTTCGGTATTTTTCATTAATTTGGAGCCGTTAGACATGATATTGCTGTCGTGCTGACGATAGCAGGTTAATATCTCTTTTAACCAAACTGACTTGCAGCCTTTTAAACCTAAACGTAGCACAAAATCTAAATCTTCGGTTGGCGGCAAGCGATGATCGAAACCGCCCAAGCGTTCCCACCACTCTCGCCGCAGCATCATTGCGCTGGGACGCACGGATTTGTAGAAAACAAAGGCTTCTAAATCTAATTTTGGTTCTTCTTCCCAAGGCTTGACTCCATAGATGCCTTCGTCGTTTTTGCCAACGATAACCCAACCTGTTTGCACCATATCTAATGTGGGGTCAGCGTCAAAGCAAGCTACTTGTTTTTCTAGTTTTTCAGGTAAGAAGAAGTCGTCAGCATCTAGAAAAGCTAAAAATTCCCCTTGTGCTAACTTGCAAGCATGATTTCGAGCAATTGCTGCTCCTTGGTTATCTTGATAGATGTATTGAATTAAATCGAGGTAAGGTGATAAAACTTGGCGAGTGTTGTCAGTTGAGCCGTCGTCTACGACGATAATTTCCCAGTTTTGATAAGTCTGGTTCAGAACACTTTCTAAGGCTCTGACAATGTAGCGCTCGCAGTTGTAAGCCGGGATAATGACACTGACGCGCACTTTTTTTTGAGTCATAATAGTAGTCATTAACTGTTTCCATTCTGGTAATTGTCTGAGAGAAATGGCATCAATGTTGCAACCGTAGGTCTTAGCAATTTCAGTAATGCGCTTTACCCAATCTGCTATAGTTGCTGTCAGGGAGTACGGGGTATAATCTAAAGATTTTTGCAAATAGTCAGTCATTTCTGCCGGATAGCCGCTGTAGTAAAGTTGCCACGCCATCCATGTCAGAGCTTCATACAACGCCTGATTTTCTAATTGGCGGATGTCCTCTGGCAAGTCGGCTCGACTGAAGAAATTTTGCTTTAATTTAATACAAAGGTTGGCCTGTTTTAGCGCTCTCTGGATGGACACATTTTGCCCGTGCTGGCGGTAGCATACTGTCACTTGAGGCAACCAAGCAGCTTCGCAACCAGATAGTGCTAAACGCAAGATTAAGTCGGCATCATCTACTGAATCATACTGAGAATCAAAGCCACCAACTCGTTCCAGCCACTGCCGCGAAAACATCATGGCGCTGGGAAGTAGGGGCATATAAACAATCCAGGTTTTTAAGTCTAGCTGAGGCAAGTATTCCCAGGGTGTTACATCGAAAATACTTTCGCCTTGCTCTTTAACCATTCGCCAGCCACTATTCACAATTCCTAGTGATGGCTGAGCGTCAAATAACGCAATTTGTCCAGCCAACTTATCTGACAGTAAAAAGTCATCTTGATCTAAAAAAGCAATTAATTCACTTCGGGATTCCTGAATTCCTCGGTTGCGGGCGGCGGCTACTCCTTGGTTTTCCTGATAAATATAGCGAATTTTGTCAAAATAAGGCTGCAATGCTTGGGGGGTGTCGTCGGTTGAGCCGTCGTCTACGACGATAATTTCCCAGTTTTTATAGGTTTGGCTGATGACGCTTTCTACCGCTTGCGCGATGTAGCGATCGCCATTATATGCTGGAATAATTACACTTACTCGCGGTGTCGGATTTGCCATTGACATGAATTTTATCGCTGATAAGGAAGGGTTCGGGAAAGGATTCTGAAACGGATGTAACGGATGTAACAGAGGTCAGGCAGAATGCAGATGCAATTCTACTGCTGACAGCAATCCGAATTTAAAAGGTAAATCGGGTATTTTAGCGTGCATAAAATACAGATTCAATACCCTGTACTTCCTCGACTAATTGTTGCCATTCTGCTGAATTAATTAGAGAGTATGTATCTAATTTATGCCCTTGAGCTGACGAAAAATTGCCAAAATATTCTACCCAGTTTAATAGCGTTTCTGTACTCAAGAAAGGTGTGTACTTCAAAGAGTTTTGAAGCGACTTCTGCATTCCGCTTAGATCTTTTTGACAGTAAGCCTGCCAAGCATTCCATACTAAAGAGCTGTAGTTGACCAGGCTTTCTATTTTCGCCATTGACCTCTGCACCTTTTTTTGAGTAACAAATGGATCTGTTTGGCGATCATCGCAAACTAAAGCTTTTTCGATCGCCTCCATCGACTCTGCCAACATCCGTTCCTCTTTAAACACTTTCTCGGCCCGCTGCTTGCAAGCTTGACCGATTTGATGTCGCAATTCTGGATTCATTGCCCAAGATTCTACAGTTTGCGCCAATTTCCTTGCGGTTCCCTCTGGATCGGTATTCGGATCGGGCAACAATTTCCCAGTATCGCCAAGCCCTTCAGGAATGCCGCCCACAGCCGTTGCAACTACCGGCAATCCCTTAGCCATCGCTTCCATAACTGCAAGAGAAGGCGCTGCATCTGCCAGAGAAGTCAAAATGAATATGTCGCTAGCATCCAGCCAATCTAGGATATCCCAGCGCTGTCCGATCAACTTTATGCGATCGCTCACCCCTAACTCTTTAATAGTTTCCCTCAATTCTATTTCTACATTGTCAGCGCTTCCCTCACCAGTTCCTGCCCACACAAAATACAGTTTAGACCACACCGGAGACTGCTGCAACTGCTTGATGGCTTCAATCTGATATCGATGCCCTTTAATCGATGCCAATCGAGCCGATGTGAAACAGACAATCGCATCTTCAGGAATGTTTATTTCTTGTCGCAGGCGTTGACGAGCCGCAGCATTAGGAGGTGCAAAATATTTGGGAGAACGCCCCAAGTAAATCACTTGTCCTCGCTCTTTTGGCAACTTGAAATCTTGGCATAATAAATTCAAATGTTCGTAAGCGCCAACAATCAAGGCTCTAGCTTGCAGGCAGTGGTAGAGCACTCCTTCTACATAAGGCACTACATCCCCGCAGGCAAAAGTTGCGTGTTCTGGCATAACTAATCCCATCACCATCATGTATGGTATTCCCATTTCAATAACTACCTGTTTAGCTGCAAAATTGGAAAATGGCCAACCATCGCTAAAAATAATCATATCCGGTTGATTGCTAGCAAAAAGCTCTCGTGCATCCTGAGTATTTCTTAACACCCGCTGTAAATCTTTATGACCGCTAAAATCCAGCCACAAGTGTTCTATACCTAACTCTCTTTCTCGCTCCAGCAAGGGGCTAGAATGTTTGGTTTGCACGCAAGTGACTCGATAGCCTAATAAGGCTAACTGACAAAGAATGGCATGATTGTACTGTGCTAATCCTCCCACTCCCGGATCGTCCGTGTTGTAGAGTAAAATGTGCGCTTGCGCTTTTGAATGTGTGGGAATATAACTCTGTTGAGATTGGGGTGGATTAGTCATCACCATCATAATAATCTCTTGCCATTCCGCTAACTTACTCAGCGAATAAGCGTCAAAATTTTCACCATATTCTTCCGAAGCCATCTGAAAACTTTCTAGCCAATTCAAAACTGTTTTTGTGGGCGAAAAAGGCGTATATTGCAATGACTCTTCTAAACACTGTGCCATCTCTGCTAGATGACCGTCGCGATACATCCGCCATGCCAGCCACTTTAAGCATTGATAGCGTTCCGGGTTTTGTAACTGCCGGATTGACTGAGGTAAATCGGGTCGAGCGAAGAATTTTTTCATCACAATTTCTATATTCTTCATTACGCGAAAACCGATTGACATGAGATTAGAATTGTGCTGGCGATAACAGGTAAGTGTTTCTTCTAACCAAACTGCTTTGCACCCCTTTAAAGCTAAACGCAAGGCAAAGTCTAAATCTTCTGCTAGTGGAAACTTAGCATCGAAACCGTCCAATTTTTCCCACCACTTTCGGTGCAGCATCATCGCACTCGGTCGCACGCATTTATAGAGAATAAAGCTTTCTAAATCTAATTTAGACGCTTGCTGCCAAGGCTTGACAGCAGAAATCTCTCGCCCGGTTTCATCGACGATCAGCCAACCTGTTTGCACCATATCTAAGGTGGGGTCAGCGTCAAAGCAAGCTAGTTGTTTCTCTAGCTTGGATGGTAGGAAATAGTCATCGGCATCTAGAAATGCCAAAAACTCGCCTTGCGCTAGTTGGCAAGCAATATTTCGGGCGGCTGCTACTCCTTGATTTTCCTGGTATATGTAGCGAATTCTGTCAAAATAAGGCTGCAATACTTGCTGCGTGCGATCTGTGGAACCATCGTCTACAACTATAATCTCCAAATTAGTAAAAGTTTGACCTAGGGTGCTTTCCACCGCTTGTACGATGTAGCGATCGCCATTATATACAGGTATAATTACGCTGATTAGCGGTGTTGGATTGACTGGTGACATTATTTAGCTCGCTGTTAACCTATTAATGTCTAGTTTATATTAATCTCGCGGAAATTCAGAACGATTCTCAGCTCGCTAGCTCTACTTACAGAAACTTGAAGTTTGGCAAAGTGTAGCATATAATTTTACATGGAATGATAACTCAAAAGGAAAATAAAAAATGAATTCGGAAACAGCGCAGGTGAATTTTCAGCAACAGGCAGAACTTTATTTAGCAACAGGCAACTTCGATCGGGCGATCGCACTTTGCCAACAAGTTTTGGCCTCTGAACCCAACTCTGCAGAGACTTGCAAGACCTTGGGAAAGGCGCTGCAAGCTCAGGGTAAACTAGAAGACGCAAGGTATTGGTATAAAGTTGCGATCGCCCTGCAACCCGATTTTGCCGAAGCTTTTGCTAACCTCGGCACTCTCTGCGCTACATTGGAACAGTGGCAAGAGGCGATCGCCTGTTACCAAAAAGCCATCTCCCTGCAACCAAACTTTGCAGGATTTTACCGTAATTTGAGCCGGATATTTACCCAAGTCGGCAAAGCTGAAGAAGCAGCAGACTGTTGGTATCAAGCACTGATCGTGGAACCGATAGAAATAGCAGAAGAATATCTCGATTTAGGTAATACTTTGTTGACCCAAAATAAACCCGAAAAAGCGCTAGTTTGTTACCACCGCACCATTTTTTTAAACCCCAGTTGTTGCGAAGCTTATTGTAAAATAGCAGAAGCTGCTAGCAACTTGAAACAGTGGGACGAAGCTATTGTTAACTACCGCAAAGCTATTAAACTCCAGCCGGATATTTCGGAGTTTCATTACAAATTAGGCAATATTTTACAAGCTAAGGAACTCTGGCGCGAAGCGGAGGCTGCCTACCGAAAAAGTATTGATTTAAATCCCAATTCTTTTTTGTCATACTACAACTTAGGCAGCGTGCTGCTCAATTTAGAAAAATGGCAAGAAGCTGCGATAGCCTACCGCACGGCTGTTGAAATTAACCCGGATTATTCTTGGTCTTACTACAGCATCGGTGCAGCTTGCGATCGATTAGAACAATGGTCTGAATCCGCCGCAGCTTACCAGCGCGCTACTGAAGTAGACCAGAATTTCTTCGCAGCTTTTCACCAGTTAGGAGATGCTCTTTTTAAGCTAGAAAAGTGGTCAGAAGCTGAGGTTGCCTACGAACGGGCGATCGCCCTAAATGCAGATTTATTTTGGTCTCATTATAAATTAGCTTTGACTTTAGTTAAACTTCAAAAGTTTGCAGAAGCAACACTCGCTTATCGGCGGGCGATCGCACTCAATCCACAATTCTCTTGGACTTACCACAATTTAGGAGAAGCGCTGTTAAAAACCCAACAGTGGAAAGCCGCAGCTACCGCTTACCAACGTGCTATTGAACTTAATCCTACTATTTCTTGGTCTTATTACAATTTAGGCGATGCTTTGAGTGGAAGTCACGCATGGAACGATGCTGTTTCCGCCTACCTTTGTGCGATTCAAATCGAGCCGTCTCTACCGGGAATTTACATAAAATTAGGTGAGGCTGTAATTAAAAGAACTCCGGTAGATTCAGATGTAGCAACTAGCTACTATCACCACGAAATGCAGCCGCAGCACGCTCCTGAATTTTACTGCGAAATCGCCCAAAAGTTTGCTGAGAGCGATCGGCTTAACGAAGCCATAATGTTGTACTTGATGGCATTAGAAATTAGACCAAAAGATCCAGAAATATCCCCCAAATTAGAGGAGATTTTAGAAAAACAGCGTCAAACAGGGGAATCTACTCTATTATTAGAGTTAGAGGCTAAGGATATTCGCGATCGCTACATTGCCCGAGTAGTCAAAGGCAAGACTTTTGCAGAAGTCGGCGGCTTGTGGGGAACAGTCAGCGAAAAAGTATCTGTAGCTAGCAAATACGGTGCAGTTTCTCTGACAATGATTGATGCCATGCCGGCATCCCTCAACTGGTGGCAAGATTTTCACGATCGGATGACAAGTTTAAATATTGCTAATTATCACTGTATCAATCAAGATATCACTCAGATTCAACTTGCAGACATTGGCGAACCTTACGATGTAGTTCACTGTGCAGGAGTTTTGTACCATCACCCCCATCCGTTGCAGATTTTAGTTGCCTTGCGTCAGATAACTCGCGAGCATTTAGTTTTCACTTCAGCTATTACCCAAGAAGTTATAGAGAATGAGTTAGGACGCTATGAACTTCCCCCTTCTGGAGTAATGTTTATTCCCGCTTTGGACGACGCCGAACGAGCTATTTTAACAGCTTATTGGCAGCTATACATCAACAACAACCCACTTATAGGGATAACTGAGAAAGCAGTTTTTGACATGAACAATTTTGCGGCGTGCTGGTGGCTGCCTACAGCTACTGCTTTAGAAGCTATGTGCGAAGTCGCGGGATTTAAAGTTTTAGACAAAGGATTGACTTGGAGCAATAATGCTCTGACTCTGCTGCTGGGGATTTGAGGATTGCTAAACGAATAATAAGAGGACTTGCTTGTGCACAAACGCCTAAACACCCGGTTTATGAGCGGATTCCTCGTTTTCTTTCCCCAATATTCCTACTAGAAACCGGGTGTTTTCCGTAAGTCCTAAATAAAATAGCTGCCAACATTTTTTGTGAATAAAACAGGAACTGGGAAATAATCAATGAACAATCAGCAACCAGGGACGCCGTTAGGAAACATTTTAGTAGTAGACGATACAGCAGAAAACCTGCGTCTGTTGTCTACGATGTTGACTCAGAGGGGATACACCCCCCGCTGCGTGATTAACGGAAAAATGGCTTTGAGAGCCTGCAATTCTAATCCACCAGATTTGATTTTGCTCGACATAATGATGCCGGAAATGAACGGTTATGAAGTTTGTCAGCACTTGAAACTAGAGCCTAAAACTCGCGAAATCCCGGTAATTTTTATCAGCGCTAAAGATGAAGTTTTCGACAAAGTAAACGCATTTGCTGTGGGAGCTGTTGACTATATCAGCAAGCCATTTCAGTTTGAAGAAGTGCTCGCCCGCATCGAAAGTCACCTTAGCCTGCGGAATTTACAAAAGCAGCTAAAAGAACAAAATATGCTGCTGCAAGAAGAAATCACGAGCCGCTTAGCCGTCGAAAAAACTCTTCAGGAAAAAAACCAAATCTTGCAACAAGAAATCAGCACCCGTCGCGCTGTTGAAAAAGCTCTGCAAGAGCAAAATTTGGTACTCCAACAAGAGATATCCCACCGCCAGCGCGCCGAATCTGCTCTATTAAAATCTAACCAAGAATTGGCGCGTTCAAATGCAGAACTAGAACAATTTGCTTATGTGGCTTCTCATGACTTGCAAGCACCTTTAGCAACCATTGCCAGTTACGCTCAACTTTTAGAAAAACGCTACAAAGACCAACTCGACAGCCAAGGTAGTAAGTTTATCGGCAATATCGTTCAGGGCTGCACCAGAATGCAAACTTTAATTGACGATTTACTCGAATATTCGCGCGTTGGCCGGAGTCGGAAACCTTTTCAAATGACAGATTGTAATCACGCAGTCGAGCAAGCACTCGCGAACTTGCAAGGGGCGATCCGCGAGACTAAAGCCGTTGTCACCTACAGCGAATTACCCTGGGTAATGGGGGATATTTCTCAACTCGTACAGCTATTTCAAAATTTAGTCAGCAATGCGATTAAATATCGCCACGATGCACCGCCTGTGGTTCATATTGCCGCTTGTAAACAGGAGGAAAACTGGTTAATTTCTGTCTCTGATAATGGAATTGGGATTGCTCCCCAGCATCAAAAACGCATCTTTCAAATTTTCCAGCGCTTGCACACTCAAAGAGAATATTCTGGGACAGGTATTGGTTTAGCAATTTGTCAAAAAATTGTGGAACTTCACGGCGGATGTATCTGGGTAAAATCGGAACCGGAGCAAGGTTCAACTTTTTACTTTACTCTCGCTTAATAGAGACATAACTTCGGCCACAGTTATAATCTATAAGGGAGGTAAAATTAATTACTTTCTATATTCTAAATCCTAACCTAGAAGATATAATCTAGAAGGTAATACTATTGAATATGGCCGATGAAAGCAGTAAAGAATTGGGAAGGAATGTGACTATCGGGGTGGGGAGATGGGCTATAGTTGCATTTTTTTAAACTGGTATAAATGCCCAGTTATAATAAAAATTATTTTCCGTTGACAGTCTAGTTGGTGCGTGATATAATTTTAATTATTAAACAAAATTTTTGTAGCGCTTGCTTACCCTCCCCAATCTGACGGTCAATGTATATGTACGTGCAATTGAATGACTGCCTTGAAAATAAAAGGTAAAATTCAAGTTAGTTTAACATTTTTTTGATTAATAAATATTATGAAAGCAGTTTTTAACTTAGCTTTGCCTCCTATCTGCTTTAAAGTTCTGTTAGTAGAAGACAACCCTCATGAAGCGGAGCTGATTGAAGATTTGCTGTCAGAAATTGGCGGCGCGCAGCGTATAGTGCTGACGAAAGTAGAGCGTCTCAGCGAAGCGCAGCAGCGATTGAATCAAGAAACTTTTGACATAATTTTATTAGACCTTTCATTGCCAGATAGTCTGGGAATCGAGACGGTGGCTCGGGTACAAGAGTACGGGGTAAATGTGCCGATCGTAGTTCTGACCGCCCAAAACGACGAAGAACTTGCCCTGCGGTTGATTGCGGTCGGCGTACAGGATTATTTGGTAAAAAGAAAAATCGACAGCGAACTGTTAATTCGATCGCTCCGTTACGCCATAGAACGCCAGAACAGTCAAGATGCTTTGCGAAAAAGTGAAGAAAAATATCGCTCGGTGGTGGAAAATTCCCTGATCGGCATTGCCATCATCGCTCCAATTATTGACAGCGAAATTCCTCTAAATTGCCACTGGATAGAAGTTAACGATGCCCTGTGCAATTTGCTGGGCTATGAGCGCTACGAACTCGTGCAAAAGAATTGGCTAGAGTTGACTCATCCAGAAGATTTGGAGGCGAATTGTGAAAATTTTTCTCAGATGTTAGCAGGTAGGCTCGACGGTTACATCTTAGACAAAAGGTGGCTCAGAAAAAACGGCGGAATAGTTCACACGCGAGTTTCCCGGCGCTGCATCCGTCGCCTGGACGGGTCTATCGACCGGATAATCGAAGTAGTGTTGGACGTGAGCGATCGTTACCGCTACGAAGCCAAACTGAAAGCGTCAGAAGAATTTTTAAACCACACCATAAATGCTACGCCAGACCCAATTTTTGTCAAAGACGAGCAACACCGCTGGATGATATTAAATGATGCTTTTTGTCAGTTGGTCGGCAAATCGCGACAAGAACTGATGGGCCAATCAGATTATGACTTTTTCCCCCAATCAGAAGCTGCTGTTTTTTGGACAAAAGATGAAGAAGTATTGACAACGGGTGTCTGCTTGGAAACCGAAGAAAAATTTACAGACTCTGCCGGGAAAGAACACATAATTTCTACCAAAAAAAGCGTCTTCCAAATAGCAGACGGCAGTAAAGTAATAGTGGGTACAATTAGAGATTTTACCGAATACAGACAGCAACAAAAAGCCCTGGAACAAAGCGAAGCTCGCTTTCAAAAATTGGTAGCTAACCTGCCGGGAATAATTTATCAATTACGAATGTCAGCAACGGGAAAATTGTCTTTCCCCTACGTCTCTTCAGGCAGTAGCCAACTCTACGAATTAGAGGCAGAAGCAATAGAGCAAAATGCGGAACTGATTTCCAAGGGAATTCACCCAGACGATCTCTTAGATTTAAAAACATCGATCGCAATTTCAGCCACAACGCTGGAACCTTGGCAGCAGCAGTGGCGGCAGACTTTACCATCTGGAAAAGTTAAGTGGCTGCAAGGAGCTGCGAGACCAGAAAGGCTCACTAATGAGAGCAAATCTGGCAACGAAGGCGATATTCTCTGGGACGGTTTAGTGATGGATATCACTGAATTAAAGCAGGCACAAACAGAGCGAGATCGTTTTTTTACCATCTCCTTAGACTTGCTTTGTATTGTAGGTTTTGACGGTCATTTTAAACGTTTAAACCCAGCTTGGTCAACAGCTTTAGGCTACAGTATTAGTGAATTGTTTGCCAAGCCAATGATCGAATTTGTTCATCCAGACGATCGAAAAGTCACGGCAGCCGAAGGAGCAAAACTAATCGCGGGTAAGTCCAGTATCTCCTTTGAAAACCGCTACATCTGCAAAGATGGTTCTTACAAATGCTTCCTGTGGACATCATCGCCATTTAGTGAAGAAGGTTTAATCTACTCAGTCGGTCACGACATTACCTATCGCAAACAAGCAGAGTCCCAACTCCAGCGACAAGCAGTAGCAATGGCCGCTGCTTATGACGGAATCGCCATTTTTAATAATAATAAAGAATGTATTTATTCCAACGACGCTTATCTCAAGATGTACGGCTTGGCTAGCCCTAGCGAACTGTATGGGAAGAAATGGCAAATGCTCTACAGCAAAGCAGAAAATTTATTTTTTGAAATCCAAATAATGCCGATGCTCCTGCAAAAAGGGTACTGCAATATAGAAGCGATCGGTCAGCGTCGGGACGGTACTAAGTTCCCGCAAGAATTGTCACTGACCATGCTTGCCGGTGGCGAAATTATTTCTATAGTCCGAGATATAACTAATAGAAAACAGGTAGAGTCAGCCCTGCGATCGAGCCAGCGCCGCTACCAAACTTTAGCCGAAGCATCGCCAGTTTGTATATTCCATACCGACACCTTGGGAAATTGCCTTTATGTGAATAAACGGTGGAGCGAAATTACGGGATTAAACGCAGAATTAGCAGCAGAAATTGGCTGGATGAATGCCATATATCCCGATGATGTCGAGCGGGTAAAAAATGAATGGCATCGAGCAATTAGTGAGAAAATTCCTTTTAAATCAGAATACCGCTTTCAGCGTCCAGACGGTCGGGTAATTTGGGTGATCGGTCAGGCAATTGCAGAAATCGGAGACAAGCAGGAGATTAAAGGCTATATTGGCACTATTACTGATATTAGCGATCGCAAACAAGCAGAATTAGATTTGCTGCGAGTTACTCAAGCGGTGGAAAGCACCAGCGATGCGATCGGCATTGCTGACTTGACAGGGCGATCGCTCTACCACAATCAAGCCTTTGTTCAAAAGTACGGCTACACCGCAGAAGAACTAAACACAGCAGGCGGATTAACAGCAATTTACCCTCAAACTAAAGTGCTGCTAGAAATGTTTAAAACGATCCGTAAAGGCAAATCTTGGCAAGGCGAACTCAAAATCAACACTAAAAACAACGAACTGGTAACAACTTTATTTCGCGCCGACGGCATTAAAGATGAAACTGGTCATTTAATCGGGTTAGTGGGAGTAATTACCGACATCAGCGAACGCAAGCAAGCTGAGATGGCGCTGCTGCACCAATTAAGGCGAGAGCGGCTGGTAGTTGCCATGCTCGATCGCATTCGCTCCTCCCTCAATTTAGAAGAAATCCTCACCGCTGCTGTCGAACAAGTGCGGCAATTTTTGCAAACAGACCGCACAGTTATTTACCGCTTTAATCCAGACTGGAGCGGCGTTGTAGTTGTGGAATCCGTGGCACATAATCGAATTTCGATGCGAGATTTTAACAATCTTGACGGCTGTTTTAGAGAAAGATTTGTTGAGATTTACCAGCAAGGCTGTATTCGTGCTATAGAAGATATTTACGCTGAAAATATGACCGAATGTCACATTAAATTCCTCGAACAATTAGAAGTTAAAGCTAACTTAATAGTGCCGATTTTACAAGCACGAGAAAGCATTTCCCAAGTGCAACCGACGGCAGAAAATCAGCTCTGGGGACTCCTGATCGCCCACGATTGCAGTGGCCCCCGTTCCTGGGATTCCTCAGAAATAGAATCCCTCCGACAATTGTGCGTGCAATTGGCGATCGCGATCCAGCAATCCACGCTATTTCAACAAGCACAAACCGAAATTGCTGATCGCAAACTTGCAGAATCTGCCCTCCAACAAGCTGCATTAGCTGCTGAAAGCGCCAACCGCGCCAAAAGCGAATTTCTTGCGAATATGAGCCACGAACTACGCACGCCTTTAAACGGCGTTTTAGGTTACACTCAAATCCTCAAAACCGACAAAGACTTAAGCTCTGATCACCAAGAAAGTCTCAGCAATATTCAACAGTGCGGTCAACACCTGCTGATGTTAATCGACGATGTTTTAGATCTTTCCAAAATTGAAGCTAGAAAAATGGAACTCTACCCGGAAGAGTTAAATTTTATAAATTTCATGAAAAACATTGCTGATCTCTTTCAGATGCGGGCCTCTCAAAAAGAAATTTCCTTCAATTACGAACAAGTATCTCCCCTGCCTAGCTGCGTTCGTGTCGATCCAAAAAGACTGCGCCAAATTCTCATAAATTTACTCAGCAATGCCGTTAAATTTACTAACAGCGGCGGTGTGACTTTCAAAGTCGGCTATGTCGGCACAGGGGCCTGGAATCGAGGGCAAGAAGAAAATTATGAGTTCTCGACTTTGAGTTCGGAACTGAAAGAAAATTATATGCGCTTCGCCCACAATCCGATCGCAGCCAAACACGCTTTAAAAATCCGCTTTCAAGTCGAGGATACCGGCACGGGAATAGACCAAAGCAAGTTAGAAGAAATATTTTTTCCATTCCACCAAGTAGGAGGCAATACCTTTGTTGAAGGTACAGGTCTCGGACTCTCGATTACCCAGAAATTAGCGAAACTAATGGGTACCGAAGTTCGCGTCCACAGCACTTTAGGAAAAGGCAGCACTTTTTGGGTAGATATAGAATTGCCAGCAGCTAAACGGTACTTGGAGGTGTCTCCTTTGCAGGAAAAACGCTGGCTTGTCGGTTTTATCGGCAACAAGCGGAAAGTGCTAATCGTGGATGACAATCAACAGAATCGCGATTTGTTGTGCAGGCTGCTGCGGCGTTTGGGATTTGAGCTTGCAGAGGCCCAAAACGGTCAAGAATGCCTCTGCAAAACAGTTGAATTTCAACCGGATGTCATTTTAATGGACTTGCGGATGCCTGTAATGGATGGCTTAGAAACTGCAAGAAGACTGCGGCAGTTGCCGGAAGTAAAAGATGTTGTGTTAATCGCTATGTCAGCTAGCGTTTTCGAGGCTACGCAGCAAGATAGCATCCTCGCAGGGTACGATGCTTTTCTTCCCAAACCGATCGAAGCAAATCACTTTTTGGAACAGTTGCGCGTGCGTTTGGGACTAGAATGGATTTATGGGGAATCTTCGGAAAACAGAAAGCGCAAACCTCCCAGTTTGTCACCAGCCTCTGATTTTCCTGCTTATTCTTCTCTGTTACCTGCGGCTTCTGAGTCGGTAGTAAAACTTTTGAAACTCGCAGCTATGGGCGACATTGAAGAAATTTTTGATGAGAGTGCTAAGCTGGAGAGTTTAGAACCTAATTTAATGCCGTTTGTCTCGAAGCTGCGCCAACTTGCTAAGGGATTTCAGCTCAAACAAATTCGGAATACTTTAAAGCAATATATCGATGGTCAGTAGTCAGTGGTCAGTAGTCAGTGGTCAGTGGTCAGTGGTCAGTGGTCAGTAGTGATATCATGTGCGATCGCTCGATCGGACATGATATCACTCTAATAGCCAACCCAATAAATCTCCTACTGTCAGTTGCAATTCCCTGGAAAAAGATGGCATGGGCAATAACTGTTCCGGTTCGTCAAACACCTCCGTGGATTGAGTCGGCCGATATACAAAAACCGATCGCTCCTCTGGATCGATTAACCAACCCATTTGAGTTCCATGTTTGAGACAATATAAAATATTTTTAGTAACTTTAGTTTGGCTTTGGTCGGGGGAGAGGATTTCAATTGTCCAATCCGGGGCGATCGCAAACACATTTGCCACACCACCATTTTCTTTACGGGGAATGCGCTCCCAAGTGAATACAGTCACGTCGGGAACGATCGCTCGACCGCCAAAAATGCACCGTAGTTCTGGAAATGCTCGCGCCACCTTTTGAGGTTTAAGAGCAGTATTAGCAGCGCTTGTCAACTCGCCTTGAATGACACTATGTTCTCCTTGAGCCATTGGTTTTTGAATGATTTCACCGTCAATGTACTCGCTGGCTGGTTTGGTTTCTGGCAACTTCAGAAACTCTTGGAGTGTCAAAGATTTTGGCAGGGTTTGTACCATCCAATTTTACCTATAAAATAGGAGTTTCATCTGCTATTTTACCAAAAAGTCCCCGACTCGTGCGGGTCTACTTACTTCATTTTTTCCGCTATATAGTAGTTCTCAAAAAAGTGAGGTATGCCCAATGCCCCATGCCCCATGCCCAATGCCCCATGCCCCATGCCCCATACCCCATGCCCGATGCCCAATGCCCGATAATATGAGAGACAGTTTTTGAGAGAGTTGGGATTGAAATTACTTTGCCTCAGTAACGGCCACGGAGAAGACGCGATCGCCCTTCGCATCTTGCAGGAACTGCAACAGCACCCGCATCCGCCAGAATTAGCCGTGTTTCCGCTAGTGGGTGAAGGGCAAGCTTTCGCTCAACTAGAAAACGCCCGCATCATCGGCCCGGTGCAGCGGATGCCTTCGGGCGGCTTTATTTACATGGACGGGAGGGAATTTTTGCGCGATGTCAAAGGCGGCCTGCTGCAGTTGACAATCGCTCAGTTTAAAGCCATCCGCGCTTGGGTGCGGACCCAACAACAGTCTGGGAATCAAGACGGCGTTATTTTAGCCTGCGGGGATATTGTACCGCTGCTGTTTGCTTGGCTCAGTGGCGCGCCCTATGCCTTTGTCGGTACTGCCAAGTCCGAGTATTATTTGCGGGACGAGGACGGGCCTCTGGCTCGCAAATCCAGGGTCTTTGGTGGGTGGAATTGGTCGCGATCGGTTTATTTGCCTTGGGAGCGCTGGTTGATGACTCGATCGCGCTGTCGGGCCGTTTTTGCCAGGGACGCGCTGACCGCCGAGACTTTACAAAAGCTGGGAATTCCCGCTTACAATCTCGGAAACCCGATGATGGACGGACTCGAACCGGAAAACCCCGCCGGTTTTTACGGCCCTGACGCAGAGTTTCGGGAAATCGAGCGATCGCTCATCATCACCTTACTCCCCGGTTCTAGAGCGCCGGAAGCCTATGCTAATTGGCTGCTAATAGTAGAGGCTGTAGCCGGAATTTTATCGCTGTTTGCCGATCGCAAATTGTTATTTTTCGGAGCCATTTCTCCCCAGTTAAACTTAGAAGCTTTGCGACCTAGTTTAGAATTTTTCGGCTGGCGACAAGACGGCGAAATTAGAACGCAGCGGCGAGAAGGAAGTATTTTGCGACCTCCTGTTTCTAGCGCTCAAGAAATGCAGCAAGAATCTCCTAATTTACTATTGCCCATGACATTTGTGCAGAGAAACGCCACGATGATTTTGACTCAGCAAAGTTTTAACGATTGTTTGTACGAAGCCGATTTAGCAATAGCAATGGCAGGTACGGCTACAGAACAATTTGTAGGTTTAGGAAAACCCGCGATCGCCATTCCCGGAAACGGCCCGCAATTTACTTTCGCTTTTGCAGAAGCTCAAAGTCGCCTGTTAGGCCCGTCATTAATTTTAGTCAAACATCCCGCCGAAGTTGCCGGCGCCGTGCAGTCTTTGCTCCGCGACCCCGACAGGTTGCAGCTAATCGCTGAAAATGGCTGGCGCCGCATGGGAGAACCCGGTGCAGCAGCCAGAATTGCCGAATGTTTAATTCAGCGGTTCGGCGGTGAATGCAGCAATTCTCAATTGCCTGCAATCGACTAGGGACAAAACAATGTTTTGTCCCTACCAAATATCTTTAATTCTACTTTTTAAACAAAAATCTCGTTGGCTAACTACTAACTTCCGTTGTCTGTAGTGAGGAATGCAAGTCCTCTAATTTTTATGAGGACTTGCATTCCGATGCTGCAAACCAATTTTATTGTGGTTCTTCGAGTAGGTGTGCAGGGCCGCGCACCTTACTAATAAGCTGTTCTGCCTTGAAATTGTATGTCAAAAAAAATCAAAGTCTTGTGGGGTGGGCGTCCCGCCCGCCCTGAATATACAATTTAAATGCGCGACAGCTTACACCACTGGCAGAAAAATTTAATTCGCCGTTTTTTCCGAAGATGGAACCCAGAAATTAGCTTGAGGAATTTTAAAATCCGACTTAACCAACACTCCCGGTTCTCGCTGCACAGGCAGCACATCTAAAGTATCCGTTTGCGCGCAATATTTTAAATCTTCAATAACACCTAAACCGAGGAGGCGCTGACCGTGGCTGGCCCTTTCCAACAATTCGTGCAACCTATCTTGCCAGTGCAAATAAAGAGCAATAGCCCCAAATACTTCATCGTTACCAGCAAAATCGCTCGCAGGAATACCGCTTTCTGCCAGGAGACTTTGGGCGATCGCACCAGCACAAACCGTATCTTCCAACGAATAACTCCCTTCCCAACCAGAACCCACAATCCAAATAGTTTCTGGCTGTTTATTTAACAAAAACTGCACCACAGATTTGCGGTTAATCAAAGCCGCCGTTAACACAGTTGCAGCAGCTTGCACTCGCTGCAGAGCCCGAGTGCCGTTAGTTGTGCTGATAAAAATTCGCTTCCCAGTCACCTTTTCTGGCGTGCAGTCGAAGGGGGAATTCCCCATGTCAAATCCGTCAACTTTGCCGCCACCGCGCTCTCCAGCGCGAATCCGCTTATCTGCAGGCCATTTTTCGCTCTCGGCCATTAGCTTATCTAAGTCGCTGAAAACTTGGACAGCTTCCGCCCCATTATTCAGGGCCGTTGCCATTGTCGTAGTCGCCCGCAGCACATCAACTGCGATCGCGCAAGCCGGCATTTTGTCGGCTGGCGTAAGTTCCGGGGTATGGTAAATAAAAAGCTTCACTTTTGGGCAACCTGCGATAAATCCTCATCAGTCATAATAATAGAATTTGTACCCTGAGCGTAGTCGAAGGGCTTTCTTCCTTCTTCCTTCCTTCTTCCTTCTTCCTTCTTCCTTCTTCCTTCTTCCTTCTTCCTTCTTCCTTCTTCCTTCACCTATATGTCAAAACAGCTCAATTCAAATCCCGCCCACGCCGCCATTACCGCACCAATTGGACTCCTGGCAGGTTTCACCTATCCTTTGCGAGCTTTCACGCTAATTTTGCAAACTCCCAAGCTGTGGACTTATGTATTAGTTCCTGTGGTACTAAATTTTATAATTGGTATCGGTCTTTATTTAAGCTTGCTATTTCCCAGTTTGGCAGGGATAGACGTTTTGGTTGCCGATTTGTCCGTCCGATTTAATACTCTAATTGCGAGTTTTCCAGCTTGGCTGAGCTTTCTGGGCGTGTTAACAGTTGCTTTTGGCTGGCTGCTGCGCGTACTCCTAGTGTCAGGACTTTTGCTGATAATTGGATTTTTGTTAGTGCAGTTTGGCGTGATTTTAGGTTCGCCCTGGTACGGCAAACTTTCCGAACAATTGGAACTCCTGCGGAACGGTCAATTGCCCGCAGAAGCACCAATGAATTTGGCGAGTAGTTTTGGGGATATTCAAAGGGCGATCGCCTTTGAACTGCGAAAACTACAAATTTTGTTGAGCGTCGGTATACCGCTGCTGCTGCTAAATTTTATTCCAGGAGTCGGCTCTATTCTTAGCAGTTTGGGTGGCGTAGCTTTGGGCGCGACTATTGTCTGTTTGGACTTTTTAGATGCACCTTTGGAGAGGCGCAGGCGACCTTTTCAGGAGAAATTGGAGATAATTTGGGCGAGTTTGCCGGCCAGCGGGAGTTTTGGTTTGGTTTGTTTGGGTTTGGTGAGCATTCCGCTGTTGAATCTGTTGGCGATTCCGCTGTGCGTGACGGCGGGAACTTTGTTTTTTTGCGATCGCATTTGGCCTGCCCGCTTTGCCCCAGAAGAAACTCATAGCGATCGAGAAACTAACATTACAACTTAAAAACTAGGGAGATGCTTCTTCCTTCGGCTGAGTCTGGGAGTTAAGGCCCAAAAACGGGCTTAAAAACAGCCAGCTAATGAAGAAAAATGATGCTGTAAATAGCTGGACAATATCGATCGCCGACAAATATCCGTCAGATAATAGTGCAATAGTTCTATCTGTCAGCCCGAATATCCAAGAGAGAATCCCAAACAGCCAAATGCCTTTTTGGAGCATGGGCAAAAATGCTGAAACTTCGGAGTTTTGCGACTTGTTCATTGATTTAGCCCTTGTTTGCGAAAAGTCTGATTAACCGGGGCACCCCAAGGGCTTAAGGATTTTTGGTGTCTCCTCGGATTCCCTTTGTTATCTATATGTTAAGAAATATTTCCCGATATGACAACGCGCCCTGAGAGGGATTCCCGCATCTATCTCCAGAGGTAGTTGGAGCGCTGACAAAGAGTTATATTTGCTACACTTTGGCAGCGAGGCTAGAGATTTTGCCGATTTTTTGAGAGATAAATTGCTGACCAGGGATAGCAGCGGGTTCTCTTGGCACAAAAAAAAGCTTGTAATTTATATTGAATTATGTAATACTACAAAATGAACAAGTCTGGTTAAAGAACGATCGTGAAGTTTGTACTGAGGAGGGAGAGTTATCAAAGCCCTAAAAGCCACAGGACAAACCATTTGATTATCAAAATCAACCGGACTTGATGTGAGTTCAGCGTCAATAAAATCGAACAATGGCACGCTTAAATCAGATTATTGCGATCGAAAAAGGCATCAAAAGCCGCTCGGTTCAAGAACTGGCAGAAGCTCAAAAAGCTCTCCAGAAGCCCGCTGTGCTTTCTGGAATCTCCCGCACTTACCGTCCCAAAGACGAAGAAGGCGAACAACTGCCGCCAGAGTCTAAAAAAGTTGAAGTCAAAGCCGAAGAGATTATCCGCAAAACGACTGAAGTTTTGACCAAACTCTTCGACGTAACCGCAACCAAAGATTGGACAAATTGTAGCGCCCGCGCAGACGTAACTGTAGATGGAAACGTGCTTTTGAGCCAAGTTCCCGTCAGCTATTTGCTATTCATTGAAAAGCAGTTAGCAGATTTGCAAGCATTCATCAAAAAACTTCCAGTCTTAGATGCTTCCGAGACTTGGAACTTCGATGCTTCGGCAGATTGCTGGGCCACAGAACCGGTGCAAACTCTCAAGACTTTTAAAACTCCGCGCAATCACGTTAAAGCTGAAGCTACCGAACACCATCCGGCTCAAGTCGATGTTTATTACGAAGATATTACGATCGGCTATTGGCGGACTGTCAAGTTTTCTGGAGCTTTGCCAGCGCGGCGGATCAATGAGTTGCTGCAAAGGGTGGAAATCTTGCAGCAAGCTGTTATGTTCGCCCGCGAAGAAGCTAACAATTCTGAAGTTGAGGAACAGAGAGTGGGAGAGCGAATTTTTCAGTTTATTTTTCGCTGATTGCTTGCTTTTTTGATAGTTATGGTTTAAGATATAAACAGAGTACAAGTTTAAACTCAAACTTCAACTTAAACCGTACAAATGTGATAGTGCAGGTTCGACTCCTGTCCCTTCTACCCAAAATAGGGGGGTAGCCCAATTGGCAGAGGCAGCATTGCGTACAAATTCAACAGCAAGCTATTACTCTAAACTCAGCATTCACCGCCGATCGCTAAAACGAATGTCAGGAAAAAATAACATCATCGAGGTTGCTGGCTCATATCCAGCCCCCTCTACCAAACGCAGGGGGGTAGCTCAATCGGTAGAGCGCGATGCTATTAATCTTAAATCCTTGACTTAAATGTGATAGCGTGCCCAAATGGGCGGTAAATATAAACCCAGTAGTAAGGTCAGAACTGCTGGGTTTTATGCTAATTTATCAATCAAAGTGATACGACTTCCCAAAAAAGAATGCAAAAGCAAGCTCTAAACCGATACAACGTCAGTCATTGCCAATCTAAAATCTAAAATCTAAAATCTAAAATGGTATGATTTACTGCATCAATCCTCAATGCGAACAACGCGAAAATCCTACTGCTGCTCAAAATTGTCAGACTTGTCGCACCGATTTGTTAATTGCCGATCGCTATCGTATCCTTAAACCAGTGCGATCGCCCAATCCCGCACGCCCCACAGACATCTTTGAAGTCGAAGATTTGGGAACAGGGGAAAACGAATGGGGAACTGTCAAAATTTTAAAAGTCTTGAAACACAGCCACAATCCCGATTTAGTTCGCTTGTTCAAGCAAGAAGCGCGAGTTTTGATTTGGCTGGCCGGAAAGGGTTCAGTTCCCCATGTCGAACCTGACGGTTATTTCCCAATTAAACTCCCCCATAACTTCCAGAAATTGTCTTGTTTGGTGATGGAAAAAATTAGCGGAGAAAACTTGGCAGAATTCTTAACTAAAAAACAGTACGTTTCTCAAAAGCTGGCTCTTGATTGGCTGCAACAAATGCTTCGTATTTTGCAGGAAATCCACAAATATCATGTAGTGCATCGGGATATTAAGCCATCCAACCTGATGGTTGAAGCCAATGGGAAATTGAGATTAATTGACTTCGGCGCCGCCACAGAAGCAGAGATAGAGACCGCACCCATAGGTTCTGCTGGATACGCCGCACCGGAACAAATTCTAGGTAAAGCAGGGGTGCGATCGGACTTTTTTGCCCTAGGGCGTACTTTTGTACATTTATTAACAGGCATAGAGCCGATCGACTTTCCCGTTAATGAAAAAACTGGTAAAATTAATTGGAGGAACCAGGCTGTAGATATTGACCCGTTACTCCTCGACTCGATCGACGAATTGATCGAACCGCTACCGGAAAACCGACCGGAAAATACCCAAGTTATTTTAGAAAAATTAGAAAAATTAAAAATTCACGACGCAGACCCCCTGAAAAAGGGGGACGCAACATCGCTTCAATAAATCTCTTCCAGTCGGCGAAAATCCCGCTCAACTTCTGCCCACAAAGCCCGATTGTGAGGGTCAGTTTTCACAGCCTTTTTCAAATAAATTCTCGCCTTATCAACCTGCTTTTCTCCGATCAAATGCCGTCCCCAGCGCTGATAGGCGATCGCCTGCCACTGACGCACCTCCAAATCTTCGGGAACCCGCTGGGCCAAACCCTCAATCAAGGCGATCGCCCGCGGGAACCTCTGATATTTCAGCAACTGCTGCAACTCAAAATAAGCATCTTGCTTTAACTTTTGTTCCACCGCCGACAGATCCGTATGAGATTGAACCGCAACCTCTTTTCGAGTCACCTTAACTGGCTGCGGTTGAGCTTTCACCCCCTGATCCGGCGGTGTCGCAGTAGGCGGCACAGTTGAATTGGCAACTTTCGACTCCGCAACATGGTGGGGGGCAACATTCACCAGGAACTTATAAGCCTCAGTAATAGCAATAAACTTATTTTTAGCCTGTTCGTTTCCCGGATTCACATCGGGGTGATACTGTCTCGCTAACTGCCGATAAGAGGTCTTAACTTGCGATAAACTCGCACCTGACCTCAGTCCTAACTGTCGGTAATAATCTGCAATATCCATCTAGCATGAATGAGCGTTTATAATACCATTAAATATGGCAGAATCCTTAAATGTAAAGATTCTGCCAAAATTTATTGCGAACTAGGTTGTAGTGCGAGGGTTGCCCGCACTACTGAGGCGAAAAAATAGCTTACGGACGCTCTTCGATCACTCTGTCAATCAAGCCGTATTCCTTAGCTTCCTCAGCGGACATGAAATAGTCGCGATCCATGTCCTTCTCGATTTTCTCGATCGGCTTGCCAGTATTCTTAGCATAGATACCGTTGAGTTGGTGGCGCAGTCGCAGAATCTCTTTCGCCTCAATCTGAATATCCGTTGCTTGTCCCCGCGTGCCCCCAGAAGGCTGGTGAATCATGATTCGCGAGTGAGGCAAAGCTAACCGTTTCCCCTTCGCACCGGCAGCTAACAGGAAAGAACCCATCGAAGCAGCCAAGCCCACACAAATCGTCACCACGTCTGATTTAATGTGCTGCATGGTATCAAAAATAGCCATGCCTGCCGACACCATCCCGCCTGGGGAATTGATGTATAAAATAATATCCTTACCTGAATCTTCCGAATCAAGATAGAGCATCACAGCGATGATTTGATTGGCAATTTCATCGTCAACGTCCCTGCCCAAGAAAATAATCCGTTCCCGGTAGAGGCGATCGTAGATATTAATCCACTGAGTATCATAACCCCCCGGCATTTTGTAGGGAACTTTTGGCACACCTATAGGCATAATTCGGAACTCCGTTTAGTTGGTAATTGGTGATCGGGCAATTGGGCATCGGGCATTGAGCATCGGGCATTGGTAATTGGGAATCGGTAATTGGGAATTGTTAGTCATAAAAAGACTATTTAAGAACTAATCAGGGTAGAAACTACTAGCCATTAACCCTTAATTCTTACTCATGCCACATTACCCATTCCTCATTCCCCATTACCCATTCCCCATTCCCATTCCCAGTTAGATGACTCCTGCAGGCAGCGGTTTCGGCAATTCTTCCGAACTTTCAAGAACGCGATCGATCAAACCGTATTCTTTAGCTTCCTGGGGCGTCATGTACAGCAACCGATCCATATCTTTAGTAATCTTTTCGATCGGTTGGCCAGTACAGCTTGCAAAAATCTCAAGCATCGTCGCTTTATTTGCCAGCACTTCCTTAGCCCGAATTTGAATGTCGCTTGCTTGACCCCGCGTGTACGCCTTGGGTTGGTGCAACACAATCGAAGCGTGGGGCAAACTCGCCCGACAGCCTTTTGTACCAGCCGCTAACAGCATCGCAGCCATACCCATTGCCGAACCGAGGCAAATAGTGTGCACGGGCGGCTTAATGTACTTGATCGTATCGCAGATAGCGAAGGCTTCTGTTTCAAAGCCGACGGGTTCGCCACTGTAACCAGAAGTGCCGGTCGAGTTGATGTAGATTTTGATCGGCTTATCCGGGTCTTCGTACTGCAAGAACAACAGTTCAGCGATAATTAGTTCTGTTACCGCAGGCACTAGAGGCATCCCCAGATAAACGATCCGCTCCTTCAGCAACAGGGATGGCAAATCGGGAGGTGGCGTCCGAGAGTTCCCTTCCCCGTAGTATGGCGATTGCACAGCTTTAATTGGTGTGTTCATATAACCGAAATGTTGCCTGAACTGATGGAGCTATTCTTAAAGAAATAGTAACGCAATCTTTAGGTATCCCGCATGAAAGTTAGTTTGCTCCCGGTTTTAAACGACCCTAACCTTGACGCTGCTGCGCCCTCGACGCAGCGCCAGCTAGCTATTTCAGTGTCTGCGACGGCAAGCTCGATCGACTCCAGCGTACCCTTAAACCTGTGCCTGATTCTCGACCACAGCGGTTCGATGGGCGGACGCCCCTTGGAAACCGTCAAACAAGCCGCCGGACGGTTGCTAGACAGGTTGAAGCCTGGGGATCGCTTTTGCGCGGTGGCTTTCGATCATAAAGCCAAAGTCCTCGTCCCCAATCAAATTGTAGGAGATCCCAGCAGCATTAAACGGCAAATTGAGCAATTGCGATCGGCCGGTGGCACAGCAATTGATGAGGGCATTAAGTTAGGTATTGAAGAGTTGGGCAAAGGTAAAAAAGAAGCTATATCTCAGGCATTTCTGCTGACTGACGGCGAAAACGAACACGGCGACGACAGCCGCTGTTTGAAGTTGGCTAAATTGGCTGCCGACTACAACATGACTTTAAATTCTCTGGGATTTGGCGATAACTGGAACCAGGATATTTTGGAAAAGATTGCTGATGCTGGTGGCGGTGCTCTGGCTCACATTCAGCGTCCTGAAGATGCGGTTGACGAGTTTGGGAAACTGTTTAGTCGCGTCCAAGGTGTAGGTTTGACTAATGCTTATTTGCTATTTTCCCTAATGCCAAAAGTGCGGTTAGCCGAACTAAAACCGATCGCCCAAGTTGCCCCGGATACGATCGAATTGCCAGTACAGCAAGAGGGCGATCGTTTTATGGTGCGCCTGGGAGATTTAATGAAGGATATAGAGCGAGTAGTTTTGGCTAATATTTATATTGGACAGTTGCCCGAAGGTACACAGGCGATCGGGCAATTGCAAATTCGCTACGACGATCCGACTGTGGGTTCAAGTTTACTTTCCGATCCCGTTGCAGTTTCTGCTAATGTCCTGAAAGTTTATCAGCCGGCAATTAACCCGATGGTACAGCAGCACATTTTAGCTTTGGCTAAATATCGCCAAACTCAACTCGCAGAAACCCGATTGCAACAGGGCGATCGCGCCGGCGCGGCGACAATGCTGCAAACTGCCGCTAAAACTGCTTTGCAAATGGGCGATAAAAGTGCCGCCACTGTGCTGCAAACTTCTGCTACTCGTTTGCAATCTGGTGAACAATTGAGTGAAGCCGATCGCAAGAAAACTCGGATTGCTTCTAAAACTATTTTGAAGTAATCGGGCGATTTGAAATTTTAAATAATTTTAAATTGGGCGATCGGAAAATTTGGTGATGCGAAATCGCCTCTACAAAAACGAAACCCGCGCCCAGGCGGGTTTCAATATTCTGAGTCTCGCCTGCAAAAGGCGAAAGTCAGTATATGCCGATTGTTTCAAGCTCTGGATCGTGTAGAAGCTCGATCGTTTAGAATGTTTGTATCACCTATTAAGAGTGCTTGTATGAACCAGACAATATCTGATAAAGTACGCTGGACTACCGCCGATTTAGAACTCTTGCCCGATAACGGCGATCGTTACGAAATTATTGATGGGGAGCTATTTATGACTAGAGCACCGCATTGGGGGCATCAACAGACTTGTGGCAGATTTTTTTCTTGCCTTGATACTTGGTCGATGTCTACTGGTTTGGGACGAGCCGCCATCAATCCAGGCCTTATTTTCACTGATGCTGATAATGTCATACCTGATGTAGTTTGGGCCAGCAATGAACGCTTGGCTATCTTGCTAGACGAAGCAGGCCATTTAACCGCCGCACCCGAGTTAATTGTTGAAGTATTGTCCCCCGGTGCAGACAATCATAGACGCGATCGAGATTTGAAACTCAGACTCTATTCGGTACGAGGAGTACAGGAATACTGGGTTGTGAATTGGCAATTGCAGCAAATAGAAGTTTATCGCAGGGAACAAGCAAGTTTAAGGCTCATTGCTACGCTGTTGAGCAATGATGAACTAACTTCACCTTTGTTGCCCGGTTTTAGTTGTTCTGTCGCTCAAATTTTTGCCTAAATTATGAAATCATCATTTTACAATTTAATTGCTACTATAGGAATCTTGAGTATCTTGGGTAATGTATCCCCTGCTGTTTCTGCTGAATCTTCAGCTTTAATAGTTCAAAGAACTCTTGTTAAAAATTCTGCTGAAGACTTATTTAACAGCGCTTTAGCCAAATCAGAAGCAGGAGATATTCAAGGGGCGATCGCCGATTACACCGAAGCCATCCGCCTCAACCCCAACTACGCCAAAGCCTACAACAAACGCGGCATCATCCACGGCCGCAATCTCAAAGATTATCCAGCAGCTAAAGCAGATTTTGATCGCGCAATTGAAATTAACCCCAACTACGGCGACGCCTACTACAACCGCGCCAGAGTCCGCGAGTTCTTAGAAGACAAACCGGGGGCGATCGCCGATTATCAAAAAGCAGCCGAACTCTATCAAAAAGATGGCAATACCAACGATTATCAAGATGCTATCAAGCACATTGAAATGCTGCAAGAATAAATGGCTTTTTAAAACATGGTAGAATATGATTAGTCTTTAAGAAATACACACTATGGTTGCCACCCAAAGTTACAACTACGCATCCCCGGAAGACTATTTAGAAGGCGAAAAAATCAGCCCCATAAAACACGAATACAGACAAGGCGAAATTTATGCCATGGCAGGAGCAAGTGATGCTCACGAGACAATTGCAGGCAACTTATTTGCACTGCTGAGAAACCACGTTCGGGGTAGAGGATGCCGAATTTACATAGGAAACATGAAAGCCAGAATTGAGCAAGCAGACGTGTTTTACTATCCAGACATCATGGTGACTTGCGATGAAAGAGATAGAAGCCTGGAATATTTCAAACGCTACCCGCGCTTAATCGTAGAAGTTTTATCTCCAACAACAGCAGCATTCGATCGCGGAAATAAATTTGCCGACTACCGCACCTTAGAAACTTTACAAGAATATGTAGTTATTAACCAAGAAAGAATAAGTGTAGAATCTTACCAGCGCAATGCAGAAGGGCGCTGGGAACTTTACCCTTACGCGGAGGGCGAAGAAGTTCGCTTGGCTAGCGTAGACTTCCAATGCCCGATCGCACAAATTTACGAAGATGTTCTAGGAATCAGTTAAAATAGTCGATCGCACAAACACCAAAAAACCATCTGTGTTCATCTGCGTCCATCTGCGGTTAAACACTTCAAATTAACTATTCAAAAAATGCCCGAAACTTCCACCGTCACCGTCACCGTACCCGCCACAACCGCCAACCTAGGCCCCGGCTTTGACTGCATCGGCGCCGCTTTAAGCCTCTACAACCGCTTCCAATTCTCCCGACTCGAACCCTCAGCAACAGAGAAACTAAAAATTACTGTTACAGGCAAAGAAGCCGCCAAAGTCAAGACAGATGACAGCAATCTCGCTTATCTAGCCTTTGTCAAGTTATACGATCGCCTCAACCAATCGCCGCCCCATGTAGCGATACATATAGATATGCAAGTTCCGCTGGCTAGAGGTTTGGGGAGTTCCGCCACAGCTATTGTCGGTGGGTTAGTCGGTGCAAATGAATTAGCCGGAAAGCCTTTGAGTCAAGTGGAAGTGATGCAATTGGCGATCGAACTTGAAGGACATCCCGACAACGTTGTCCCCGCTTTATTGGGAGGTTGTCGCCTCGCTGCTAGCCATACACCAAGCGGTTCCTGGGAAATTTGCGATATTCCCTGGCATCCGAATATTGTGCCGGTGGTAGCCATCCCCGATTTTGAACTGTCTACAGCCGAAGCCCGCAAAGTTTTGCCAGCAGATTACAGCAAGGCTGACGCGATTTTTAATGCGGCACACCTCGGTTTGCTAGTGCGGGCTTTGGAAACTGGCAATGAAAACTGGCTGCGCTGCGCCCTCCAAGACAAAATTCACCAACCTTATCGGCAATCTCTGATTAAGGGATATGAAGCAGTGCAACAAGCTGCCCTGAATGCAGGGGCCTATGAAATGGTAATTAGCGGTGCCGGGCCAACGCTTTTAGCTTTAACGGATGTGGCTAACGCTGTTGCGGTTGAGAAAGCGATGGCGGCTGCTTGGATGGAATTTGGGGTAAAGGCAGATGTAAGGGCGATCGGCCTCGATACTCAAGGGGCGCAAGTCTCTCTTTAGTTATTCCAATCCTAGACACACAACATCTACATAACCGTGTTTTGTAGGGGCAATCTCCCGTGGTTGCCCCTCTCGATGGAATTATTCATATTTCAATTCTCTTTTCGATAACTTCTGCCATTCCCTCTACAAAATTTTCCCTGAAAAAAGTGCAGTCATTGTAGGGGCGGATTCACAAGAATTTCCGGCTACAACCAACCATTTCAAAAACCCGCCCCCACCAACGGTAAATACTGTTAATTAACTGTGACGCAGCGGAATCTCTATCTGAATTTTAGTGCCTTTACCCGGTTCGGAAAAACACTTGAACTCTCCTTTGTGCTGGTCTACAATTATCCGATAGCTGAGAGCAAGTCCCGATGATATGGGTGGTTCCGCAGGTTTTGCTCCCAAAAATGGATCGGAAATTTCGGCTGTGGTATCTTTGCTATGTGCGATGTCGTTATCAGCAATCTCAATCGAAATTCGCTGAGCATCGACCACCTGAGTGGTAATCAAAATCACAGGCTTAAATTTGACGGATTCCAACTCCTCTAACTCTTGAGCCGACTCTTCCAAAGCATCGATCGCGTGATTGATTATATTCAGAAAAGCTTGATTGAGCAGACCTGCATAACACTCAATCTGTGGCAAATTGCCGAATTGTTTGATCACCTTGATGTCTCGCCTTCCCTCGCGAGCCGGCAAGCGGTGCTGCAACAACAACAGAGTATTTTCTAAACCGTCGGAAACATCAAATAACTGCCAGCCCGATCGATCGCTGCGGGAAAAATCCTGTAGCGACAAGATTATTTGGCGGATGCGATCGCTTCCGGTGCGCATGGAACTCACAATTTTTAATAAATCGTCGAGTACGAATTCCACATCCATATCTTGTTGTTTTTGCCGAATTTCCGCTCCGGGCTCGACTAGCTCTTTTTGATACAATCGCAGCAGTTCAATTAAATCGGTAGCGTAGCTTTGGACGTGAGTTAGATTGCTGTAAATAAAAGTAATTGGGTTGTTAATTTCGTGGGCGATACCTGATACCAATTCGCCCAAACTTGACATTTTTTCAGTTTGTAGCAGTCGATCGCGCGACCGCTCCAATTCTTGTTGGGTGAGAGCCAACTGCGCCCTCAACTCGTGCGATCGCTTAGACGCGCGCACCCGCGCCAATAATTCCTGCTTAACTATCGGTTTAAACAGAAAATCGTCCCAGGGCGCATCCAATTCTTGAATTTCATCCAATTGCTCCGGTGTTGTCAGCAGAATAAAATAGGCTGTCGCCAATTCTCCATCGGCTTTCACCAGCCGGCACACCTCCAAAAAGTTAATTTGAGGCGAAGTCCCGTCGCAAATTATCGCATCGGGGGACAATTCCCTCGCCAAGTCTAAACCCTCCTTGTCGTCGGGAACGACTCTCACCTGATGTCCCTCTTGGCTGAGTAACTCTTGGACAACTTGAAAAGTCACAGTATCCCCGATGATCGCCAGAATCTTTGCCATACTTCTACCAACTCTACAAATTACTTTTTAGGATACAACCGCCAGAATTGCGCTGACAGATTTAAAATTCCAAAATAGTTCAATTACATCAAAAAACAACCGATGCCCGCTTCCTCAAAACCCCAAATCGCCCATACCATTTTAGATTTTATATTTTAGAGCAAAAAATTGGGAATGATTTACTGTATAATAGTTGGGAGCTTGCCTACAGTTGCATATCTTTTGGGGACTGGTATCACTAGAAGGTATAATTTTAGACGGGCAATGCAAAAATGCAAATTTTCTCCTTCGTAATTAATGGTACATCAGAGCTTTCTGCCGAAAGACTGCTGAGGGCGATCGCAGATAGTTTCTCAAATTGCGCCAGGAAACAATAAAAAACTTTAAAATCAATTAATAGTATCGTTAAATTCACCTTCTCGGTCAGCGCCTGAGAATGCCAATTACCAACACCACCTCAACTTTGATTCAAGCCGAAACACTAGAACTATTAGAATGGCCGCGCCTGTGTCAGCACTTGGCTACCTTCGCGGCCACCAAACTTGGCGTCGCCGCCGCCCTCGACCTCGAAATCCCGGCAACTCAAGCTCAAACAGCAGAACTCCTAGCCCAAACTCAGGAAGCTTATCAGTTAGAGAGCCGCGCTGGCGGTGCTTTGAGTTTTGAAGGAATCCAAGACATCGGCACTTCTCTGCAGCGAGCCGAACTGCAAGGTTTGCTCAGTGGCGAAGAATTGCTAGCAATTGCTACTACCCTCGCCGGAGCAAGGCAATTGCGCCGGATAATTGACTCTCAGGCAGATGTGCCGACGCTCAAAGAACTGGCAGCCCAATTGCGGACTTATCCCGAACTAGAGCAAGAAATCCATCGCTGTATAGACGATCGCGCTCAAGTAGCAGACAGAGCCACTCCTAAATTAGCAGGAATTAGAGTTCAAATGCGACAGTTGCGCGATCGCATTTATCAAATATTGCAGGGAATTTTGCAGCGCCAATCCAACGCAGTACAAGAACAGCTAATTACCCAAAGAAGCGGACGCTTTGTCATTCCCGTCAAAGCTCCCCAAAAAGATGCCATACCGGGCATCGTTCATGACTCCTCGGCTAGCGGTGCGACACTGTACGTAGAACCCCACAGCACAGTCAATCTTAACAACCAAATGCGGCAGTTGCTCAGGCAAGAACAAGCCGAAGAAGAAGCAGTCCGCCGCGCCCTCACGGAGCAAGTCGCAGCAGTAAAACCCGATTTAGATAGATTGGTGGTGGTAGTTACAACTTTAGATTTAGCGGCCGCTAAAGCGCGTTATAGTTTTTGGTTGCAAGCAAATCCGCCGAAATTTATCGAATTGGGAGAGCCAGAATTAGCACCAAAAAATCCCGAAACAGAAGATGAGGAAAAAGAAGATGAGGAAAACTCAGAAAACAGTCAATTATTAATTCGCAACCTGCGATCGCAAATTACCCTGCGCCAGTTGCGCCATCCTTTATTAGTTTGGCAGCAACAGCACGAGCAAGGCTTTCCAGTCGTGCCGGTCGATTTAACGATCGGGCCGCACATCCGCGTCGTCGCCATCACTGGCCCCAACACCGGCGGCAAAACTGTCACCCTCAAAACCTTGGGATTGGCAGCTTTAATGGCGAAAGCCGGAATGTTTGTTGCCGCCCGCGAACCCGTAGAATTGCCTTGGTTCGACAATATTTTGGCCGATATTGGTGACGAACAATCTTTGCAGCAAAGTTTGTCTACTTTCTCCGGCCATATCCGCCGGATCAGCCGCATCTTAGAAGTCTTACACAATAAATCGCAGGCTGAAGGTGAAGAAAATTCCAACCTGACAATTACTAATTCCCAACAGCAAGACCAAGAAGTCACAGATACACAGAACACTGTTTCTGCTCTCCCAATTCTCAAACCTAAATTACAAATTCCCCAAGCCCAATTCCCAATTACCAATTCCCAATTACCAATTCCCAAATCTTTAGTTTTGTTAGACGAAGTAGGAGCGGGGACAGACCCCTCAGAAGGCAGTGCATTGGCGATCGCCCTGTTGCAATACCTCGCCCAACATTCCCTATTAACCGTTGCAACTACCCACTTTGGCGAACTCAAAGCCCTCAAATATCAAGACTCCCGCTTTGAAAATGCCTCAGTAGAATTTGACGACAATTCCATGCAGCCAACCTATCGCTTGCTGTGGGGAATTCCCGGACGTTCCAACGCCCTCACCATTGCCAAAAGACTCGGTTTGCTAGCATCCATAGTCGATGAAGCTCAAACCTATGTCGGGGGAGCGTCTCAAGATGTTAATCAAGTGATTGCTGGGCTCGAAGCACAGCGCCGGAAACAGGAAACCAAGGCCAGAGAAGCAACTCAACTGCTACACCAAACCGAAAAACTGCACAGAGAAGTTTCTCAAAAAGCAGCGGCTTTGCAAGAGCGGGAGCGAGAACTAAAAATAGCTCAGGAAGTGGCAGTAAATGAGGCGATCGGGTCGGCAAAATCAGAAATTGCTCAAATCATTCGGCGCTTGCAGTCGGGCAACCAGACGGCTCAAAATGCCCAACAAGCGACAGAAACCTTAAATCAAATTTCCCAAAAACACCTGCCTTCTCGCCAACAACCGGCTAAACCCAAACCGAGTTTTATGCCGAAAGTGGGCGATCGCATCCGCATTCCCAGCTTGGGCCAAACCGCCGAAGTCCTCAGCGGCCCCGACGCTAACGAAGAATTGAGCGTTCGGTTTGGGATTATGAAAATGACTGTGAAACTGGGAGAAATTGAATCCCTAGACGGTCAAAAACCGGAAACTAAAGCTCAATTAGCCAAGGTAGCAGCCCAAGCCCAAGCACTCGCGGCGGCTAAAGCTAAGCAAGCAGCGGCGGAACCTGCAAAACCCAATCCCGAAATCGCCATTCGCACTGCTAATAATTCGATCGACCTGCGGGGCGCGAGAGTCTCAGACGCAGAAATCGAAATAGACAGAGCTCTTTCCAAAGCCGTGGAATACGGAGTCCTGTGGATAATTCACGGCAAAGGTACGGGACAGTTGCGGCGCGGCGTTCACGAGTTCCTCGCGAATCACCCGCAGGTTTCCCGCTTTGAACTCGCCAGTCAAAAAGAAGGAGGTGCAGGTGTGACGGTGGTTTATTTGAAGTAGTCAGAATTGAGGGATTTCTGGTGGATTACTAATTATATGTTTGGATGCAGCAAAACAAGCTGGAATGAATCTATGATTTAGACTGCCTATAGCGAGTGTAAATGAGTTGTGATTTTTTTTACGAACCGCGAAGACGCAAAGAACGCGAAGTTTGGAAAGAGAAGAGTGTTTCACGACTCATTTAGATTCACTATCTACTGCAAATGTGGCATAATTTAAAGTTTAGTTTCCACTTGAGTAACTGCCTGACTAATGAAAAAAACTCCCTCAAATGAAGTTTTGGTTGGCGACTGTCGTGAAGTGATGAAGACATTGCCAGAAAATTATATTTCTGCCTGTATCACTGACCCACCTTATAATTATGAATTTATTGGTCATAAATGGGATGACTCAGAAATTCAAAGGCGTATTGAAAAAGTCAATGGCAAGAAAAATAAAACCCTTGTTAAAAACATTCCCTATGGCAGTGGTTTAGCAGGTGGAGTCAGAAACGAAAAATGGTATCAAAGGAATCGTAACAATACTCTGGATTATGAAAAGTGGTGCTTTGAGTGGGGTGAACAGCTTTTTCGGATCTGCAAACCGGGTGCGACAGTTTTAGTTTTCAACAGCACGCGGACTGTTGCTCACGTACAAGTAGCGCTTGAAAATGCTGGTTTCTATGCGAGAGATATTCTTGTTTATAAAAGATCGAGTGGTATCCCTAAAGGTGTCAATATTAAACAACAGTTAGAGAAGAAAGGATATGAAAATTCTGAACAATGGGATGGTTGGCACAGTTGTCTGAGGAACGAATGGGAAGCAATCTGCGTACTTCAAAAACCACTGGTAAATAATTACTTGGAAACTCTACAGGAGTATGGTACTGGTCTATTTTATACTAAAGATCAGTTTGGTGGTTTTCAATCAAATATTTTAGAAGGTATACAGCGTGAGAAAACCGAGGAGTTTAACGTCCATTGCACAGTTAAACCAATCGCTCTAATGAGAAAGCTGGTCGAAATATTTGTACCGCGTTTGGAAAATTCTATTCTAATCGATCCTTTCGCAGGATCGGGAACTACTTTGCTGGCGGCGCAAGAATTTGGCATTAGGTATGTTGGGATTGAAATAGTACCTGACTACATAGAGATTATCAACAAGCGCCTTGATAGTTTCAGCGGTATACAGGGAATTCTCCCACTTTTTCAATAAGAAATGACTTTAAATCAAACCCGCTTATTGTTTTTATGAACTCAAACGAATCGTCCCCTGTGTAAACTTTCCAAGTCCCTACTTGGCACGCTGTAATAGCTGCGGGCAAATTATCTTGTCTAAGGATTAAAAATACGGGTTCGTAATTATAAGTACGAAGTAGTGGGCCATAAGATTTGAACTTTTTCAGTGTTCCAGAGTCTCCTGAGCCAATACGATATTTTGTATCTATTGCGTACCCATCAACAATTAGATCGCACGGCTGATCGCTTCCAACTTTAAATGCTGGCTGAAAGCTACTGCAATATGTTCTACACGTTTCAGTAACTAACAATTGCCAACACATACCTAACTCACGTCCCCAATATTGCCTATTTTCTTTTTTTATTATTGGATAAATACCAAACACATCCATTAAAATATCGTGTTCTTCATTCTCTTCTGCATAAATTTTATCGGTAAATGAGTTTTGGTATCTTGCTAAAATTTGCTCTAGTCTTCTTTCAGTCATCATCAATTACCAGATCAGCTAGACTAACTGATAATGCCTTGGCTATTTTGCTGGCATTAAGTAGCGTTATATTCCTTTCACCTCGTTCAACTGAACCAATATAGGTGCGATGTAATTCAGATAGTTCTGCAAGCTGATCTTGGGAAAGATTTCTGAGCTTTCTGAAATGTCTAACTTTTTTACCAAATTGCTCCGTAATACCCATAGAACGTGCCAGATGAAGCAATGACAACTATAATCTGACAGACTATAAGTAGCGACAGACTATAAGTAGCACTCGCTCTCGCGAGGATAGATATAAGCCCCGATAGTTTCAAAGCACTGATTTGATTTCGGTCACTCTGCGGCGTAGGATGGTTAGGGGTAAAAATATCTGGGTTTTGCGGATTGTGATCGATCGAACTTGAAGCCGCAACTTTTTACCCGCAACTCCGTCCAGCAGATAGGATTGCCGGAATCAAAGCAACGAGCTATGGAGACAAATTAACAGATGTGCTGTTGCCCACAGGCCGCAAAGCTTTCATCACTGCATACTGTTTGATATCCTGCCTCAACCTGTCTTAAATTTCCCGTGCTGAAGCCATGCGCTCGACCGTAAAGTCCTCCGCTCCCACAAACGAAACGGGCCCCTCTCCCAACTGGGAAGAATTGACCCAAAAAGCACCAGAACCTACCCAGTTGGACAACATTAAAGCCCAACTGGATTTAGTGCTGTTAGCCTTAGAAGCACTAGCAGAAATTGGCTCAGAGGCGATGCTCAAGGTAGCAGCCGAACTGAATTTAGAGCCAATGGTAGCCGATCGCGTAGCTTTGTGGCGGCTGCGCCAATCTAACCCGCTGCGGAAAGGTCAGGGAGGGCGCAAAAAACTCGATGTGGAGGAAGCTCGATCGCTCGTTTTGATAAGCTGTCATTTGGCAAAACAGCACCAAGCTTTAATCCGCCGCGCTGTGGCTTTGCTGGAACAAATGGCAGAGCAAAACCGCGAACCTCACACCATCGCTTTGTTGGGAGATTATATTGACAGGTTCAGCAACACTTATGGCTCGCGCATGGAAGATGGAGAAAATTTATCGGCTCGAGAGTTGACTGATTTGGCCCTCAAACTCCTGATCGATTTACTGTTTTACAGCAGTCCCGGCGGCCACCGTCGCCTCTGGCTGGCTCTTCTAGACCGCGCTAAAAATTAAACAACAGTCAACAGTCAACAGTCACCAGTCACCAGTCAACAGTCAACAGTCAACGGTCAACAGTCAACAGACTTTTTGCTATGGTTCTCAAACGGTACACGCCCCCCACTTGCACGCTGGAAATTACAGCCAAAAGTTCGCCTCTATCTCGCTGGGCGGGCCAACCAGTGTTTAAATCTTTAAGTTTTGAGCTGCGACTCGACGACCCCAGGTTGCCAGATACCGAACACGTTACCCTCAGGGGCGATCGAATTCAACTCGAAACCCTCCACGAAGCTGTCAGCAACTACGTCCAAAACTTGCTCGGCGAATCCCGCGATTGGGACAGCAACCTCAACTCTCAAGTCGGCCGTATCCCTGCGGGTTCAGACTCGCCAGAAGTCGCGCGTAATGCCGTCATATTCGATCGAGCCGTCAACACTTCCGAACTAGCAAATTCCAACCCCTACTCCCTCCCAACTTCCTACCTTCCGGTTCCGCCCCGCTTAGAGCCCCGCGGCTTGCTCGCCCACAACTTGTTTTTAGGCTCTTTGAGCGCTGCAGAATCCGGGCCAGTAGTTCCCTTGAGCACCCTGCAACTGTTTGACTTGGCCACAGCACTAGATGACTGCGCCGCCGAAGTGATGGCGCTTCCCAACCTCAACCGCGAGTCCCAACGGCCGCTGTCCTCACCCTGGCTCAAGGTGGCAGCCATGCTGGTCGCCAGCGCGGGCCTGACGACTGGAATTATCAAAATGCTCGATCGATCCGCCACCTCCCCGCAAACCGCCACAGCCCCCGCCACAGCCCCCGCCAATCCACAATTGAGCACCGCTCCAGGAAACTCCCAGTTAGCTACCGGTGTCTCCCCCAGTCCTGTTGCCGCCCTACCCACACCCCCAGCACCAACACCCGCCGCCACACCCGCTTTACCGCCCCTGCCGCCCCCGCCCATCAACACCGCCACCTCCCCCAGTCCCAGCTTGCCCCCCATCGCCCTCGCCCCAAATCCCCCCAGCAACAGACCCAGCCCCATCCAGCAGCCACCCCTGCTATTTCCCGCCAACGGCAGTGCAGCCAGCGCCCCACAGAGCGCCCCAGCATTCCCTCAAGGGTCAACAATCACTATTCCCGCCCCCGAAGAACCACCCATTTCCGCCCCCCAAGCACCCGCACCAGTACCCTACGTGCTGCCCCCATTACCGCCGAGACTAGCTCCCGCCGTACCGCCCCCCCTGCCGCCCTCCCTGTCGGCTTCCCGATTTCCCGTTCCCCCGCCCCAAACCTTCCCCAGCCCCATCGAGCCGATTGTCCCCCCCGCCAGTACCGAACTCCCACCCCTTGAGGACGGTCAACCAACCACCGAGTCTGAGAATAACAACGAGGTGGCTGCAAGCAAAAAAAACCGCACTTTATTTGATACAATTCCTCAAGTTTCAGAAGCTAGAACTTACTTTGAGGAACGCTGGAAGCCTCCAGAAGGAATGGAACAAACTTTGGAATACAGCGTGCTGATCGATGAAAATGGGTCAGTTCAAAGTATTGTGCCGATGGGAAAAGCAGCAGCAGATTATATCGAGCAAATTAATATGCCATTAGCTGGTGAGCCGTTTGTTTCTGCAGTTTCTAATGGCCAAAACCCGAAAATTCGAGTTGTTTTGCGACCAAACGGTCGAGTACAAACCTTTTTGGAAGAGAGTGATTAAACGCTCTCAAACACATTGTCGAGATGGGCAAATCCCGGTAAATTGCTAATGTTAAACAATTTCAAATCAGATTTAATTTGTTTTCACTGTCAAGACTTGCGGCGGCGACGCATCGGGCGGATAAATAAAATCCACTTCTACAAGTCGCTTTTCTCCCGATTTCATCTCTAATTTTACCAAAGGTTCCCCCTGCTGTCCCCGCCGCTGCACTAAATGCACGTACCGAGTTTGAGGCACTTTATTGTCATCAGTATACCGCACTCGAACCGTCCCCCTAAAAAAAGTTTGAGGTGCCGGAGGTTCTAAAAAATTAAGTCCTCCTGAAGTTAATTTGTCTGTCTTAATTGGAGTTTGAATTGCGACAGTTACAGTTTGATTGTTGCTGGTAGAATTGTACAGCGGCAAGCTGAGATTGTATTGAATTCCGTAATTGCCGTGGGCGCGGTATGCTGTATCTGGGTAGCGGACTAGCATTCTCGCACTTTGCACTTGATTTGTTCCCAGCATTCCGCGCGGGAGGCTACTTAATGGGTAGGAAAATGCTGTTCCGGGTTGGGGAATTGCTAGGTTTGATGTGGCGGGGTTGTCTGAGAGAAGTGCTCGCCATTCTGAACCTAATGCTACACCGGCAACTCGGCCGTAAATTATTTGACCTTCGGTGATTTCTGGCGGTGTGGGAGTTCGATCGCGCGGCCCGGCTATATTACCATTGTCTAATAAGTTTTGCCATTCTGCTAAGTTGGGCGATCGCTCGTTTCCCTGTCCGTTTCCCTCTGGGTCAACTCGGGCAAACATCGCCAGACTGGCAACATAGACTATACCATCGCTGCGTAACCGCATCAAGGTCGATCGACCGTTTAGCGGCGGTACCAATCCCCGCACCGGTATCGGATGATTCATCAACAATTGGCTTTTTCCAGGTGGAATAATTAACCCCGGCTCAAAGTCAGACTGTCTCCTTCCTCTGAGAATATCATTCACAGCGCGACTTCCCGGCCCCGCATAAATATTACTGTTTGAATTATCGACTTGCGGCGGCAATTCAATAAAAGGTGCATCGGGTTGACTGAGATAACTCGCAGCTTGCAATATATCTAATTTTACTGGTTTGTTGCCCGGATTGTAAACAATTACTCCTTGATATAATGTTCGCAAATCTTCCGGGGAAGGTGCGCGGGCTATGTGGTGGGCAAATATGTCGAAACGTCCTTGAAACGGAAAGTTTAAATGTGCCGCCGGAAATCTTTTACCATCTGGGGGAAATGTCGAAAGCAAAATTCCTTCTTGCAGCACTAATTCTGGACTGTTGCTGTTAAATACTGGTATGTTGTCTAACCGTCCGGGGAGAGCTCGCACTTCTTGGATTTGAACTTTTTCTTGAGGTGCGGGAGGGGTTTGGGCTAAGGGGATAATTGATAGAATTGGCAGCATTGTTTGATGTTTTGCGTTTTTGAGATGAGTTTTTTTTTACCGCAGAGGGCGCAGAGGACGCAGAGGAAGAGAGGGAAGAGAAGAGGAGGTAAATATTTGTGTCAGGGCGGGTTTTGTACGGAGATTTTTCGGATCAGTCCTAGCAGATATTGTGATTTTTACCTCGCCCACTGTTGTAATATGTAATTGTAAAACTTTTCTAGGTCTACTTTATCCATTGCTTGAATTTTTCGCCCACCCATTTTAACTTTTGTGCGTCCTTGACTGATGCCTTCGGTAATAATTTCTGTTTCCCATTCTCGCAGTTGGTAAAATTCTGGATGTGCTAAATAAGCGGTTGCCAAAATGTCCCAAAAATAGTAATCTTGAGATATTGCTAGGGCATAACACTGTCCTGCTAAGTCAGAAATTGGATATTTGCGCTGTTTGGCTAAGAGATTGGAAAATTCTACAGTCAGCGGTACATTATTAGTGATGTCTAAAGGACACATGACAACGGGAATTTGGGTTTGCCAAATTCTCTCGATTGCTATCGGGTCCCAGTAAGCATTCCATTCCGCCGACATATCTTGTCCGGGTTCCATATCTTTGCTAACATTGCCGATAACATTGAGGGCGCCTCCCATCCAGACAATTTCTTGAATTTTACTTTCAATTTCTGGCGCGATATCTAGAGCTTGCGCTACTGTTGTTAACGGCCCCGTTACCATTAATGTGACTGGTGCGGCTGCATCCTGCAAAACTCGCACCATAAAGTTTTGTCCGGGTTCTGATATTAACGGCGTGTCAATGGTTCCTTTTTCATTTAGAATGGGAAGTCGATCGACTGCAAAGGAATCTCGCCGAAATAACACCGGAAATGGATTCAGTCCCCGCACGGTACTCGCCGCCACCGGAACCTCTGAACGCCCCATCAAATCGAGGATTTTGCGCGTTGCACTCACCGCCGGTTGAATGTAGCAGTCCGCAGGAGTTACAATTACTCCCAGAGTTTCGACTTCCTCCATTGTCATCAGCAACACGACAGAGAGATAGTCGTCAACTGCACCGTCGTGATCCATTAGTACGAGTTTTTTGGACATTTTGCTTCCCCGGTGACTGAATTACTGTAAACTACAAATATTAATTTTTTTGTGCCAGAAACACAACTGCCTCAACTATATGAATACAGTATCACCTTACGGCTCTTGGAAATCACCTATTTCTTCCGATTTAATTGTTTCTGGAACTGTCGGACTCGGACAAATTGCTATTGACGGCGATGATATTTATTGGGTTGAGGGAAGGCCTTCGGAAGCGGGGCGAAGCGTCCTCGTGCGGCGCACTCCTGACGGTACAATTAGCGACGTGACACCGCATCCTTTTAATGTTCGCACTCGCGTTAACGAATACGGCGGCGCTGCATTTGCAGTTGCTGGCGGTGTGGTCTATTTTTCTCATTTTGCCGACCAAGGTATTTATACTCAAACATTAAATTCTCAACCAGAACCTCTGACACCTACTGCTAATTATCGCTATGCAGATGCGATAATTGACAAGCAAAGAAATCGCCTGATTTGCGTGCGCGAAGACCATGCAGGTGAGGGCGAACCTCTCAATACTATTGTTAGCATTAATTTAGAGAACGGCGAAGATATTCAAATCTTAACTCAGGGTAATGATTTTTATGCTTCCCCTCGTTTAAGTCCTGACGGTTCTCTACTTTCCTGGATTTGTTGGAACCATCCAAATATGCCGTGGGATGGCACAGAATTGTGGGTGGCAGAAATTAATGCTGACGGTTCTTTAGGTGAAAAATACTTAGTTGCTGGCGGGGTTGAGGAGTCGATTTTTCAACCGGAATGGTCGCCCGATGGAGTTTTGTATTTTGTTTCTGACAAGTCTAACTGGTGGAATTTCTACCGCTGGCAATCTAGAACCCCCCTCAATCTCCCCTTGGAAGCAGAGATAGAAACCAGCTTGTGCGAAATGGCGGCTGAATTCGGACTTCCTCAGTGGGTTTTTGGAATGTCTACTTATGCCGTTGTCTCGGAAAGCAAAATTATTTGCACCTACACTCAGCAAGGCCAGTGGTATTTAGCGAGTCTTGATTTAACGACAAAGCAGTTGACAACAATTGAAACGCCTTACACTGATATTTCCTCCGTCAAAGCGCAGGGACAAAGAGTTGTTTTTCTGGCAAGTTCGCCGACTGAATCTACTGCTATTGTACAACTCAATTTAGCAACAAGCCAACTAGAAATAGTGCGCCAATCGAGCAATTTAAGCATCAATCCGGGTTATCTTTCTGTACCGGAACCTATCGAGTTTCCCACGGAAAACAATTTGACGGCTTTCGGTTTCTTCTATCCCCCGAAAAATCAAGATTTCGCAGCACCTGCGGGTGAAAAACCGCCGCTTGTTGTTAAAAGTCACGGCGGCCCAACTGCTGCTACTTCTAGCAGCATGAATTTGAAAATTCAATATTGGACAAGTCGCGGTTTTGCCGTGCTCGATGTTAATTACGGCGGCAGCACTGGTTACGGCCGAGAATACAGAAAAAGACTGCAAGATAGTTGGGGAATTGTCGATGTTGACGACTGCGCTAACGGTGCTAAATATTTAGCTCAAAAGGGTTTAGTTGATGGCGAAAGAATGGCGATCGCCGGAGGCAGTGCAGGGGGGTACACCACTCTGTGCGCTCTTACTTTCCGTGATGTGTTTAAGGCCGGTGCGAGCTATTATGGAGTTAGCGATTTGGAAGCTTTGGTAACGGATACTCACAAGTTTGAAGCGCGCTATCTGGATGGATTAATCGGGCCTTATCCTGAAAGAAAAGATTTGTATGTAGCTCGTTCGCCCATTCATTCCGCCGAACGTTTATCTTGTCCCGTTATCTTTTTTCAAGGATTAGAAGATAAAGTGGTTCCGCCCAATCAAGCGGAAATGATGGTAGAGATATTGAAAGCTAAAGGTTTGCCGGTTGCTTATGTTGCTTATGAAGGGGAACAGCACGGTTTTCGCCGCGCTGAAAATATCAAAAGAACTCTTGACGGCGAATTCTATTTCTATTCGCGGGTGTTTAAGTTTGAGTTAGCTGAACCTGTGGAGGAAGTGCAGATTTACAATCTTTAGCAAAAATTAAGTTTGCAGTTGCTATGTTTGGGCTAAAACGCAACTGCAAGCTTTAGCATATTTCGCAAATAGGGAATGTGATGTCGTTCACAATTTTTGCTGTTTTCTGTCACAAGTTTTGGCGGTTGATTGTCACACCTTTTAAGGAAATATACTGACAGAATATCAGAGTGCGATCGCCTTTTGTTACCGAAGAAACGCCCGATCGCGCCATCCTCGATTTTAGAGTCAATCGCTATGCAAACTCCTATCAACCTGATTCCATCTGCTTTGGGCGAGCTGTTTGCCGAAGTGAATCATAATGGCTACATTACTCTAGCCGATAGATACGGTTTGATGGCTGCTATTTTTGACGAAAATTTGACGGAGGAAGACAAACGCTCGATCGATCGGCTCCTGCGCTCTGTGTGCCGAGGAAGGATAAAATTAGTTAACGAATTGTCTATGATCAGGTAAGTGACGAGAATTTTCCTTAAGAGTAATTTTAAACATCTCAATAATCAAAAAAAAGTCTCAATTGTATCGTAATTGGGACTTCGAGGGAGGAAACTCTTGTTATTTTGTGATCGATATAGAACTTATGCAAAAAAAGGTTGGGCGCGCGAATTATAGTCGTAGGGTGCGCTGCACCTTACATAATTAAATTCTGCCCCAACGAGGGAACAAGTTTAACGTGCAGGTATAGTTGTCGCCAACTGTAACTTGCTCAAACTTTCTTCAGGCTGAACATCCATCTGATAGCTAAGTGCCGAAGGAATCCCGAGTACGCAGCAGGGAAAATTATTGCCTAGTTCCCTAACCAGCCGATGGTTGCCAGAACCACAGCCCAAGAATAGTAAATTTGCTGATTCTAATTCAACCACGTTTTTCAGTTCTGTAGCAACCCGCCCGATGCGTAAATGAGCTTTAAATAAACCGCGCCATTCCTCAGCCAAACAGCGCGCTTGCCACAGCAACTTATCTGCTATCTCATACTCATTCTTTTGACCAAAAATTTCTCGAAAATAATGCGGATCTATCCAAGTTTTTGGCGGGGATACCGATTGGATTTCCCCTGGTAAAACCATCGCAGGCGCTGCACAATTAAGGGCGAATGTTTCCTCTAAATTAGACACTTTTACCTGGGCAGCCAAGGCATTTGCTACAGCCAATTTGCAAGTATCTTCGCCGTAACTTTTGGGCGCTTCGTCTATAACGTAGACGACTTGAACCGTGACTTCTTTAGTTGTTACTAAACGAGTTTGATGCGCCATCCAAAGGGTAATATCCAGAGCTATTTGACTTTGGGGAGAACTGTTGTAACCGACAATAAAATTGATTGTTTTGGTCGATTTTGAGGATTTTGATTTCTTAGAAACTGGTAATATTGGCTCCGGCAGCAACACCATTTCTTCTGCTAAATTTTGGTATCCCAATGCACTTTCAAAACGCGCTAACATTGTTTTGAGATTCACAGGCTTAACCTCTCTTAAGTGAATTGTTATGTCGATCCGTCGGGTGTTATTCGTCTTGAGTAAAGTAGCGATCGAGAAAATTCAAAGCATAGTTGCGGAGTTCGTAATAATCCTTCGATTCCCGCAACTCCTGGCGATCGCGCGGGTGTGCAAACGGCACTGACAAAATCTCTCCTATTGTCGCCGCCGGGCCGTTTGTCATCAGCACAATACGATCGGACATATAGATAGCTTCATCCACATCGTGAGTAATCATCATTGCAGCTTGTCTGTGATTTTCCCAGATATCCAGCACCTGTTTCTGCAACTTGCCACGAGTTAGAGCATCCAACGCTCCAAACGGTTCGTCCATTAATAACATTTTCGGTCGAATCGCCAAAGCTCGCGCAATCCCAACCCGCTGTTTCATGCCCCCTGAAATTTCGTCTGGATATTTATCGGCTGCCGATATTAAGTTTACCATTGCTAGGTGTTCGTTGACAAGACTAATCTTCTCCGGGCGGCTAAGACTTTGCAAAACTTCATCAACTGCCAGCCGAATATTTTCCCGCACCGTCAGCCAAGGCAGCAATCCGTAGTGCTGAAATACCATCATGCGATCGGCTCCCGGTTTGCGAATTTCTTTTCCTTCCAGTGTCACTATTCCCGCGCTCTGTTTTTCCAAACCTGCCACTATTTTTAGCAGCGTTGATTTGCCACACCCGGAGTGACCGATTACCGAAATATATTCGTTTTCTCCAATACTTAAATTGATATTTTCCAAGACGCTAAATTCTGTACCGTCAGCATTTTTATACGACTTGAACAAGTTGTTAATTTCCAGAAATTCCGGGTGCTTCTGGACTTGGCTGCTGGCTTCGATAGAAGTAGAAAAGTATTGAGTCACGGTATTCTCCTAAAAAGTAGTAAAGTGTTAATTTGATTTCCTTCCGGTTGCGTAATCTCTAAAATCTTTTAGTCGGTTTCAACCGACTGTCTTCTATTAGCCAGGGACTTAAGCCCCTGGCGGGACATTAGGAAAAGCGCAACATCTCAAACATTAAGACTGATAAAAAGACTGAGGGCGGTTTGCTCGAATTTCAAAACTATTCAAATAACCCACCGGATCGCTTGGATCAAATGCCTTTTTATCAATAAAAAGTTCAGCCGGTTCCACTTGGTAATCCTCCTGGGGACAATCGATACCCATTTCGGCAACAATCTTGCGGTAAAAGTCGGTTCTCCAAGCTTTTTTAGCTAATTCCTCAGCATTTTTGGGAACTTCTTTAATCTGTCCCCAGCGAGCGGCTTGAGTCATCAACCAAATACTCTGAGACTGCCACATAAATGTTGAATGATTTCCGGCTATTTGAGGTAAGTTCTTAGGAATGTCATAGAAAATAGTTGCATCTTCCGATTGTATGGTGCGGTCTTTTTCGTCAAACCCTCCATAGTTGTAGTCGCCAACAATTGCTGGTCGCGTAAATTTGTCGATCGCCCCTTTTTTCGGTCTCGCCCCCGTAAACGATCGCTCAGTCAGCAGCGCCGATATTTCATTGCGATTTTCCGGCTTGCTGCAATACTGACAAGCTTCCACCATTGCCTTAACCAGCGAGTAATAAGTCTTCGGATTTTCCTCAATGAATGATTCCATTACTCCCAAAAGGCGATCGGGATGTCCCAGCCAAACTTCCTTCCCTTGCACAAAGGTAAAACCCACTCCCAAATTGCCTTGAATTGCCCGCGTATTCCAAGGTTCTGCCACCATGTAAGCCTGCATCGCGCCAATCCTGATATTAGTTACCATCTGCGGCGGCGGCACAATAATTACCCGAAATTCTTTGAACGGATCGACACCGGCAGCCGCCGATATGTAGCGGACAAAGTATTCGTAAATCGCAGAACTCAGAACCACTGCCCAAACTCTTTTTTCCGACGGCTGACTGTCAAAAAAGGCTCGAAATTGTTTGCCAAATTCTTCCAAATTGCCGTTGTATTCGTGCCACGGGCGCAAACCGGAATCCCACATAGCTTTGTTCATCGTCATGGCGTTGCCGTGGCGGTGAATTGTCATTGCCGCGCACAGGGGTGCGTGGCGCGCTCCTTCGGCGCCAACTCGGGCGTTTGTGACGGCGCCGGATACAACTGGGGATGCGTCGAGGCGGCCGAAGATTACGCCGTCGCGGGAGGTTGCCCAGCTTGCTTCGCGGTTGAGTGTGACGTTTAAACCGTATTTGCGGAAAAAGCCTTTTTTCCAGGCGATCGCAAATGGTGCACAATCGTTAACCGGCACGTATCCTACGGTTAAATTGGGTTTTTCTAAGGTTCGGGAATCGACAACCGGCTTTACGGCTGAGGCTTCTTCTGTGAGCCCTTTTGCCGATCGATCCGCGCTAATTGCACAACCAGATAAAGCCATTCCCGCCGCCACCGAGCCCATTCCTTGCAAAAACTCTCGGCGCTTCCATTCATTGGAAAACTTGTCACTCATATTTAATTCTCGATCGCTAATAGCTAAATGTCCGTCATCAAAAGCCCTAAGCTTTTAGCTAGCTAATGACTAATGACTAATGACTAATGACTAATGACTAATGATTAATGACCGAGCGATGCGTTACCAATTCCTGAACTTTGTCAACCGCAGCGTCGAGCAACAATCCAGTTAAGCCAATTACAAACACCGCTAAAAATACTGAACTCAGGTTCAAACGGCTCCATTCATCCCAGACAAAAAAGCCAATTCCCACACCACCTGTCAGCATTTCCACCGCCACAATCACCAGCCAAGCAATCCCCAAACTAATCCGCAAACCTGTAAAAATGTATGGCAAACTCGCCGGCCAAATTATCTTGGTAATCCGCCTCCAGCGCGGCATTTCCAACACTCGCGCCACATCCAGATAATCCTGGGAAACGCTAGAAACTCCCAAAGCGGTGTTGATAATTGTCGGCCACAAAGAGGTAATGAATATGACAAAAATTGCCGACGGCTCTGCTAAATTAAAAATCGATAAAGCTATCGGCAGCCACGCTAGCGGCGACACCGGTTTGAAGATTTGAATCAGCGGATTGAGCGCCATCATTGCCGGTTTCGACATCCCGATCAGAAATCCCACGGGAATCGCAACTGCTGCACCCAGCAAAAATCCCACCAACACCCGCCGCAAACTCGCTAGCAGCAGCCAGCCAATGCCTAAATCTCCAGGCCCGCGCTGGTAAAATGGATGCAATATGTAATCTAAATTAGCTATTAAAGCCTGATAGGGAGTGGGAATCAAATCGCTGTTGAAGCTGGCAACAATCCACCACAAGCCAAGAATTCCCAAAAAACCAGCCGCCGGCAACAAAACTGCATCTCGGATAACAACGGGTTTGACCCGCTTCCACGTTGCAACTCCTGCAAGTACGATCGCAGATAAATTAAGGTGTATGAACATTTCAATCTCCTTCAGAGTCAGGGCAGGTACAAGAATCTTGAACAATACCAACCTGAGACACTGACGAAGCCAAACTATCTTGTTCAGAAATTTGGCTTTTCAGTCTCTTCTCAATGCCTGCGAAGTTAGCTGACGGGCTAGGACTGAGAGATGTCCTTCTCTACATAATTAAAGGTTAAAAATTACACTCACTCAAACTGGGAAATTTTTAACTTTGCTTTTTAATTTTGTAGAAATTAGCCCCGAAAATTGGTTCCTCCGCTCCAGCCACACGCTTGGTTTGATTGCGCGGTGCTCGATTAGGCTTGACTTTTTAAGCCAATTTCAATCAAGGTAGCACGAGCATTTCATTTTGTCAATATGTCTTGAGGAGTAGCTATTTGCGATCGGCAAAGCTCCAAAGTTGAGAGAAAATTCCAAAAGTTAATTAATTAAACTCACCTAGAGAGATAAAATGCGATCGGCCACTTCTTTCTCTACTTGAGCCATGAGAGACTTTAGCCTCGCGCTGCAAGATCGAATTGACATAATTATACAAAACTGGATCGAAGCTGTACGCTCCGACGACCAACTCGAAACCGCTAAGGAACTCACCTACAATGGCGTGCGCGACAGCGTTCCAATGGTACTACACGCGATCGTAACCATGCTTTCCCAATCCCAAGAGAGCGACATTCGCACACTCGTAGAAAAAAGTTTAGAACACGGAACTCTCAGGGCAAAACAAGGCTACGACGCCGAAGAAATTGCGCGGGAATACCGCTTGCTGCGCTGGGTAATTTTCGATGCTTTAGAGCCAGAATTGTTAAAAGCCTCTGCCGCCGAAGTCAGCAGAGCTTACCGCTTAATTGACACGGCCCTCGACGAAGTAATTGCTAAATGTTTCCAAACCTTTACCCAGGAAAGATTCCAAGAACTAAAGGATTTGCAAAACCAAATGCAACTTACAAATCAAGAACTGACTCGCTTAGTTCGCGCCAATCAAGAGAACTTATCTCACTTAGCTCACGAATTAAAAACTCCCCTCACCTCTATTATCGGCTACTCAGATTTGTTTTTGCGCCAGCAACAAAATTATTCAGAAATTAAAGGTTCGGTACCCAATATAGGACATATTGATAGAGTCCTTAACAGCGGCAGACTGTTACTGAGATTGATCAACGATACTCTGGAAATTTCGCGGTACGAAGCCGGACAAATAAAATTACAACTAGCGCCAATCAGACTGCCAGATGTACTCGCCACTGTTGTTGAAATAATCGAGCCTTTAGCGAAAGCCAAAGGTTTAGAGATAGCTGTTGAGTGCCATCTCTCAGACGATCAAGTGGTGACAGATTGCTTGCGCTTGCAGCAAATCATCACAAACTTAACCAGCAACGCCATTCGCTACACCACAGCCGGTACTGTTACCATAAAAAGCGAACTTTTGCCAGATAAATATTGGACAGTAACTGTCTCAGATACAGGAATTGGCATTCCTCCCGAAGACTGCGAGCGGATTTTTCAACCCTATTTTCGAGCCGACAACTCCCTAAGCTCTGGCATTCCTGACAGTACCGGCTTAGGGCTAGCAATTGTCGCTCGATTAGTTAAGCTCTTGCAAGGTAAAATCGAATTAGTGTCTGAAGTAGGAGTTGGCTCGTCCTTCACTGTAATTTTCCCCTTAGAATTGGATGGATTTTAGATGCTTTAGTATTACCAACCAATTTTTCTTCCCTCTTCCCTATGACTTCTTCCCTCTTCCCTCTGACTTCTGACTTCTGACTTCTTCTCTCTTCCTTCTTCCTTCTTCCTTCTTCCTTCTTCCTTCAAATCAGAAACCGAAGAGTTACATAAACAGCCGCACTTATTAATTGCACAGCCATCACAGGAAGCCCGTAACGCAGAAAAGTTTGAAAAGAAATCCGGCGTCCGTGCTGTTCAGAAATTCCCGCTGCCACTATATTAGAAGAAGCTCCTACCAAAGTGCCATTTCCTCCTAAAGTGGCTCCATACATCATCGCATAAAACAGCGGCAGCACAGCAGGTGGAAACTGCCCTGCAAAATCCGGCGCCAGCACTTCTGCCGGTGCGAGCCCGACATTGACAACATACTGTTTTAGCAGCGGCACCATCGCCACTACCAGCGGAATATTTGGCACCACGCTCGACATCAAACCCACAAAAAATAACAAAACTAAAGAACCAAGAAAAATATTTTTACCTAAAATCACTGCTAATATTCCAGATATACTGCCGATTACTCCGGTTTTTTCCAAACCGCCAATCAGCACAAAGATAGACATAAAAAATAGTAGCGTGCTCCAATCTAAATCCCGCAAAATATTATTAACAGAATCAATTTGGGAATGGTGAGCTAAAAGCATTGCCAAAGCAGCCCCCAACAAAGCAACGGCTGCCGGTGAAATAGGCACGGGCAGAGACTCTCCTATTACAAAAAATGTCAGCACGAAAGCTATAATTACACCGCCCACTGCTAAAACTCGTGGGTGATTGATTTTTGGGTGCGGCAAATGTTCCAAATCGTCTAACTTTTTGTTCCAAATTTCGCGGAACAGCCAAGGCAACATAACTACTATCACTCCTACTGCAATTGCCCCGCCCAAACTTAACTTTACCAGGTAATCTGCAAAGCTCATGTTAATAGCATCACCGACAATGAATGTCGCCGGATCGCCCACGATTGTCAGCAGTCCCGAACTGTTAGCTACAAATACCATTAAAATCAGTAACGGCACAAAATCTACACCGACTTCTTCTGCCATTGGCGGAATTAAGGGTGCTAGCAGCATGACTGTCGTGGCATTGGGCAAAACAGCACAAATTGGGGTAGTAATTGCGACAATACCCAGTAAGAGATTTTTGCCTTTGCCTTTAGCCAAAAGCACAATTTGAGTTGCCAAATACTCGAATACTTTGGTAGGCTCAAAGGCTCTCACCATTACCATGACTCCGAAAAATAAGCCCAGGGTGGCGTGACTCCGACCGATATATTCGATCGCGTTGTTTAACGTCATCACGTGGGTAAAAACCAGAATCACCGCTCCCAGAAATGCCGCAACTGTGAGGTGTATCCATTCTGTAATTATTAAGAAAACTACACATATAAATGTTGTTGCAGCAATCACAGCTTGCACGTTTTCCATTTAGTCCCCTGAAAATAATAGAACTTAAAAATTAAAAAGTCTCGGTTCGAGTGAATATACTACTTTCTGGCTCTTCTGTCAATAAATTTAAGTGCTGATTTTGGCAGCAACAAGCTGGGAGCGACTCATCAAGAGCTCTCCGGTACACGGAAAAAATCACCTCAAAACTACTTCTTTTGGGAGGGTCGTGATCGGCAGAAGTTTGGTATGGCGATCCGGCGATCGCTCAACTACAATGAAGCATGGGCAATCTCTGCCAAACTCAACCCCCACGCAGACATCATGGACTACAGCCAAGTGCTCGCCGACAAAACCGATACTATCGTCCAAAACTGGATTGAAGCAGTTCGTCAGGATCGGAAAATTGAAACCGCTGACGCCTTACCGCACTCAGCAATCGAGAATCACATACCTCACCTGCTGGCGGCGATGGCCACAGTGCTTTCCCAATATCAACACAGCGAAATAAAAGTAATAATAGAAGCCAGTTTAGATCACGGATTTCTCAGAGCCGAACAAGGCTACGACGCCGCAGAAGTAGCCCGCGAATACCACTTATTGCGTCAAGTAATATTCTCCCAATTAGAAGCAGATTTGCTAGCAGGAACCACCACCGACGTATTCAGAGCTTTTCGGCTGATAGATGCCGTAGTAGACGAAGCAATTGCCCAGTGTTTCAATAGCTACGTTGCTCAGAGGCTGCTGGAACTTCAACAAATTCAAACTCAGTTACAACTCACCAATCAAGAACTCTCTCGCCTTGTCAGCGTCCATCAAGAAAACGTCTACCATTTGGCTCACGAACTCAAAACTCCTCTCAACTCAATTATTGGTTATTCCGAACTATTCCTGCGAAAAGAAAAATGGCAATCACAAGTCAAAGATACCCTCCCCGGCATCGAACATATCGAGCGAGTATTGCGTAACGGCAGACAGTTGCTCCGCATGATTAATGACACGCTAGAACTTTCTCGCGCCGATGCCGGAAAAATTAAACTTAACCTGCAGCGAACTAATGTACGATCGGTAATTAACACCGTAGTAGAAATGATGCAGCCAATTGCTGATGCTAAAGGACTAAAGCTCGCTGTTACCAGCGACTGCGGCCCAACACAAGTAATCTCTGACTCTGGGCGGCTGCAACAAATTCTGATCAACCTGCTGAGCAATGCCATTCGCTATACAGAAGCTGGTAGCATCGAATTAAGTTGCCACCCTGCTGGAGAAGGAAATTGGGCGATCGCAATTACAGATACCGGCATTGGCATCGCCCCCGAAAATACAAAGCGCATCTTTGACCCCTTCTTTCAAGCAGGAGAAGCCGGCAAACAGCTCTTTCCTGCCGAAAGCACCGGCCTGGGATTAGCAATAGTATCGCGGCTCGTCACGCTGCTCCAAGGCAAAATCGAGCTAGTATCAGAAATAGGAGTCGGTTCAACTTTTACCGTGATTCTGCCCCTAGAAGTTAAAATACTCCAAGAAGTAAGCTAAACATTAAGTTCAAATTTTTACATCCGAAAATCCTATGCCCGCAGCCAACCTTAGCCCTTCCACCACAGCCTTTCCCCTCACCGCCGTAGTCGGGCAAGAAGCAATCAAATTAGCCCTGCTGTTAGCAGCAGTCGATCCCGGATTGGGAGGAGTTGCGATCGCAGGCCGCCGCGGTACAGCAAAATCAGTAATGGCCCGCGCCTTGCACTCCTTACTGCCACCCATTGAAATTGTTAAAGATTCTTTTTGCAACGCCGAACCTAATGAAATTCTTGCAGAACAAACATCAGGCTTGTTACCAGAAAATAACGGGCAAGATGCTCACACCACCGATACTAATTCCTTAACTACTGAAATAATTCCCACACCCTTCATTCAAATTCCTTTGGGTGTCACCGAAGACAGACTCTTAGGTTCAGTTGATGTCGAACAATCAGTGAAATTCGGCCAAACCGTATTTCAACCCGGACTCTTAGCCCAAGCAAATCGAGGCGTACTATATGTAGACGAAATTAACCTCCTCGATGACAATATTTCCAACCAACTGCTAACAGTATTAACCGAAGGGCGCAACCAAATAGAGCGCGAAGGCATTAGCTTCCAACACCCCTGCAAACCTCTATTTATCGCCACCTACAACCCCGAAGAAGGGCCGCTGAGAGAACATTTGCTCGATCGCATCGCGATCGTACTTTCAGCCGATGCAGCACTCGAACTAGAAGAAAGAGTCTATGCAGTAGAACAAGCTTTATCCTACTCCCGCTCCCCCCAAGAATTCCTCAATCAATACAGCGAAGACACCGACAACCTCAAAACCCAAATCATCCTAGCCAGAGAATGGCTCAAAGATGTCAGCATTAAACGCGAACAAATTGCCTACCTAGTAGAAGAAGCCATCCGGGGTGGCGTTCAAGGACACCGCGCCGAAATATTCGCAGTCCGCGTCGCCAAAGCCGCCGCCGCCATCGAAGGACGCACAGAAGTTAACGCCGAAGACCTGCGCCGCGCCGTAGAATTAGTCATCGTACCCCGCGCCACCATCATCCAAACTCCCCCAGACGAAAACTCTCCTCCTCCTCCCCCTCCACCGCCTCCCCAAAAGCAGTCAGAACAAGAACAAGACGAACCAGAAAACGAGCAAGAAGACGAAGAAGACCAAGAGGATGAAGACAACCCGGAACCTGAAGAAGAACCAGAAAAAGATACCATTCCCGAAGAATTTCTCTTCGACCCCGAAGGCGTAATTCTCGACCCCAGCGTGCTTTTATTCGCCCAACAATCCGCCAACAAACAAGGCAAATCCGGCAGCCGCAGCACCATTTTCTCGGAAGATAGAGGCCGTTACGTCAAGCCAGTCTTACCCAAAGGCCCCGTCCGCCGCATCGCCGTTGACGCTACCCTCAGAGCCGCCGCACCCTACCAAAAAGCCCGCCGCGACAGGAATTCTAACCCCCCCCAACCCCCCCTTAGTAAGGGGGGGCAAGATGCGAGTCAACCCCCCCTTAGTAAGGGGGGGCAAGAGGGGGTTCAGCGCCGTGTATTTGTCGAACAGGGAGACATTCGGGCGAAGCGTTTGGCCAGAAAAGCTGGAGCTCTAGTCGTGTTTGTCGTCGATGCTTCGGGTTCGATGGCCCTCAACCGGATGCAGTCTGCCAAAGGTGCAGTCATGCAGCTACTCACAGAAGCTTATCAAAGCCGCGATCAAGTTGCTCTCATTCCCTTTCGCGGAGAACAAGCAGAAGTGCTGCTACCGCCGACTCGCTCGATAGCCTTGGCCCGCAAGCGTTTGGAACGGTTGCCCTGCGGCGGCGGTTCTCCCCTGGCCCACGGTTTGACTCAAGCAGTGCGGGTGGGAGTCAACGCGCGGCAGTCTGGAGATATCGGTCAAGTTGCGATTGTCGCCATTACTGACGGACGAGGTAATATTCCTTTGGCTCGTTCTTTGGGCGAACCGATTGTAGATGGAGAAAAGCCTGATATTAAGAAAGAATTGTTAGAAATTGCTGCCAAAATTCGTGGGTTGGGAATGCAGTTGCTGGTGATTGATACCGAGAGCAAGTTTATTTCGACTGGCTTTGCGAAGGAATTGGCCAAGACTTCTGGAGGGAAATACTATCACTTGCCGAAAGCTACCGAACAGTCGATCGCAGCTATGACTAAAAATGCTCTGCGCGACGCGATCGGCTAAAATCCTGATAGCCACATTTATCTGCGTTTATTCGCGTTTATCTGCGGTTAAAAATCCAAAAATTAGACTTTTTGCCAAAAAAAGTCTAATTTTTAACTCTCACTCTCCGGCGAGTCACTGCCAGCGAACCCGCAACTAAACCCAGCCCTATCACCGCCGAAGGCTCAGGAATTCTTACGGGCAGAGGTACGCGGTTTTCCGTCCCCCGGTTCGGGGTTGAAGAAATTGTACTTTGGGGGAGTTGACCGGTCTGAGCCAGCAGCAAATTTTCTGAACCCTGCCAGGAAGCAGCGGTAGAAACGGCTTGGACATTAGCTGCAACGGCAGCTTGACCGCCGGAAATAATGGCGGCGACAGCCAATAAAATCCCGGCTGTAGGGGGCAATAATTTTCGCTCAAAAAAGGTGGGCATTGGAAATTACCTATTTAGCAGTTTGTCGATAGAACTCGATCTATTCATTAATTTTCTGGTTATCCTCTGTCTGAGCTACTGTGTGAGCTACCTTAGCAATTAACGGAACCGATTTTAGATTTTAGATTTTAGATTTTAGATTTTAGATTTTATATTTTATATTTTAGATTATTGAAGTTTCTGGTCTCTAGTTTCAACTAAGTCGCAAATCAAAAACCTAAAATCAACTGTGATCCCTGCCTCTAGCATATACTCCTTAATCCCCAATCGTAAATCCCCCATCCAAAATTGATTTACATCAGCTATTTGCGATTTAATCGACTTTAAGCTAGCCCTTGGCCGCAGATAGCGCCGACCCTTTAAACTCAATTATAGCTTTGCCGCGAGTCGCAACGGTGCGAGACAGCGACACGGCACAGACCTATACGCAGTCGATTATAAACAATCGATCCCTGGTTTGGAGTGATTTCACCCCCGTTCTTTATCAAATCTTTAAACTCTTTGAGGTTTTGCAAACAAAGTGTAAAGCTGTCACAATAATAGATAGCAATTCTCAGCCAAAATTAGGTAAATCCTCGTGAGTAACACTAGCAATTTCCGCGAAGCCGTGCGCGAGGCCAAAAACCACGCGCTGGTAGGCCCGAACGTCATCTCCAACGCTCTCCCCTTCGTGGGCGGCGGACTTGTCTTAACTGCTGTCGGCACCTACGGCGGCCTCGGAGTGATTCGTAACTATCCCGGCATCTTCTTTCCCACCTTCATTGCTGCGATCGTCCTACAATTAATTCTGTTCTTTGTCGCCCGCGGCGCAGCCGAACAAGGTAACAAAAATACCGCCTTGCCTCTGCTGGCAACCTACAGCTTGCTTACAGGCTACACCCTCAGCGGGTTGGTGTCTATAGCCCTCAGAAGCGAAGGCGTCGGCATCGCCGGTATTGGTTTTGCTGCACTTGGATGTGGCATTACCTTTATCGCCGCCCGCCAAATTGGCTCCAACCTTTCTGAACAAGACGGCATGGCCCTCACCAAAACTATCAGTTTAGGTGTCATTGCTTTGTTAGTCGTCGTTGGCGGTCAGTTTCTGCTCTCTCTATTTGGCGTCTACACCCCAACCTGGTTGGAAATTGGCATTTCTGGCATCGGCGTGTTTATATTTGCCGGCGCTGCGATCGTCGATTTTTACATATTACCCCGCAGCTACCGCGACGACCAGTATTTGCCCGCTGCTCTGTCGATGTACTTGACCTACATCAACTTGTTCATCTTTATTCTGCGCCTGCTGATTGCTCTCAACGGCCGCGAGTAATTGAAACTTTAGCTTATTAAAAAAAACCGCGGCTCGATCGACATCCTGCCGCGGTTTTTTTTTATTAAGATTTGGAATCAAGATAGTCGTCCTCGTTTCCTCTGTCCCTCATACAAAAAACTTATATCATGTTCACAGCGGGCAGACATAAGGTATAATTTTACTTTTTAATCACTCAATCAAAACTCTTGCTATCTAATTGTGTCGATCGCGATTTCAATATTAATCACAAATTAATCGGGGAAAACTCATGTACTTAAAATATGAAGATATTAGGAGAGTCAGCGTAGAAATTACCTCCAGGTGCAATGCAGCTTGTCCGCAGTGTCCCCGCACCGGCAACCCGATTTTGCCGGGGGCGGAATTAAAGATGGAGGATATTGAGAGAATTTTCCCACAAGAGTTTTGCTCTCAATTGGATTTGGTGTATATGTGCGGCAACTACGGCGATGCTATGACTAGCAATACCACAATTCCGGCGATCGAATATTTGCACCGCATGGGAGTTCCTCATATCTGCCTGTACACCAACGGTAGCGGACGAAACCCTGACTGGTGGCAAGCCCTGGCAAAAGCGATGACAGGAGAACACGATCGCGTAATTTTTAGTATCGACGGGTTGGCCGATACTAACAGCATCTACCGCCAAAATACCAACTGGGACAGGATAATGCAGTCGGTTAATGCCTTCATCCAAGCTGGCGGAAAAGCTGTATGGCACTACTTGATATTTGAACACAACCAGCACCAAGTAGAAGCAGCACGCGATTTAGCCCAACAACTAGGATTTGTCGAGTTTGTACCGAAAGCAACCTCTCGTTTTGTAGCGAAAGAGATTTATGACAAAGAGTCCGCCAATCAACAGCCTCAAAAAGCAGAAAACTCTCAGGTAGAGGCTAAGAGCGATCGCCCCAACCAACCAGCAACAAATAATGCGTCAGCCCCTCAAAATCAAACACAGACGGCTGTTGGGTTGCACAAACAAGCTGAGGACTGTTTGAAACAAGGACTGCTCTCAGATGCGATCGCAGCCAGCCAACAAGCCCTAAAAATTCAACCTAATTTTGCAGCAGCCTGGAAAACCTTGGGCAATGCTGTTCAAGGTTTGGGGAAGATGCAAGCAGCAGCAGACTGTTACGCCAAGGCCCTCAAAATTCAGCCTAATTTTCCAGAAGTTTATGCTAATGTCGGCAGTCTTTATGCTCAACAGCAACAGTGGCAGCCAGCTAGTGCTTATTACCAAAAGGCGATCGAGCTTAAACCCAATTTTGCCGGAGCTTATCGCAATTTAGCTCAAGTTTTGACACAGTTGGGGCAACCAGAAAAAGCAAATTATGCTTGGTATCAAGCTATAGCTATCGAAACCTCTCAAGCACCAGAACCAACTCCTTCTGTCCCACCAAAGCGAGCCAGCGAAGAACTCCAACCCCCATCATTGGAACAATATAAAAATCCCCAGGGAGACCAATTTATCCAAGCTGTAGAAAAATTTGGTAGCCTAAATAATTACTACCGCAATGTAGAAATTAGCTGTCAAACTCAAGCCAGCCAAGAAATTTTCATTAGTTTTGAAGGGGAACTCTGGCCTTGCTGTTGGGTAAGCCATACTAAATACGCTGTTTATAACCACACTTACAGACCGCAAATGCTGGCTTTAATTGAAAAGTACGGAAATGGCTTTAATTCTCTCAGAACTCAATCGGTGAAAGATGCGATCGCCAGAGATTGGTTTCGCGAAGACCTCACAAAAAGTTTTTCCTGTTCTAAAAGGTTGGACGTATGCGCTCACGAATGCGGTAAAACTTTCAATTCAACAGGTTCGCAGTATATATAAGAAGGAAGGCACGACACGGATTTGGACACTGATACACCGATTAGTTGCTGAAATGTCGAAATTTCAGCTAAACTTAAAAATACACCCCACAACTAGGAGAACTCACAGTGGAAGTTCTAGACATCAAACACAATATCGAAACATTGTCCGATCGACTGGGTACAACCCAGGACTATCTTTGACATCCCCGCACTTACAGCCAAAATTCAAGACTTAGAGCAAATCTGCGCCCAACCAGCATTTTGGGACGACCAAGATCGAGCTCAAGAAACTCTCCAAGAACTGAATGACCTCAAATCTCACTTAGAACAATACAGCAATTGGCAAACTAGCTTAGAAGATGCTAGAGCTATTTTAGAACTGCTGGAGTTAGAAGCCGACGAGTCCCTGTTCCAAGAAGCCTCATCGAGTCTTTCTCAGTTAACCCGCGAACTCGACCAGTGGGAACTGCAACAATTACTATCTGGGCCCTACGATGAAGGCGGCGCTGTTTTGACAATTAACGCCGGGGCCGGCGGTACAGATGCTCAAGATTGGGCCGAAATGCTGCTGCGGATGTACACCCGCTGGGGGGAAAGTCAAGGTTACAAAGTACATTTAATGGAAATTTCCGAGGGAGAGGAAGCAGGTGTTAAATCTGCTTCTTTGGAAATTGTCGGCCGTTACGCTTACGGTTATATGCGATCGGAAAAAGGCACTCACCGCTTGGTCAGAATTTCGCCTTTTAATGCTAACGACAAGCGTCAAACCAGTTTTGCAGGCGTTGAAGTGATGCCAATTCTCGATCGATCCGTACAGTTGGACATTCCAGAAAAAGATTTGGAAGTCACTACTTCCCGCGCTGGCGGCAAGGGCGGGCAAAATGTTAACAAGGTAGAAACCGCAGTCCGCATCGTTCACCTTCCTACCGGTTTGGCCGTCCGTTGCACGGAAGAACGCAGTCAGTTGCAAAACAAGGAAAAAGCTTTGGCATTACTCAAGGCTAGGCTGTTGGTGATTGCTAAGGAACAGCGGGCTTCGGAAATTGCCGAGATTCGCGGCGACATGGTGGAGGCGGCTTGGGGCCAGCAAATTCGCAATTATGTTTTTCACCCCTATCAAATGGTCAAGGATTTGCGTACTGGAGTAGAAACAACCGCCATCGCAGATGTGATGAACGGCGAATTAGACCCGTTTATTCAAGCTTACCTGCGGCAGGAAAATCAGTTGATAGCCCAAACCGATTCAACCGCGCGAATATAATTGGCGCCTTGACATAGAAAGTCTGGCTGTGCAAACTAAATAATCAAGAGCGGTGATGGCAGCGGATTTGCTATAATTTTGGGGTTTTGACCGATCGCCCGACCTTCAACAGGTCGCGCGGTCAAAAACCTTGATATGATAAAACTTGATCTGACAAACACTAAGGAGAAATAATGACCCAAGTTGTAATAGGCGAAAATGAAGGGATTGAGTCAGCCCTGCGACGGTTTAAGCGACAAGTTTCTAAAGCGGGTATTTTCCCCGACATGAGAAAGCACCGCCACTTTGAAACTCCGTTGGAAAAGCAGAAGCGCAAAGCTATTGCCAGAAGGACTAAGAGACGCTTTCACCGCAATAACAAGCCCTAGAATTATTAGCACTAAATTGATTCGGCAGATATAATGCCTTGCGATTCTAGTACCGCAGCGACTCGGAGAATCACCGCTTCGCTGTAGGGAGCACCAATAATTTGTACCCCCAAGGGCAAAGCGCCGGGCCGCTGTACGGGCACGCAAAGAACGGGCAAGCCAATAAATGATAGGGGTTGGGTGAACAGTCCGAGATTGGGACGCACTAAGATTTCTTGTCCGGCTATTACCATTTTCTCGACGCCAATTTCAGGGGCAGCTATCGGGGTTGCGGGTGCGAGGATGATGTCTGTGTGTTGGAATATTTCGCGAATTTGATCGCGGTACCACTGTCTGAATCTCTGGGCTTGCAAGTACCAAGTCGCAGGGATCAGGGTTCCCGCTAGAAAGCGATCGCGCGTGGCAGGATCGAAGTCTTGAGGGCGCGATCGCAAATTGTCTAAATGCAAGTTTCCCCCCTCGCAAGCGGTAATGATAAATGCCGCAGCCCTGGCGCGATCGGATTCCGGTATGCTGACTGTTGCAAGCCCCCCTATTTTTGGGGGGTTTGTTGTTTTTTCTGTGCCAATACCGCAATCCAAGACATTTGTCAAGGCTTTAGCAACTATTTCTACAGCATCCATTGCTTCCGGTTGAGTTCCTGTGGCGAAATACCCCTCAGCCACAGCAATTCGCAATCCTTCGATACCTTGATTTAACTGCGACGAACAAAGTTCTGGCGGGCGTTGAGTGCAAACTGGGTCACGAGAATCAGCGCCTTGCAGGATATCGTACAGCAGCGCCATATCTCTGATCGATCGCCCAAACGGCCCCACACAATCCAAACTACCCGAAAATAAATAAGCGCCAGCCCTGGACAAACGGCCGTAAGTAGGCTTAAACCCAAAGACACCGCACAAAGCAGCCGGTACGCGGATGGAACCGTTAGTATCAGAACCGAGGGTGATGGGTACAAAACCGGCGGCGACTGCTGCTGCGGAACCGCCGCTGGAACCGCCGGCGATGCGCGCAGTATCGCGGGGATTGCGAGTCGGGCCGTAGTGGCTGTTTTCCGTGACGAAACCGTAGGCGTACTCATCCATGTTGAGCGTACCCACGAGCACAGCCCCGGCTTGTTTGAGTCGGGCGACCACAGCCGCGTCCTGGGTAGCCGGAGGATTGTCAGCGTTAATTTTTGACCCTGCTAGAGTAGTAATTCCGCCGATATCGAACAGGTTTTTGACTGCGAAGGGAACGCCTGCTAAAGGGCCTGGGTTTTGGTTATTTGCGATCGAATTATCAATATTTTCGGCTGCTGCGAGTGCGCTTGATGCAGTGATTGCAGTAAAGCAATTAAAAGCTTTATCCTTAACAGCAATCCGTTCCAAAGCAGCACTTACCGCCTCTGTAGCCGTAACCTTACCACATTTAACAGCCGCTGCCGTAGCAACCGCATCAGCCTTCTCTAAAAAACATCTGCGTTCATCTGCGTTCATCGGCCCTCATCTGCTGTTAAAAATCTAAGGTTCAAACACCGGCGCGACTTCTACTTCTTGAGGTAAAGGGAATTCAGTAACGAGTCGGGCGATCGCAGCTATTCTCTCGAAGTTTACCACAACACCGGGGCGGTGTTCCGGGTCTAAGGGTAAGTTTATCAGTTCAGCGGTGCGATCGACATATTCTTCTATATTTGTCATTAGTCCATCCCAAACAACATCAGCGTTCCTCCGCGTACATCCGCCCCCATCTGCGGTTTAAAATTTTAGATTCAGATATAAGTGCGATCGATTATTGTATTGTAATCGCGATCGGGCAGTCAGTTATTATTGCTCAGTTTTTTGTATTCCTCGGATTGTCTGATATCATCTAGAGGGGATTTTTGCTTTGCTGGTTCATCAGGACAAAACTTTATACATACCTGCGTTTCCCCCGCCTGGAAACTTTCATTAACTTTTATTTGAAGCTTTCCTTTTTGCCAACCCTTAGAACCAATTTTTAGAACTTGACAATCTATTCCTTCTTGAGGGGAGTTCCAGTCTATCTCCCCTCCACTAATTATTATTTCGTCGCTAATCCGTAGCTCTTTCATCCAATTAATTATTGATTTCTGGCGAGATTCCCTTATTGCAATAAGATCAAGTATCTCAATAAACTTGCTAGTGACTACCTCTGCAAAACTGCGTACTAGAAAAGTAGCTTTATCGAATAACAAAACATCATCGCCGTCTAGTATCTCATAGTTCTTATTGGATTCAAGTTGGTCGTCCATTTTTTTCCAAAATTATGCTGCTTCCTATTTGATACCATTTGAAGGTATCTGAGTCAAGGTGGTAAAGAAACAATTTGCGAGAATAGCACTTTTCCCACTCAAACACTGACAGTTTCCCGCAACTTCTCAACTGCCACATCCAGCGAAGGCAAAGCAAAATCCTCAGCATCCATCAATTCCTTAACCTTCTCAAAAATCTCAACCTCAGCCTCTTCCTGATCCGTCAGCTTATCATAAAAATAAGGGTCAGTAAACCACTGCTCAAAAGCAAACCTTAACACCCCATTCGGGTCAAGCATAAACTGCCAATACTTAGAAACTCGGTTATCAACTACTTCAAACAGCGGTGCCGGAGTCTGTATGGGATAATAGCTGTAATTATCATCACAAATATAGTACCAAACTATTCCCTGCCACGATCGGATTCCATAAACAACATATTCCTTATTTATAGTTAGTGGCAACTCAACTTTTCTAGTGTAACCGCGTGGCGGATCTATATATTTCTCAGGTAGAGATTCACCCGTATTAGCAATACAGCGAATTTTCATGATTTTCCCTATTTCTCGTTATTGCAGATTTATTGTTACTTTCCAGCAATAATTTATGTAATTTTATAGCCCTGCATCCGTATCTTTGTCGGGCTATCAGGTGTTATTAGTGAGGTTTTTGTACTCCTCAGATTGGCGGATGTCATCTAAAATAGATTCCGGTTCGGCAGGTTCATCAGGACAAAATTCTAATTTAATTACCTCGATTGTGCAGTAGCCAGTGCTTGTTGCCACACTTAGAGATGCTTCTATTCTTAGTTTGCCTTTTTGCCAGCCTTGAGAACCAATCTTTAGAAGCTGACAATCTATTCCTTGAGAAGGAAAAATCCATTTACTCTCAAAAACACTAACGTTTACTCCTCCCATAGAAAAATTAAAAAATAAATCAAAAAATATTGGATTACCCTTCCTCGATCCATCGTGTCTTTTGTTCAGCCTTTCAGCAAGTTTATTACTCATTAATTCTTTAAATCTATTAACTGTAAAAGTATCTTTTTGAATCAGTAAAATATCTGTTTCGCCGTCTAAATTTTTAAACTTAGCGTTCATATTTGTTTTGTTTTTGCACAACTTATGATAAATTATCATAATTACTTATATTAGTCAATACCGATTTCAAAGTGAGTTATATTTGAATTTTACATATGGAATGAGTTGGTTTGTACAACCTTATGTTGAAAAAATGCTGCGACTTGAGAGTCAGAAAAAACTAATTTTAGCAGGTGCAGTTTCCGCCAGCAACTTACCCCGCGAAATCACATACCGAACCGCAGCCCGCCTCCTAATTGCATCATAACAATCCTCAGCATCCAAGACAATTAAATTTGCAGGTTTACCCGCATCTATCCCATAATTCTCATCTCCCAGATAGAGAGTTTTAGCACCGTTGACAGTGACCATATTAAAACAAGCTGCAATCTCAGCCATTCCCGTCATCTGACAAACATGAACCGCCATATGAGCGACATCTAACATATTTCCCGTACCTAAACTATACCAAGGATCTTGCACGCAGTCGTGACCAAAACTCACATTCAATCCCTGCTGCCACAACTCCTTAACCCGCGTCACCCCACGGCGTTTGGGATAAGTATCAGCGCGGCCTTGCAGGGTGATATTAATTAAAGGATTGGCAATAAAATTAATTCCCGATTTTGCCAAACTTCCCATCAGCTTAAAAGCATAAGCATTGTTGTAAGAACCGAAAGCCGTCGTGTGGCTAGCCGTCACCCGCGAACCAGCCCCGCTTCTAATCGCACAAGCTGCTACAACTTCCAAAAATCTCGACTGTTCATCATCGATTTCATCGCAGTGAACATCTATTAATCTATTGTATTTTTCAGCAAGTTCAAAAATTCGCTCAACCGACTTCACCCCATCTTCCCGCGTCAACTCATAATGCGGAATCCCGCCCACAGCATCCGCACCCATATCCAGAGATTTCTCTAAAAGTTTGTCATTTTCTGGACTTCCATAAATCCCGTCTTGGGGAAAAGCCACAACTTGCAGAGTCATCCAATCTTTGACTTGTTCTCGGACTTCCAAAAGTCCTTGCAAAGCAGTCAGCGTCGGTTCGCTAACATCAGCGTGACTCCTGACAAACAAAATCCCTTGAGACGCTTGCAGCCTTAAAGTTTCAACAGCCCGTTTTTTGACATCATCCAGAGTTAAACTTTGCTTGCGTTCCCCCCAGATTTGAATTCCCTCGAACAAAGTGCCGCTTTGATTCCATCGCGGTTCCCCCGCAGTCAAAGCCGAATCGAGATGAATGTGCGACTCCACAAACGCGGGAGTGACTAATTTGCCTCCAACATCAATTTCGGATTCTCCCAATTCGGAAATCTGCGTCGATACGGCGGCTATTTTGTCCCCATCAATAGCGATATCCACTGTTTGACTGTCGATCGCACCTAACAAACGACATTGCCGCAGAACAATGCTATACTTTTGCTCAGGCATGACAATTGCACCTAAATTTAACACTTGTAAACGCGATACTTCCTAGTTGCTACTCAGCCTAGTGAGACCAAAAGAATTCCCCAATCACTTGCGAACCCCCTCCTTCTCCTCCTCTGCGTCCTCTGCGCCCTCTGCGGTTAAAAAATCTTACTCAAAAAACCCACCTATAACCATAATCACCCAGAAAAAAACGCAACTACAAATCGCCAACATCAGACAATCTCAAACTCCAGATTGTGATTTTTCACCAAATCAAAGGTAAAATGGTCAACCACATTAGTATTGCTCAACTCCAGATTGTAAAAATCAACAAAATCCGCATCAAAATACGGCCCAGCGTGCCAAGTACCCACATCTAACTTAATAAAACAATTGCCCGGAATCCGAAAAGCAGCCATATCCTCTAAACTCGGTTTATAACTATCCCCAGGAGGCGCAACCGCCATCAACCAATCCTTCCCCTCCAAAGAACCCAAACACTGAGTACATTGAACGTGTCGTGTAATTTTGCCAAACTTGCGACCTTTATGGTGCAGCCGCATAATGTAAAATCTAGGAATACCATTTTGCAAACTTAACTGAGCATCCTCACCATCGAAAGACTTACCATCAACAGCCGCAAAGATAACTTGACCGTAACGCCGAAAATTCTCCGGTGTCACCCATTGTGCGGATAACTGCTTAGTCGAAATTGATTCGCTCATAAATCCCAACATCCCTAGCTTGATCCGTCATGAACATTCTAATACAGTAAATCCTCTCTCTTCTCTTCTCTGTGCCCTCTGTGTCCTCTGCGGTTTAAATAAAAAAATCTAGTTCGCTTTCTCGATCGCGCAAATTACCCTTACAATCAAATTTAGCGCACTGCTCTCTTCTCTTCTCTGTGTCCTCTGCGGTTAATTAAATAAAAAAATCTAGTTCGCTTTCTCGATCGCCCAAAACACCCTTACAATCAAAATCAGCACACTGCTGCAAAAAACGAGCCGGAATATCAGGTCGAGCACCCCAATGCAAATGCAAATAAGAAGCGTGTACCTGACAAACTCCCCAACCTTCAGCAACCGCCTCAACTTCCCCCCGCTTGCCATACCTCCAACTGTGATAAACTGGATTACTCGGTTCCACAGTTAAATGCGATCGATGAAACTCATGTCCCCAAACCTCATCAAGAGCAGTTAACACCGAACTATCCCTCACCGCCACAGCTTCTCGGTATCCCAGCGTCAAACGCTTTCCCATCGCAGCAGTAGTTTCCAACACTCCCACCCCTGGCCAAGAATTGCCATCGAAGTCTACAATAGAATCGCACAAATACATCAAACCCCCGCACTCCGCATAAGTCGGCATTCCTGAAAAAATCGCCTTTCTTACCGCATCCCGAATTAAAACATTACCGCTCAAATTTTGAGCAAACACTTCGGGAAAACCGCCACCAAAATATAACCCTTGCACATTGTCAGGAAAAACCGAATCATCAAGGGGACTCCAAAATACCAACTCGGCACCCAACTCTTCCAACAAATCAAGATTGTCCTGATAGTAAAAATTAAAAGCCCGATCGCGCGCAACTGCAATCCTCACTCCAAATTGTTTTCCCAAACTGTTGACAAAATCATCTTTTTGAGTTAGAATTCCCGAAGGGAGACTGTGCCTACCGAAAAGTTGCTCAGACCCCTCACCCCCCCCATTTCGAGTGGCAGCCAACAAAGGCAAAAGTAGGTCCCAGTCAAAACTAACAGCAGCCAAATCAGCCAGTTTATCGATCGCAGCATGAAGATTCGGCAACTCCTCAGCAGGAATTAGCCCCAAATGTCGATCGGGAATAGTAACAGCCTCATCCCTACGCAAAACGCCCAAAATAGGTAAATTGAGCGGTTTGAGAGCATCTTGAAGTAGTTCCAAATGTCGATCGCTCGCCACCCGATTCAGCACCAAACCAGCGAATTTAAGGTCAGGGTTAAAAGAACGAAAACCGTGGGCGATCGCAGCCACAGAACCAGAGAGCCTGCTGCAATCTATCACAAACAATACCGGCACATTCAGCAAATAAGCAACATGAGCCGTAGAAGCAAAGGAAAAATCATAATTGCCTTCTTCTTTTCGATAATTAATCCGTGTATCCGTCTCACAATCCGTGTCGTGGCTTCGTGATTCCTGATTCCTTCGACTCACTCCATCAAATAGTCCCATTACCCCTTCAACTAAGGCATAATCGACATCTTGAATATGACGAGAAAAACACTTTTTTACATAAGATTCAGAGGTTAATATTGCGTCTAAATTCCGACAGGGGCGACCAGTGACAAAAGCATGAAACATCGGATCGATGTAATCCGGGCCTACCTTAAAAGATTGAACATTCAAGCCGCGACGGATTAAAAAAGCTAAAAGGGCGATCGTCACAGTAGTCTTTCCCGCCCCGCTGCGTTCGCCAGCAATTACTAAAGTCATAGTTCTAGATTATTCACAAAAAATACATATTTAACGAACCGCGAAGACGCGTTAGGCGAAGCCGCGCGTAAGCGCTAGGGCGCGAAGGAAGAATGAGAATAATATAGGTAATTTCGTGGCTTTTGGGAAGTAATTTATAGTTGAGAGTCAAAGAACATTATTAATTCAAAACTCATAACTTATAATATCGTTTCCGGTGGCAGCGGTATTGTTCAAATGTCCAAACAGTCAGTTGTCCCGAAAGCATAATTTTAGTCAACAGTCAACAGTCAACAGCCAACAGTCAACAATCATCTCGCTCGTGCAACCGGAATTGATATAACTCATAACTCCTAAAAAAGTAGGGCAGACATTGCCTGCCCCACTGAATATTAACTCAATCCGTCTTGCTTATTTTTTTCTCCTTTCTCCTGATTCCATCCATCCGTTACATCCGTTACATCCGGTACACAATCCGTTGCCGAACTTCTTTTTACCGCTTAGCTAACTTCAGCATTTGAGCCGTCACTGCCAAACTTTCTTCGTAAAGCACATCTCGGCCCCAACTCTGCAAGTGCTGGCCCAGCAACTGTTCCGTCACCTGATCGAACAGAGGACTCACCTGGTTAAACCGATCGGTTTGAGCGCCTCCCTTGGTTTCCATCCGCATACAGCCGCCCGCTTCCGAACACAGAACTGTACCACAGTCAGCCTTTTCGTTGGTAGAATTCAAACGCACAGCAATCAAATCGCCCGCGACATCGCCCGTATCAGCAGTAGGAATAGCAGCCAACTCAGCTTCGACAACCCGTTCGTCGGGCCCGGCGAATTTAATTCGCTTGATTTGGTAATCGCCCTCTTCCTGTTTGAAAGCAACCGGACGCCACTGAAGCCGGCTCGCCAGCCAACCCAAATACATCAGCGCTTGCGTAGAATTGTCCTGTTCGTAATCGATCGTCACCCGATCGATTTCCCGAATCGCAGCCCGACGTTCCGGGGCGTCAAAAGCCTCCGCAGCCAACTCCTGCCACGCGGCCAGCCGACGCCAATTGAGATCTGCGATCGGAATTCCCTCCTCGATCAGACTTTGCATCAACAGCAATTCAGCTTCACACTCAGCAAAGCTGCTAGAGTCAACAATCACAGAACTGCTAACTGCCGCCAGCCGCTGGAACAAACCTCGATCGGCATCAGGATTCGCTTTCCACCACAGCAGCGTCGGCAAATCAGCGATAGTCAACGCCGTCACGATGCCGCTCACCCGTTCCAAAGCAGCTTCCGTACCCCGTAAGGTAATGTATTCGCAACAGATCAGATTGCCGCTGGTGCGCTTGTGAACCGGACAATAAGCAGCCACTTGAGCCTGTACGCCCGTATCTTCTCCCGCCGTCGGGCACAGAGCAATAATCCGGCAGGGATTGGCAGCCACAATCGCGTCAGCCACGCCCGATCCACCGGAACCCAAACCACTCGATCCCATCTCCTCGCCTTTTGAATTTTTGCGAGCCACTTCTTCCCGCAAAGTCGCCAGCAATTCAGCGTTAGGTTTACCAGTTCTCGGTAGCCCGTAAGCTTTTTGAGCAGCCCTGATGCTAGATGCCGTCATCGGCCCGGTAATACCGTCCACCGGCCCGTCGTAAAACCCCAGATCCGCTAGTAACCGCTGAGTTTCTTCGGGTTCGTAGACTACAAAAGTAAAAGTTGTTGCCCTACTAGCGATCGGAAAATCGCCCTTCGACCCTGATTCTCTGTAACTTTCCCAAATTTGACTCAATTCGGCCTCTATTTGGTCGATCGACACATCTTTAGGACTTTGTAGCGAAACCAGGGGCGGAGCTTTCATCGGTGTCATCGTCATAAATCTTTTCTCCTTTGTTATTTGTTATTAGTCATTAGTCCTTAGTCATTAGTCCTTAGTCATTGGTTATTAGTTAGCAGTTTTTAGTTGGCAGTTTTTAGTTAATCACTAATACTAATGCTGACCTATAACTAAGGACTAATGACTGCTGACTAATGACTCTTAAAGTCTGCGCCACTTGCGACCGTCTCTGTTAATTAGCAATTCTGCTTCCGCAGGTTCCCAAGTACCCGCTTCGTATTTAGGAACCAAATCTTGGTCGTTGGACGATTCCCAATCCATCAACGCCGGCGTTACCACCCGCCAAGCTTCTTCCACTTCATCAGAACGGGTAAACAAAGTTTGGTCGCCCAGCATACAGTCAATTAACAGGCGATCGTAAGCATCCGAAGATGTCACCCCAAAAGAAGAACCGTAACTGAAATCCATATCCACCGTCCGCGTCCGCAAATCCGGCCCCGGCATTTTCGCCTCAAACCTCAGCGAAATCCCCTCGTTCGGATGCACGCGCATGGTCAAAACGTTAGGAGTTGTTTGTTGGGCCGCGGACTGAAAAATTAACAGCGGCACTTCGCGGAACTGAATCGCAATTTCGCTAACTTTTTTCGGCAACCGTTTGCCGGTTCGCAGGTAGAAAGGCACTCCCTGCCAGCGCCAGTTGTCAATCATAAACTTCATCGCCACAAAAGTCGGCGTTGTCGAGTTGGGAGCAACCCCCGGTTCTTCGTGATAACCTGGCACCTGTTTGCCCTTCATCCAACCTGCGGAATATTGACCGCGAATCGCTGAGAACTCCAAGTTATGCAAATCTGCCAAGCGAGTTGCTTGCAGAACTTTCATCTTTTCGGTGCGGATGCTGTCAGCGTCCAAAGAATTCGGCGGTTCCATCGCCGTCAGACAGAAAATCTGCATCAAGTGGTTTTGCAGCATATCCCGCAACGCCCCAGAGGATTCGTAGTAACCGGCCCGGTCTTCTACGCCTACTGTTTCTGCAACTGTAATTTGTACGTGATCGACAAATTGCCGATTCCACAGCGGTTCAAAAATCGCGTTAGCAAACCGGAACACCATTAAATTCTGAACAGTTTCTTTGCCCAAATAGTGGTCGATCCGGTAAACTTGCTGTTCTTGGCAAACCTGCTGCACGACTCGGTTGAGAGCTTTTGCTGAACTCAAGTCGCGGCCGAAGGGTTTTTCAATTACTAAGCGGTTTTTTAGTGGATCTGCCAGCATTTGAGCAGCGCCCAGTTGCCTAATTGCTTCTGGGAAAAAGTTCGGGGAAACTGATAGATAAAATATGTGATTGCCGCGAGTTCTCCTTTCTTCGTCGAGTTCCGCTAAGAAAGCTTTGAGTTTTTGATAGCTTTCCGGGTTGTCAATGTCGCCGGGACAGTAGTACAAACCTTGAGCGAAATCTTGCCAAAATTCTTCATTGCCAATGCCGCCGCCAAATTCTTCAATGCCTTCGCGCATTTGCTCTCGGAAGTAATCGTGACTCCAAGGGCGGCGGGCTACTCCCACGACGGTAGTTTCCGGTGGCAAGCGTCGATCGCGCTTCATCTGATAAATTGCAGGTACCAGTTTGCGCTGGGTGAGATCCCCAGAAGCTCCGAAGATTACCAGAATTTGTGGTTCCGGCACCCGTTCTTTTCGCAAACCGACCCGCAGTGGATTTTCAAGTAGCGTTACCATTATTTATTTTCCTTGTTCTAGTGCTGTCAACCCTGCCAAGACACCATGATAGTTTACGGTCATTTCTGCTAGTTGCTGGGTGAGAGAGTTAATCGGTTCTTAATACTGCTAGAGGAGGCAGATGATTTTGCTCTCTAGGAACTATGACATCCATTAATCTCAAAATTCCTAGAGAGGATTTAAAACTCAGCATTTAAGAACCCAAATAATTATCTACTCCGATTCCTAAATGCTTCTGCCTTTCAGGATACAGATATCTGCCTAAGCTACGGGTGACAACTTCTGGACTTTCTCTTGCAAGGAATCCATCAGGGATTGGAACGGCCCGACAAATTTTGCAATCCCGTCGAGGAGCAAGTCTTCCATCACTTTGTCCAAGTTGATGTCGATGTCGGGATCTTTGAGACTTTCGATCAGCGTGTAAGCTTCTTCAACGTTGTTCTCAATCCGGGGTGCGACATCGCAGTGGTCGAAACAAGCTTCAACGGTGTTCGGTGGCAAAGTGTTAACGGTGTCTGGGCCGATTAATTCATCAACATACATGACATCGCTATAGTTGGGGTTTTTGGTGCTGGTGGAAGCCCACAGTAAGCGCTGCACTTTCGCTCCTTTGGCTGCTAAAGCTTGCCAGCGATCGCTCGCTACGATCTCTTTATACTTCTGGTAAGCTATCTTCGCATTGGCGATCGCCACTTTCCCCTTCACCGCTTCCAGTTTAGCTTTTGTGGAAATATCTGTGACATTTTTGAGTTTCTCGTCAATCTTGCCATCGACATTGATGTCGATCCGGCTCAAGAAGAAACTGGCAACAGAAGCAATATTGCTCACATCCAAACCTTTAGCCACCCGCGCTTCCAAACCGCGAATGTAAGCCCAGAAGGTTTCGACGTAGCTGTCAACCGAGAACAGCAAAGTCACGTTAACGTTAATGCCTTCGCTGATGACTCGCTCGACTGCGGGCAAACCTTCAGCGGTTCCCGGAATCTTAATCATCACGTTTTCTTTGCCGAGGGCTTTGTAATAGCGCATGGCTTCGCTAATCGTGCTTTCTGTGTCGTTGGCGATCGTCGGTGGCACTTCAATGCTTATGTAGCCGTCCAAACCCTTCGACTCTGCGTAAACTGGGGCGAAGATGTCGCAAGCGTTGCGGATATCTTCAAATACCAGAGATTCGTAAATCTCCATGACAGATTTACCCGCCCGGATGCCCGCTTCGATATCCGCGTCGTAAATCACATTGCCCGCGATCGCTTTCTCAAAAATAGCTGGATTAGATGTAATCCCACGCAGTCCCCTACTTTCAATCATCTGTTTGAGTTCGCCGGACTCGATCAGATCGCGAGTCAAATTGTCCATCCAAATACTTTGGCCAATTTCTTTGATTTCTAACAGGTGATTCTTTGTTGTTTCCGCCATTACTGTAACTCCTACCATTTGATAATTGGGAATTGGGAATTTAGGATGGGGTCTAAAAGCATTGGGCATTGCTTAGTTGTTAGTTGTGATTTTTTGGTTCTAATCACCAATGACTAATGACTAATGACTAATGACTAATGACTAATGACTAATGACTAATGACTAATGACTTCACTCTTGGACTGTTCTAGGATTGCGCGATCGATCTTGAATAAAAGACTCAACCATCGCTACATTTTCTTTACTGCCGACAATCAAGGGCGATCGCTCGTGCAGTTTGGTCGGCACAACGTCTAAGATGTCTTGAATGCCCGTACTGGCGCGCCCGCCGGCTTGCTCCATCAAAAACGCCAAAGGAGCCGATTCGTAGAGCAAGCGCAATTTGCCCTCCGGTTGTTTGACCGTTCCGGGGTACAAAAACACGCCTCCCTGGAACAAAATCCGGTGGAAATCTCCCACCAAAGCCCCACCGTACCGGGCGCTGTAGCCTTCGCTGCGGTGTACATACCGAATGTAGTCTCTCAGAGATTCCTCCCACTGCCAGAAGTTGCCTTCATTAACGCTGTAAATTGGGCCGCGATCGGGAACCTTAATGTTTTCGTTAGCTAGAATAAACTCGCCCAAACTGGGATCGAGGGTAAAGGAATGAACACCCTGACCGATCGAATAAACCAGCATGGTACTAGGGCCGTAGAGTACGTAGCCAGCCGCTATTTGTTTGTGTCCATGTTGCAGCAAGTCGGAAGCAGAACCGTCTTCATCGTCCCCCTCTTGCTTGCGGATGCTGAATATGGAGCCTACATTGAGATTGATGTCAAGATTGGAAGAACCGTCTATGGGGTCGTAGAGCAGACTGTAACGCCCGATCGGACAATTTTCGGGAATGTAGTAGGGTTTTTCCATTTCCTCCGAAGCCAAGCGGCATACCAGTCCGCTTTGCTGGAATACCGAGATAAACACTTCATTAGCATAGATATCCATCTTTTTGACGGATTCTCCCTGCACGTTCGTAGCCCCTGTAAACCCCAAGGCATCTGCCATTAATCCGGCTCTGCTGAGTCGCCTCGCGATCAGCTTGGCTGCGAGCCCGATGCGATTCATCAGGGCACTGAGATCCTGAGCATCTGCTGAAAAGCTTTGAAGTTGCTGGAGTACGTGACGAGATAGGGTTGTGCAATCGCGGTCTAAGGCTTGCACCTGATCGATCGGGCCCAGTCGGGCTTCCCCTGTCGGCGCGTTTACCATGATTTTGATGTCCTCCCTGTCTTGCTGCTCTGGATTTGGGTTCGATGGAGTCCTTGACTCTTGCTCCTGAATCGGCTAAAAGACCGATCGTCCCCCAACTTCTATCTTAGGAAGGGTTTTGCCAAAGGGCGTCGAACTTTAGGTGAATTTTAGATCCGCATCGAAAATTGAGGCGTTCGATCGACTGTTGAGTCGGGAATTGTATCCAAAATCACTACTTTTTTTGATTAACCGCAGAGGACGCAGAGGGCGCTGAGAGAAAAAGTGGCGATAGAGAAGCCTACGAACGTTGGCTAGCATCTCAAAAAGACCGACAACTTCCTTTGCGCGAAGAAGATGTAGAACCTATTGTTAATTTGCCGGAATTGCTTGCAGGCATTTACGATCGCGTCGGCTATGATTATCGGCTCGATTACGATCAATATCCCGTACGTAAATTTTCGCCAAAGGCGATATGACACTCCAAAATTCTGGGTAAGCTATCCATAGAAATACGGTAATTGAAATTTAAGCAAATATACAGAGTCCGTCATTGACTTTTCTATTGACTTGTTTGAAATATACTCAAACACTCAATTTACATTGCATAAATTTTTCAAAGTGTGGGGTTTTAAAACCCAAATATAAAATGTTTGTTGGTACTCATCAATCCAGGATAATGCTATGGATATTGTCGAACAAATTCCCCATAACTTAGTCAAACACTATCAAATTAAAAAGCTACTCGGAGAAGGCGGTAGTAGCACAACTTATGAAGCCGTTGACCTCCAAACACACCAGCGAGTCGCACTCAAAGCTTTGTCTTTACAGAAGATGAATGACTGGAAAGTCCTGGAACTCTTTGAACGAGAAGCCAATGTTTTATCAAAATTGAATCATCCGGGAATTCCGCGTTATTTGGATTATTTTTATGTCGATACTCCCGATAACCGTTGTTTTTATATAGTACAAGAACTGGCCCAAGGGCAATCTCTAGCCAGTTTAGTCGAAAATGGCTGGCACGCTAGTGAACCTGAAATTCAACGCATTGCAACACAAATTTTGGAGATTTTAGTTTATCTCCATTCACAGACACCACCTGTTATCCACCGGGATATTAAACCCGAAAATATTGTTTTCAAATCGCCGATCGATTCCCACAAACAAAAAGATTGGTCAGTCTGCTTGGTAGATTTTGGAGCAGTGCAAAACACTTATTACAATACTTTAATGCGAGGAAGTACCGTAGTTGGAACCTATGGTTATATGGCTCCAGAACAATTTCTCGGACAAGCCGTACCTGCAACAGATTTATATGGTTTAGGAGCGACATTGTTGTATTTACTAACCCACCGTTCCCCCGCCGAATTACCGACAAATATACTAGAGAAAGATTTTCGCTCTCAAATTCAGATTTCTTCAGCATTTGCCGATTGGTTAGAAAAAGCGATCGCCTCAGATTTAGAAAACCGCTTTGAATCGGCACAAGAAGCGCTTGAATCTCTTCGCAATCCTCGAATAGTTAACGTTAAATCCAATCCGACGCAATGGAAAAAGCGCCTCAAAATAGGAATTGCTGCTATTGCTACTGTTGCTGTTTTCAATCACTTTAAATATCCCATCCTCAACCGGATTGGATTTACCCCCAATGCAGTTGTCAAGGCTGTTGAACGGGGAGATACTAAAACTGTTAGGCATTATCTGGATATTGGTATTAATGCTAATAGTAGGGTAAATAACAAGAATTTACTACACTTTGCTGGCTCAAAAGAGGTGGCAGAATTGTTAATTGCCAAAGGTGCAGATGTCAACGCTAAGGGTCCATATGGCTGGACCCCATTACACATCGCTGCTATGTTCGATCGCATAAAAGTGGCACAGACGCTAATTGCTAAAGGTGCAGATATTAACGCCTGGGGAGAAGCTCAATTTGAGCCGTGTAATATTACATGTACAACTCCTCTGTTCTTTGCCCGATCGCCTGAAATGGCCAAGTTGCTGATTGCTAAAGGTGCGGATGTCAATGCCAAAAACAAAAATGGCTTGACTCCTCTACATAGAGCGCGATCGAAGGCGATCGCAAAGATACTACTCGCCGCAGGCGCAAAAATTAACATCAAAGAAGACAATGCCCAAAATGGCAAGAGTACAGCTTTATTACATAAGGCAGCCCAAATAGGTTTTAAGGAGTTGGTACAACAGCTAATTAAAGACGGTGCAAATGTGGCGATCCGCGATGACTATCGAAGAACTCCACTGCACTATGCAACCACAAAAGAAGTTGCTGCTTTGCTAATGTTGGATGTCAATGCTAGGGACAAATCTGGAAATACTCCGTTACACCTAGCTGTCGATCGAGGATCTCAAGATATCGCTGAACTGCTAATTGCTAATGGTGCAAGGGTTAACGTTAGAAATGAGAACGGTCAAACTCCATTGTATCGAGCGATCGCGATCGGACACAATGAGATTGCTGCACTGCTAATTAACAACGGTACAGATGTCAATAATATAGATGGATCTGGCACAACTCCACTGCACAAAGCCGCACATTATGGCACTGTAAAAATCTTAAAATTGCTGATTGCTAAAGGTGCAGAAATTAATATCCAGGATAATCAAAGAAAAACTCCACTGGATATCGCCGTAGACCTGAAACTTCAGGATACAGTGGTGCTGCTAATTAGTAAAAACCCAGATGTTAATAGTGAAGACAAAGAAGGCAGAACTTTACTGCATATCGCTGTCGATTTCAAACTTGAGGATGTAGCCAAACAACTCATTGCCAAAGGTGCATTCGTTAATGCCAAAAATAACTTGCTTCAAACTCCCCTGCATCTTGCTGTCGATCGAGGCTATCAAGATATCGCTGAACTGCTAATTGCTAATGGTGCAAGGGTAAACGCTAGAAATGCGAACGCTCAAACTCCATTGTATCAAGCGATCGCGATCGGACACAATGATATTGCTGCACTGCTAATTAAAAACGGTGCAGATGTTAATAATAGAGATATGTGTAACACAACTCCACTCCACCAAGCCGCACATTATGACACTGTAGAAATCTTAGAGTTACTGATTGCTAAAGGTGCAAAAATTGATACTACAAACTGCTATGGCGACACGCCACTCAAGATAGCAGAAACTAACTTGAACCCCGCCCAAAAACCAACAGTTAAAATACTCAAATCTCGCGGTGCAACCTATTAATTATCCACAATCAACCCAGGCAGAAAAATATGGAAAAACTACAACGAACGGAAAAAATTATTGCTGAAAGATATCGCATTCTCGGCAAATTAGGACAGGGTGGAGTTGGAATCACCTATGCTGCTGTAGATTTAAACAGCAATCAAAAAGTTGCACTCAAAGCTTTATCCTTGCGTCTGACAACTGAATGGAAGAAAATCGAGTTATTTGAACGAGAAGCAAAAACTTTATCGGGATTGAATCATCCGGGAATTCCTCGCTACATTGACTACTTTCAAGTTGATACTTCCCAAGATCGTTGTTTTTATATCGCCCAACAACTCGCACCGGGAAAATCTCTCGCACAGTTGATAGAAAATGGCTGGAAACCAAATGAAGCTCAAGTGCGTCATATCGCCTATCAATTGCTAGAAATTCTAGCTTACCTGCAATCGCTGTTACCTCCTGCGATCCACCGAGATATTAAACCCCAAAATATTATTCTGCAAAAAAATGGGCGAGTCTTCCTAGTTGATTTTGGCGCAGTTCAAAATACTTACCATCATACTGTTACTGGAGGCAGTACCGTTGTCGGAACCTACGGTTACATGGCACCTGAACAATTCAGAGGAAAAGCTGTATTATCAACAGATTTGTATGGATTAGGCACAACGCTGCTTTTCCTGTTAACCCAGAAATTTCCATCCGATCTACCCAGACAAAAGCAGAAGATAAAATTCCGCGATCGCGTCTCTATTTCTCCAGAGTTTGCCAACTGGTTAGAGAAGATAATTGAACCCGCAATTGAAGATAGATTTGACTCAGCAAAAGATGCTTTATCAGCGTTGCGAGGGAAACAGCCAAGCGGGATTAATCGCGAAAAAATGTTTAAGCGATCGCCCCAGTCCCGAATTACTTTAATTGACGCTAAACGGTGGTTATTCATCAATATATACCCCGATCGTTTCCCTAGTAAACTCACAGGGTTTTTCCAGTTCATTCATCAGAGTTATAAAATTTTACTTTCCTTCTCTTTGATTTTGTTATTTTTTGATTTAATCCTATGGTTAATTCCCGGACCGATATACTCGATAGTTAGCTTGTTTAAATACACTTTAGCCTACTCGCTAGGTAAATCATTTCATCTGTTTGTATTTATATCAAGCAAACCTGTAATAATATTTACCGTATTTTATGCTTTGATGTTCTTGTGTAGGTGCTTGTGTAGGATTGCTTCTTGTCTATTTACTAGACCAATTCAAATCAGTCCTCAAGATATCCAGCGGGTAAAGTTGAGCGTAATTCATCTGCCATTGCTCAAAAAATCGATGACTTTTTGCCGGATTCGCACCAAGTCGCGTAACTATTGTTTTGGCTTATTTTTGCCGCAAGCTGAGAAAGAATGGTTGGTTGGGGAATTGAATGATTGTTTAAGTAAACTAAAATAAATCATTGTTGATATCCACAGAGTCGATCAAAAACCCGTTTTTTTTAGGAGTGCGTGGATTAAATAAATGCGAAAGTATAGAATATTTTATGTACTAATTTAGGCAATAATAATCATCAAAAAATCCTGGATCGGGCATGAGAATAAAACTATAAAGAATCTCGATATTTATGAAATATGACTGCAAAAGGGGAAGCCGATCGCACTTCTGGAATAGGTTGCTCAAATGATTACTGGAGAGTAGCGATCGCCTTGTCGATTGGTTATGCTTGAGTCAGGGTGCTCCTTTCTGCCAATTGACTGACCAACAAAAATAAAGATGTTTGTGCTTAAATACCGTCAAGGCAAGAAATATCTCGCCCTGAGTGGGGTAGTGTCCTTAAGCTCCAGTATCTCCTAAGCGTGAAGGTTCGATTGATGAGTATTCCTACTCGAAATAAAAAAACTATCTTGTTTTTGGCAGCCAACCCCAAAAATACCACCCCTGTGGACTTACAGAAAGAGGCGAAGGAAATTGCAGAGGGGTTGCAACGTTCTAAAAAGGCCGACAAGTTCCAACTGGAGCAACAGTGGGCGGTGACGCCAAGAGAGATGCAGCGAGCAATATTAGATTATAAACCAGAGATTGTGCATTTCTCAGGGCATGGTGCAGGAGAAGGCGGTTTAGCCTTGGAAGATGAGGCGGGACAAATTAAGCTAGTAAATACCAAAGCTTTGGCAGCTTTGTTTGAGGCGTTTAAGGAGTACGTGGAGTGCGTAATACTCAACGCTTGCTATTCAGAAGTGCAAGCTGAGGCGATCGCACGTCACATTCCATACGTGATCGGCATGAAGCAAACGCTGGGAGATAACGCCGCACGAGTGTTTGCTGTAGGGTTTTACGATACGTTGGCGGCGGGGGAGTCGATCGAACGTGCCTATAAGTTGGGTTGCGTTAGCATCAGCATGGCAGGAATTTCCGAAGAACCTACGCCGATATTAAAGAAAAAGTCTGATTTTTCGGAGTTGGATGCAGCAGAGCGATCGCCCGATGCTTCTAGCGATATCGTTGAGGAGTCGTCGCCTGTGGTGGAAAATGCGCGATCGATCGCCGCCCCTCCCCTTTCTCTGCTCAACTTAGACAACCCCGAAGGTTCTGTTAGTTTAGATTCACCCCTATATATCGATCGGCCTCCCATTGAATCTGACTGCTACCAAACTATTGTTAAGCCCGGAGCTTTAATCCGAATCAAAGCCCCCCGGCACATGGGAAAAACTTCCTTAGTGCAGCGAATTTTATACAACGCCAAGGAACAGGGTTATCAAACGGCTTATTTAAACTTTCAATGGGCTGATGGCAGTTTTCTCACCAATCTTGATGAGTTGTTGCAGTGGTTTTGTGGTGAGATTACCAATGAATTAAATTTAGAAGACAAGTTAGGAGAATATTGGAAAGGCGTTCTCGGCAGTAAAAATAAAAGCACGAAGTATTTCCAACGCTATCTATTATCTAACACGGTTCAGCCTCTTGTTTTAGGGTTAGATGAAGTCGATCGCATTTTTGAGCATTCCGAAATAGCCACCGACTTCTTTGGATTATTACGAGCTTGGCACGAACGGGGAAAAAATGAGGAAATTTGGAAAAAGCTGAGGTTGGTCATTTCTCACTCTCAAGAAGTTTATATTCCTCTCAATATTAATCAGTCGCCATTTAACGTGGGATTGCCCATAGAATTACCTGAACTCAATCAGAAACAGGTAACAGATTTAGTGAATCGACACCAATTAAATTGGTCAAATCAAGAGATTTGTGACCTGATGGAAATGGTGGGCGGTCATCCTTATTTAGTGCGAGTTGCTCTCTACCAAATTGCCAGAGGGAGAATTAGCTTAGATAGCTTGCTAAAAGTCGCTCCTACTGAAGAAGGCCCTTACTACGATCATTTACGACGGCATTTAGTTAACTTGGAACAAGATGCAGAACTAGCAGCAACAATTAGACAAGTCATTAACAGCGAACAACCTGTAGAAATTAATACCGGAGAGGCTTTTAAATTGCGAAGCATGGGGTTGATAAAATTTCAGGGAAATGCTGTCATGCCATTGTGTGGTTTGTATCGTCAATATTTTAGCCATCGCCTAGCCTTTCTCCAACCAAATATGACTGCTGTGCAACAATCTAATAACCCATCAAGCTTGAGCGTAGAGAGTAATTTAGCAGCTATTATGTTTTCGGATGTCGTTAATTCCACGGCTTTATCAGTTGCCAACCAAAAGCTGACACTAGAATTAGTGAATCGAGATTTCAACATCATACGAGGCATCTGCGCTAAACATCAAGGCAAAGTCCTTAAAGAAATGGGCGATGGTTTATTAATTTTCTTTCCAGAAAGTGCCGTAAAAGCAGTAGCCTGTGCGCTAGAAATACAGCGAAGTCTCGCCGAAGGTGCTACAACCTTACCTGCGAGTCATGTCCTCCAACACCGGATTGGTATTCACTTGGGGGAAATCTTCTTTCTTAATAATGATATCAGGGGTGCTGGTGTAAATTTAGCGGCTCGTTTAGAAGGGAAAGCAGAGCCAGGAGGAATCTGTATTTCTGAAACAGTTTATCAAGTCGTTAAAACCCACTTATCTTTAAATGTGATTGACTTAGGTATGCAACAGTTAAAGGGAATTCCTGAACCTGTACGACTGTACAAATTGATTCCTTGATTCTCTGATTTTCCCCCTATAAATTAACAATGACCTATGAAGGATTATCAATATCAAGTTGGGGGTAGCCTGCCTGCAAACGCCCCAACTTATGTCACTAGAAAGGCGGATGAAGAACTTTATCAAGCTTTAAAAGCTGGAGAATTTTGCTATGTTCTTAATTCCCGACAAATGGGAAAATCATCCCTGCGAGTGCGGACAATGCAGCGGTTACAAGCAGAGGGAATAGCCTGTAGTAGCATTGATATCACAGAAATAGGAACCTCAGACATTACGCCAGAAGAGTGGTATGCAGGCGTGATTGATAGCATCGTCAGCCGATTAGATTTGTATGACGTTTTTGATTTAGATGAATGGTGGGAGCAGAATAGGTTATTATCGAATGTTAAACGATTTAGTAAATTTGTTGAAGAAGTATTACTCAAGCATATCTCAGAAAATATAGTAATTTTTGTCGATGAATCGGACAGCTTAATCAGCTTAAATTTTAAAATAGAAGATTTTTTTGCGGTAATTCGTGATTGCTATAATAATCGAGCTGATAAACCAAATTATCGTCGATTAACATTTACAATGTTAGGGGTAGCTACTCCCTCAGATTTAATTCAAGACAAGCGACGAACTCCTTTTAATATTGGTCGAGGGATAGAGTTAACGGGGTTTCAATTAGCAGAAGCCCAACCTTTGGCAGTTGGGTTAGAGAGTCAAGCAGAAAATTCGCAAGCATTGTTAGAAGCCGTGTTATATTGGACTGGTGGACAGCCATTTTTAACGCAAAAAGTTTGTAAATTACTTCTCAATCACGCCAACTCTGCCTCAATCCAAAATCCTGCTGAGTGGGTGGGAGATTTAGTTCGAGAAAAGGTGATTGAGTATTGGGAAGGACAGGATGAACCAGAGCATTTAAAGACGATTTGCGATCGCATTTTACGCAGCGAACAGCGTGCCAGTCGGTTATTGGGACTATATCAGCAAATTTTGCAGCACAATGAGATAGCGACTGATGATAGTCCAGAACAAATGGAACTACGATTAACTGGGTTGGTGGTTAAGCAGTCGAGCAAGCTTAAAGTTTATAACCGGATTTATCAATCGGTTTTTAACCTAGATTGGGTGGAAAAACAATTAGCGGAACTCCGCCCTTACAGCGAAAGTTTTAAAGCTTGGATAGATTCTGATTGCCAAGATGAATCGCGACTATTGCGCGGGCAAGCCTTGCAAGATGGTCAAACTTGGGCAGCAGATAAAAGTTTGAGCCCTTTGGATTATCAGTTTTTAACTGCCAGTCGGGAAGTCCAACAACGGGAAGTTGAACGAGAGTTAGAAACACAAAAACAAGCGAATAAAATTTTGAAAGAGGCAAATGAGACGCTAATTAAAGCAGAGCAATTAGCCACCTATAAAGTCACTCAAGCCCAGAATTTAGCAAATGTCATCCAGGAAACGGCTTTTTCTAATGAATCATTTCGTTCAGGACAGACATTCCAAGCACTGTTGGAAGCATTAAAGGCAGGGCAAGCATTCAAACAACTAGATGCTTCAGCCGAGATGACAAAACATATTACAGGACGAGTGATAGCTGCCCTGCAACAAGCAGCGTCCGCAGTAAAAGAGCGCAATAGTTTGGAAGGGCATAGCAATTCTGTCAGAAGCGTCGCCTTTAGTCCAGATGGCAAGACATTGGCTTCTGCAAGCTTTGACAACACCATCAAACTGTGGAACATGGAAACCCAAACACCCATCGCTAGCCTCACCGGGCATAGAAATTCTGTCCGAAGCGTCGCCTTTAGTCCAGATGGCAAAACTTTAGCTTCTGCAAGCTTTGACAACACCATCAAACTGTGGCACCTGCAAAGCCAAAAACTCATTGCTACCCTCAGAGGGCATAGCAATCAGGTCTTGAGCGTCGCCTTTAGTCCAGATGGCAAAACTTTGGCTTCTGCAAGCAGTGACAAAACCATCAAACTTTGGCACCTAGAAAGCCACAAACCCATCGCTACCCTCACCGAGCACAGCGATTCGGTCTGGAGCGTTGCCTTTAGTCCAGATGGCAAGACTTTGGCTTCTGCAAGCAGTGACAACACCATCAAACTGTGGCACCTCCAAAGCCAAAAATCCATCGCTACCCTCACCGGGCATAGCAATTCTGTCAGAAGCGTCGCCTTTAGTCCAGATGGCAAGACTTTGGCTTCTGCAAGCAGTGACAATACCATCAAACTGTGGCACCTCCAAAGCCAAACACCCATAGCTACCTTCAGAGGGCATAGCAATGAGGTCAATAGCGTCGCCTTTAGTCCAGATGGCTTGACTTTGGCTTCTGCAAGCTTTGACAACACCATCAAAGTGTGGCACCTGCAAAGCCAAACACCCATAGCTACCCTCACCGGGCATAGCAATCCGATCATTAACGTCGCTTTTAGTCCAGATGGCTTGACTTTGGCTTCTGCTAGCAGTGACAACACCATCAAAGTGTGGCACCTGCAAAGCCAAACACCCATAGCTACCCTCACCGGGCATAGCAATCCGGTCATTAGCGTCGCTTTTAGTCCAGATGGCTTGACTTTGGCTTCTGCAAGCTTTGACAAAACCATCAAACTGTGGCACCTGCAAAGCCAAACACCCATAGCTACCCTCACCGGGCACAGCAATCTGGTCTATAGCGTCGCCTTTAGTCCAGATGGCTTGACTTTGGCTTCTGCTAGCGCTGACAAGACCATCAAACTGTGGCACCTGCAAAGCCAAATACCAATTGCTACCCTTACCGAGCATAGCAATTCTGTCAGAAGCGTCGCCTTTAGTCCAGATGGCTTGACTTTGGCTTCTGCAAGCTTTGACAAGACCATCAAACTGTGGCACCTGCAAAGCCAAACACCCATAGCTACCCTCACCGGGCATAGCTATTCGGTTTATAGCGTCGCCTTTAGTCCAGATGGCTTGACTTTGGCTTCTGCAAGCTTTGACAACACCATCAAACTGTGGAACATCGAAACCCAAAAACCCATTGCTACCCTCACCGGGCACAGCGATTCGGTCTGGAGCGTTGCCTTTAGTCCAGATGGCTTGACTTTGGCTTCTGCTAGCAGTGACAACACCGTCAAACTGTGGCATCTGCAAAGCCAAAAACCCATTGCTACCCTCACCGGGCACAGCGATTCGGTCTGGAGCGTTGCCTTTAGTCCAGATGGCTTGACTT
>NZ_JAUBOY010000002.1:0-685 GCF_036700465.1 Microcoleus sp. T3_A4 | reverse complement strand
TGGCTTCTGCGAGCAATGACAAAACCATTAAACTGTGGGCTTGGGATTTCCATAAACTGATGGGATTTGGCTGCCACTGGCTCGGCGATTATCTCAGAACCAACCCGAAAGCAACAGCAGAGGATAAACAGATGTGTGCTGATTACCTACCTTAGCCAAGAGTCAATCAAATAGAATTTAGGCAAAAGCAGCCAGCAAGCCAGATGTTCGCACTACATTTTTTACCACCACTTCCACTTTTTCCGTTGTCCATTCCTCACTCGCATCAGTCACAACCCTAATATTTCGCTGTGGCGAATCTTCCTCCACAACTGCCGCCAGCATCGGATTATTAAATCTTGCTATTTAATTTTCACTTTTGTAGTTAGGCGAGGTTTGGGGAGTTCAAAAGGCCGTAGGTGCTAGCTCTGAGGGATATGGCACTGATGTCCCTTTGAATATAAAGTGTAAAACTCCTGGAGTGCTGACATTTGTTCTCTCAATCTAGATATCTCTACATCCAAGGGAGGGAGTAGTTTCTCAAGGTGGCGAACCTCACTAAACCACAGTCGTAACTCGGGTTTGAGAGTTGCATAGAGCGTTTCGGGGCAGGAGAGTAATATTGCTGTTACAGCAGATTCCATGTATATATGATACAGTTTATTTAGTATATAAGCTAAAAAAATGAAACCTTATTCGATTGAGT
>NZ_JAUBOY010000062.1:13728-34816 GCF_036700465.1 Microcoleus sp. T3_A4 | reverse complement strand
GCCACATCTCTTGATGAGATTATTCGCGCTTATTGTGCAACTTAGTGTCTCATTTTTATTTGAAATAACTATAAATTGTTTAACAATTACAAAAAAAAGGACACAGTATTACTATGTCCTTACCTCTGTATTGTAGGGACACAGCATGGCTGTGTCCCTAACCGTACCGATATCCCAATTAGGATTCTTGCCGTTTAGAACAAGAACAATTCAGAATTACCGGTCGGTCCCAAATTGACATCGACAGTGGCAAACAAACTGTTACCACCAACCGTAGAACCGTTGCTATCGTAATACAGTTTAGTAGACAAACCGTCGTAGATAGCCATGATGGACGGCCCGGTTAAAGTTGCTTCAAACACAGTTACATCAGACACTGTGCTGCTGTAAGCGTAGAAACTCGAAGCCAAAGGCCCAGATCCGGTCGTAAACGCTGCAAACCCAGTGCTGTCGAGGTTAATTACATCATCAGCAATGCTGTAATTGGTAATTACATCCCCGCCGCCAGCAGTAGTTCCGCTGAACACAAACACATCCAAACCAGCACCGCCGTTGAGAACATTGGTTCCCACACCACCTATTAAAGTGTCATTCCCGATGCCGCCGTTGAGAGTATCGCTACCGCCACCGCCGAAGAGGCTGTCATTACCATCGTCGCCGGAAATGCTGTCGTTACCCAAACCGCCGTCGAAAATGTCCGCACCGCTGCCGCCGCTGAAGATGTCAGCAAACTCAGTACCAGTGACGCTGTTAGCACTCGCATCTCCGGTAAATAAGACAGGAGAGGTGAAGTTGTAACCGCCAGCACCAGAACCGAAATTGTTAAAGGCGGTTGGGAAAGTGTTCCCAGCAGCAGTTAAATCGGCAACGCTACCTGAGCTAGTAGTAGTACCACTGGCAGAAGGTGCGATCGTACCTGTAAATACAAAGTCCGCCGTTCCCAGATTGCTAGCAGCAGTACCCAGATTCGCAATCAAGGTAGAACCACCGGCTACGGTACCGTTCGAGTCAAAATACAACACAGTCTCGTTCGACGCATTCGTAAAGGCGAAGAAACCCGCAGTTGTAGAATTGCCCAAGGCTGTAGCTTGTGCAGCTTCCAAAGAGGCATAACTGCCGCCTGTGAAAATCACTAACTCTTTGCCAGTAATGTCCGGATTTGAACCACTTACAGCGTCAAAGTTAGTCGTCGTCAAATTACCGAAAGCGCTCGCGGTAAACTGGAATTTGTCAGTTCCAGCAGTAAAGTCAGTAATCGTATCACCGCCTTCGCCTACTGCTTTGTAAACAAACAGATCCGCACCAGCACCGCCAGTCAGAACATCTGCACCGCTGCCGCCGCTGAAGATGTCAGCAAATTCAGTACCAGTGACGCTGTTAGCACTCGCATCTCCGGTAAATAAGACAGGAGAGGTGAAGTTGTAACCGCCAGCACCAGAACCGAAATTGTTAAAGGCGACGGGGAAAGTGTTTCCAGCAGCAGTTAAATCGGCCACGCTACCTGAGTTGGTAGTAGTACCAGTGGGAGAAGTACCAGTATCCGAAGATGCGATCGTACCTGTAAATACAAAGTCCGCCGTTCCCAGATTGCTAGCAGCAGTACCCAGATTTGCAATCAAGGTAGAACCATCGGCTGCGGTACCGTTCGAGTCAAAATACAACACAGTCTCGTTCGACGCATTCGTAAAGGCGAAGAAACCAGCAGTTGTAGAATTGCCCAAGGCTTTAGCTTGTGCAGCTTCCAAAGAGGCATAACTGCCGCCTGTGAAAATCACTAACTCTTTGCCAGTAATGTCCGGATTTGAACCACTTACAGCGTCAAAGTTAGTCGTCGTCAAATTACCGAAAGCGCTCGCGGTAAACTGGAATTTGTCAGTTCCAGCAGTAAAGTCAGTAATCGTATCACCGCCTTCGCCTACTGCTTTGTAAACAAACAGATCCGCACCAGCACCGCCAGTCAGAACATCTGCACCGCTGCCGCCGCTGAAGATGTCAGCAAATTCAGTACCAGTGACGCTGTTAGCCTTCGCATCTCCGGTAAACAAGACAGGAGTGGTGAAGTTGTAACCGCCAACACCAGAACCGAAATTGTTAAAGTCGCTCGGGAAAGTGTTTCCAGCAGCAGTTAAATCGGCCACGCTACCTGAGTTGGTAGTAGTACCAGCCACAGAAGAGGCGATCGTACCTGTAAATACAAAGTCCGCCGTTCCCAGATTGCTAGCAGCAGTACCCAGATTCGCAATCAAGGTAGAACCATCGGCTGCGGTACCGTTCGAGTCAAAATACAACACCGTCTCGTTCGACGCATTCGTAAAGGCGAAGAAACCAGCAGTTGTAGAATTGCCCAAGGCTGTAGCTTGTGCAGCTTCCAAAGAGGCATAACTGCCGCCAGTGAAAATCACTAACTCTTTGCCAGTAATGTCAGGATTTGAACCACTTACAGCGTCAAAGTTAGTCGTAGTCAAATTACCGAAAGCGCTCGCGGTAAACTGGAATTTGTCAGTTCCAGCAGTAAAGTCAGTAATCGTATCACCGCCTTCGCCTACTGCTTTGTAAACAAACAGATCCGCACCAGCACCGCCAGTCAGAACATCTGCACCGCTGCCGCCGCTGAAGATGTCAGCAAATTCAGTACCAGTGACGCTGTTAGCCTTCGCATCTCCGGTAAACAAGACAGGAGTGGTGAAGTTGTAACCGCCAGCACCAGAACCGAAATTGTTAAAGTCGCTCGGGTAAGTGTTCCCAGCAGCAGTTAAATCAACAATGCTACCTGAGTTGGTAGTAGTACCGGCAGAAGGTGCGATCGTACCTGTAAATACAAAGTCCGCCGTTCCCAGATTGCTAGCAGCAGTACCCAGATTTGCAATCAAGGTAGAACCACCGGCTGCGGTACCGTTCGAGTCAAAATACAACACCGTCTCGTTCGCAGCATTAGTAAATGCGAAGAAACCAGCAGTTGTAGAATTGCCCAAGGCTTTAGCTTGTGCAGCTTCCAAAGAGGCATAACTGCCGCCAGTGAAAATCACGAACTCTTTGCCAGTAATGTCAGGAGTTGAACCGCTAACACCGTCAAAGTTAGTCGTAGTCAAATTGCCGAAAGCGCTCGCGCTAAACTCGAATTTGTCTACCCCAACAGTAAAGTCGGAAATTTTATCGCCGCCTTCTTTAGTTGTCCTGTAAACAAACAGATCCGAACCAGTGCCGCCACTTATGAAATCCAAACCGAGGCCGCCGGTGATGGTATCGTTGCCGTCGCCGCCCTTGAGGCTATCGTTAAAATTGCTGCCGACAATCTTGTCATCGCCTGCTAAACCATCGTAATTAACTGGGGCCGGAGAAGTGGTGAAATCCACATTGTCAGCACCAGCAGTACCGACAGGAATAGTTAGTGGCTCGCCGATGAAGACAAAGTTATTGACTGTCAGGCGAACGTTCAGCGAGAAACTGGCCACAATGTCCAAGCGCCCCGCAACACCATATACCACCACCACACGGCCGGTCTCGGCATCTATAAACTGACAGAAAACAGGCACGTCTGGGTTGCCACCCAACTCTACAAACCGCGCTTGCAACCTCGCGATGCTGTTAACACTGATATCCGTCGTGAAGTCGAGGAAATTACCGCTGCCGATCGACCCAAAAGTAGAAGTAGCAGTAATCTTCACTTCGGTCAAGATAGAAGCGCCGACATTAAAAGCTGCGTTAGAAAGCTCTAAAACATCGTTATTGACATCAAAGTCAGTAATAAAGTCAGCTTCTACAACTGTTTGAATCTGTTGGCGGGAAGTGCGGTAAACAAAGCGATCGCTTCCAGGACCACCACTTAGAATATTGGTTCCTTCGCCGCCTTCGATCGTGTCATTGCCCTCATTTCCAGTTAATGTGTCATTCCCAGAACCGCCTATTACTGTGTCATCGCCGCCGCCAGCTTCGATATTGTCATCATCATCGCCGCCGTCGATATCGTCATTGTCATTGCCGCCTTTAACTTTGTCGTTGCCTTGGCCTGTTTTTATTTTGTTTTTGCCTAGGCCAACTTCGATATAATCATCGTCATCGCCGCCGTCGATATCGTCATCGCCATCGCCGCCGATGATTGTGTCCTTGCCTTTGCCGCCGATGATTGTGTCTTTGCCTTGACCTGCTGTAATGTTATCGTCACCCTCGCTGCCTACGATGTTGTTAGGGAGCGTCGCAGAACCGGCAATAGCTTGACCTTCTGGATTGCCAGCAAAATTAAAGGAATCTTGCTCGATTTTCAAGCTAAAAGTTTTGCCGGTGAGAGCTCTTTGGCCGTTGGTAGCTTGAAAACCAAAAGTAGCCGCACCGACAAAACCTACTGCCGCTCTGAAAGTTACCCTGCCTGCGTTAATGTCTTCTTGAGTGAAGGTAACGCCCGTTTGTGTTACGGGGACTCCATTAACAAATAGTTGCCCGGTTGTAGCAGGGGGCAGCTCGGTTAGCGTGAAGGTTATGCCGCCAGGACCTTGCCCGGTATCGGAAACACGCAACAACTCAGAAGTAATAGTTTGCTCCTGGCCGCTGGAACCAGCAATCAGGGTCTCACTAACTTCCAGTTGCGGAGGGTTAAAAATCGGAGTTTGAGGTTGAGTTGGAGTTGGAGTTTGAGGTTGAGTTGGAGTTTGAGGATTAACTCCCAAAAAGTCGGCCGCAGTGATAAGCGTTGCGTTGACATTCAACAATAGCGCGATCGCGAAGTTATTGACCCGAATTTCGGTATTGACACCGATTTGTATAAAGGTCAAGCTGCTAAAGTTCAAGTCGCCAAACAGCAGAAACTTGTCCTCGTTGTCTGCGAAGTCAGTGATGACTGCACTTGCCCCAGAGGTACTGTTACTCACGACATAAACGTCATTTCCAGCACCACCGACACAGGTATGGTTGCCAGTACCGCCCATCAGCGTATCGTTGCCGTCGCCGCCCATCAGCGTATCGTTGCCGTCGCCGCCGCCGCTAACGCTGTCGTCGCCCTGGCCACCGTCTGCCACGTCATTGCCGTCGCCAGTAACGAGGGTATCGTTGCCGCCACCGCCCATCACACTGTCGTCGCCGGCACCGCCCATCACGCTGTCGTCGCCGTCGTCGCCTTCACACAGGTCGTTGCCTGCGTCGCCGCTCACGGTATCGTCGCCGATGCCGCCGCTAACGCTGTCGTCGCCGTCGTCGCCACTGCAAACGTCGCTGTCGCCACCGCCGCTCACGGTATCGTTACCGGTGCCGCCGCTAACGCTGTCGTCGCCGTCGTCGCCACTGCAAACGTCGCTGTCGCCACCGCCGTTCACGGTATCGTTACCCGTGCCGCCGCTAACGCTGTCGTCGCCGTCGTCGCCTTCACACTTGTCGCTGCCTGCACCGCCCTTCACGGTATCGTTATCTTTACCGCCGTTAACGGTATCGTTGCCGTCGCCGCCCTCACAATCGTCGTTGCCTCGATCGCCCCGGACGTTATCGTTGCCTTCGTCGCCCTTGCAATCGTCGTCGTCTTTGCCACCGTAGATGCTATCGTTGCCGGCGCCGCCCTTAACCTTATCCTTTCCTTCCTTGCCGTGGACCCAGTCATCGCCGTCATCGCCTTCGCAGTCGTCGTTGCCTTCGCCGCCGATCACGGTATCGTTATCTTTACCGCCGTTAAGGGTGTCGTTGCCTTTGCCGCCATTAACCTTGTCGTTGCCACGATCGCCCTTTATTACATCGTCGTCCTCGCCGCCCTCGCAATCGTCGTTACCTTTACCCCCGAAGATTGTATTTTTTCTGCCACGGTTTCCTTTGATTGTGTCTTCGCCTTGATTGCCGAATATCTTCTCGTTATCGCCGGTGGCGACAATTAAGTCATCGTCATCGCGACCGAGGACGGTTCGGCGGCGATCGATGCCGTTGTCATCTTCTAAGTCATCGTCATCGTCATCGTCATCAGTACCTCCGATGGTCTGGAAACCGTTGTCATCATCATCTAAGTCATCTAAGTCATCGTCATCGTCACCGTCATCATCATCATCATCACCATCTAAGCCATCGTCATCAGTACCTCCAATGGTCTGGAAATCGTTGTCATCATCATCTAAGTCACCGTCATCATCATCTAAGTCATCTAAGTCATCGTCATCGCCCACACCTGTTGTGGATGCGCCGTTAGACTGATTCAGAAATGTGGTAACGCCGTCGGTGTTTTCGGCGAGTGCTTGGTTAATTAAATCGTCTAACTCCTGATCGGAAATTGTAGAGCTGTCGTCGCCTAAATCCCCGACAGGCTTTTGTGTTTCATTTTGAGCGGGAGAAAGTGTTCCCTGTGTTTCTTCTAACAAGATTTCGTCTGCCATCGTTGATATTTCCCAAAAAAAGGTAAGCTTCTTTGAATCAATTTATCAGCAAACAGGAGGCTGCAGAAGATTTTTTTAACTTCATGCTTTCGCCTGCTAGAGGAGCTGGTTTCCTCATCTTTACTATTATAGATGCCACTTAAACGGCAAGGTTTTTTTCGCTCTGTTGCGAGTTTTATATTCTGCCATTGCGTACCCAAATTAATTGATCCGCAACCTACACTGTAATTACTGCCCCGAAGATCCGAGCCTTTAAGATGTTCTCGGTATTTTCTACAGTAAGCTGCGCCGAAGGGCCCCTGATTGTAAATTCTCTACGTAATTTCTACAGTGAATTAGCTGAATTTAAACTCGCAACTGACAACTCCTAAATAACTCCCCAAAACCTGTATCCCCCAAATTTTACCCTTGCTTTTTTTCCGCTCTAGGCTGGGTGTATTGAACTTTGGTAACACTCCCAGCTTTGACAAATCCTTCCCTGACCTAGGATTTGAATCTCTTCACTAAACGACAGCACCCTCCTAATTTTAGTTCCCGATGATTAATTAGAAATTTAGATAATTCGCCCGGGCAAATATTTGTTCTAATTTTTAGTTGCACAATTTTTTCTCGATTCTAGGAAACCTCGCGAACTGAGAAAAATTTTTTTTCGGATCAATACTAAGAATTCTGCCAAAATATATCAATCTCAAGACAGATTGCAAAATTTGCCAAAAAGTAGTATAAACGCAGAATTCGTTTTTGGTGACAGTTGCAAGCTCGATCGGCATTTTGAGCGAGAATGACCCACGGCGAGGCTGCCAAACCCAGTTGCTTTGTAGGCTTCGCTACCAAATCCAATCATTCTCCGAGAAACCGGCCTGATGAGGCGTAATCCTATAGATACCAAAAATGATGGTTGCTTGAGAGTACCGGAATAATTTGATTGCCATTGTATTGTTGAGAGTTCTTGGCTGCTGACGTTTATTTTTGCTGCTTAACTGTAACTAGATTAAGAGAGTTAAATTAAAAGTTTTCTATATCATAAAAGCGGTAAATTAGCAATAAGTTATGAGCAATTATCGATAGTCAACTATCAATTACCGATCGCCACTGAGGTCTTAAGGATGAGGGCGGAGGGCTTACGGATGAGAACCCAGGGCTGACCAATTAATTAATTGACACAAAATCAAGATTGCACATCGGGGGTTGGTGGTAGAGGATAAGCGGTAAAGACCGATCGACCGATCGCCAAAAAAAATAAAATACTCAACTTTCCCTGCGATATTGCCCTGAAACCGGTTGGCGAGAGCCGAAGTAATTTTAATAAGAACTAGAGATCCGCCTGGTAAAGTGCCTCCAATTTAACTTTACTCAGCAATGAGAAACTCAAGTTCACGACGAATCTAAAGGGGTCTGCGGTAGAGGTGCAAAATGTTAAAGATAGCAAGATTGGAGAAAATTCGGCTTTCACCGAGGCACAGGGCAATCAAAACTAATAAACTGTTATTAAAGTACAACTTTTATATCCTCAAAGTGTTTGAACAAATATATATGACCCCAGCGATCGCCCGATCGGGGGAAGCGCATTCAGAAACTTTGATTCAAAGAGTAAAAATTATTTTGCCGTTCGCTATTGCTAGCCGCAAAAACGCAGGCAAATTCAGAATTAAGGCGGGAGGGCGCTAAATCCGTGAGCCAGGAATTTCAACTCTCAGTCACTCCCGTTGGGGACGACGAATATCTAGTGCGGACAGAAAGGGTTGCACCCGGTGTACCCTTAGCCGAACAACAAGTCCGCTGGCCGATCAATGAATGGCTTGCACTGTCTTCTCAACTGATGAACGACCCGCTGGTGGGCTTGCTCCAAGGAAAAGCAGTACAGGGAAGCAGTTTTGCGGGTCGCGGCCTCTCCCGTTCGGGAAACAACTCAGCGCCGAATTTAGTAGCCCTGGGGCAACAATTATACAGCGGGCTGTTTCAAGGAAACTTGCGCGATAGCTGGACTTGCGCTCAAGGCATCGCCCAGCACCGCCGAGAAGTGCTGCAACTGCGACTCGGACTCAAAGGCCGGCGCTTGCCACGACTGCCGTGGGAAGTTCTGCACGCCGGCGATCGCCCTTTGGCAACCGGCACAGATGTCGTGTTTTCTCGCTACCAACCAGGTACAAGTTTGTTCAAACAAACCCGGATACTGCCTAGTGGCGGGCCACTAAAAATTTTAATGGCGATCGCCTCTCCGAGCGATCGAGACAGCTTGCAGCTCAAGCGAGAAGTGCTCCATTTGCAGCAAGAACTCCAAAACCGCACCGGTCATCCTCTCAAAAACAGCCCCCATTGCCCGGAAATTCAACTGACTATTCTCGAACAGCCCGATCGAGAACAACTTACCCAAGCCCTAGAACAAGGACACTACCAAGTCCTGCACTACGCAGGCCATAGCAACTTAGGTTCCAGAGGTGGCGAACTCTACCTAGTCAGCAGCCGCACCGGCTTAACCGAAACCTTGAGTGGCGACGACTTAGCTGGATTGCTCGTTAACAACGGTATTCAGATGGCCGTGTTCAACTCCTGCCGCGGCGCCTACGGCGACCCCTCAGACCTCGCGGACGACAGCCCGGAACGGAACTTAACCGAAGCTCTAGTAAAGCGGGGCATTCCGGCAGTGCTAGCAATGGCAGAAAGCATCCCCGACGATGTAGCCCTAACTCTGACGCGGCTGTTTTACCGCAACCTCAATCAAGGCTATCCAGTCGATCTCAGCCTGAGCCGGGCCAGAGCTGGGCTAATTTCTGCCTACGGTTCTCACCAGCTATACTGGGCTTTGCCGATTCTCTACCAGCACCCGGACTTTGACGGCTATCTGACCGGCGCCCCAGCCCACAGTGCGACATCCGGTTCTATGGTGCACATAATCGCGTCGGGAACGCAACCGGCGCTCGCGGGTACAGAATGGAAGGCCCCGTCTTCGGTTTCGGCGATCGCCCAATACCCCCCCATCCCAGCCAATCGATCGCATGAGTCAGACAATTCTGACGGCGAAGTCTGGGAATACTTTCCCGACCAATTAAAAGATCGCAGGGATTGGGTTCACCAGAACGATCGAGCCGATGCTAGTAATTCACCGAACTCACCGACGGCTTCGCCGTCCTCTATTCCTAATTCTGAGTGTTCGGTGCTCCAAGCAACTCGCGCCGCAGCACCGACTCAGAAACCGTTAACAAAACCGGGATCGAAAAAATTTGTCACCCTAATGCTTTGCTTGTTGTCCGTTGCTTTGAGTGCTGGCTTTTTTGGGTGGCGGTACTCGAACCAGCGAGGCACGAAACCAGAAGAGTTACTGCCGGCGGTACGGACTCCCCTGTCGCAAAATTACCTGCAACAACGTCACTAAAAGCGATCACCCACTGCAATGCTTAATTTAGACCCTCTTGGCCTGGCTCCAAACTGGGTGGGGTTTTTGCTGGCCATTCGCGATCGGCCGCCGCTGGCAAAGTGATCGCAAGTATACTGCTCGATCGAATCTCCGACTTACGTTCATCAAGCCGGTTTTTACTGAAAATCAGTAGCAGCCCAACCAAGCATCGAGGAAGAAACCGAGTTTCTCGTCGAGAGAGTAAGTCCGGGACTGCTTGATATATAATTGTCAGTCGATTGTAGATTTTAGACTTCGGGTTGAGCCCTGAGTCGAACGATTTGAGATTTTAGATTTACTCCACAGATGAATCTGGAAGCCTGAACAACAGTCTAAAATTTTGATCTCTCCACGACACGAGTCGGTGGCTTGTATGCGTTTTTGAGCGGGCTGATTCGGCAGCAGGAGCATTCGTCATTCGGCACAAGACAATAAAAGCGAGAGTTGCAACAATAAAGAACGTCCTCACCGTCAGCGCGCTTGCTATATTTCACAATAATTAATTATGGAAGCGGCTGTGAGCTGGACCGAAAGCATCCAGGATAGAAGCCCCCGGATTCATCCGTCCAGAAATAAAAAACCTGTATTCGATAAAGGAGCCCCCGAATTTATCCGTGGGGTCAATGCTTCAATTCTTTAATCTAAAATCTCAAATCTAAAATCGATTGACGCGCCCCTCCAGTTGGTGCATAAATTTTGAGAGTATGGCAGTTTACTGGCCACGACTCGAAACCAATACATTTCCATCGAAACTCCATGTCGGCAACCGCTACTAATTTGTAGTGCATCAAACATTTAAGCTGTTGTGCATTTAACTCGGTCTTTTTCAATTCCCCTGTGGAAATAACCTCAAATTCTCTGGCTTGGGGCCGGAGGAGGAAGATTTTCCCGAGTTCCCCCTAGAAATCTACTGATTCCTGGCGAAGTGTTAAGAGTCGCGAAGCAATCTCGCCCCATCAAAACTATTCCCCTCTTAGTAGCTGCCCGATGTTTCTGCCACAGCGCCCATTGAGTCGGGTTTTAGCTTAAACCCGTTCAACGAAGAGGTGAAATTTCCTTCAATTTTTACCGGATTGCCTTCCCCAGACTGCGTTCTGTGGAAGTTATATGCCCAACACCTTAATAGAAGATTGCTCGTTGGTATTTGGGGTTTTGAGGGGATTCCCAGCCCGAAAAATAGAATTTACAAGTAGCTGGCAGTGACATCTAGAACAAGTGCTGCCTCGTCTTGTTGAGGTAAAAGTTAACCCAGCGCCGGTAAATGCTGGCGGCAGATTTGCAGCGGCAGCGCTCTAGGTATTTCGATTCATGGCTGTCTTATTTTGACCTTGACCGCAGACACAATCGGGGATTGGTGAATGCAGGGAACAGACTTTACTGTAAAAAAGTAAAACATTTAATTTGCGACAATAATTCCCCGCGCGATCGCAAGAGAGGCTTACACAAGGATTTGGGCCGCGAGGAGCAAATTGATCGCCCTTCGAGCATCCTTACTTGCACCCCCGGTCTTGAGGCCGCAGAAATTTCTCCAGAATCTTAATATTCAGAATTCTTAGTATTGACAGTGAAACAAAGTTAATCTAATGTGTTGTAATTGATATAAGTAAAGTCCAATAAGCGAGGTACGGTCAATGGCAGAAACAGCTACAGCACCCTTAACAGGAAAAGGTCTGCTTCAAAAAATCAAAGGCAGTGATTTGCCGCGCAGAGAACTTGCGAAGCTTTGCGGCTACTTCACAGTCAGCAAAAGTGGAGAAACCCGGATTAATCTGGCTGAGTTTTACGATGCAGTGTTAGCTGCTAAGGGCATTGAGCTAGAGAAGTCTAAAGCAGACGGACGCGGGCGAGAAGCGAGTTATCGAGCTAGCGTTCACAAGAATGGTTCGATCGTGATCGGAGCAAATTATACCCAAGAAATGGGATTAAAGCCGGGAGACGAGTTTGAAATTAAGCTCGGATACAAGCACATTCGCTTGATTCAGATCGATGTGGACAGACCGGATGTGGAATTGGATGATGAAGAGGAGGATACAGAAGAATAGAGGCGATTCCCTGCGGGATAGCTTCGCTTCACGCGATGCAGTCAGCCGATAGCAAGGCGACTGGATTAGGCATTCGCTATACGAGTATTTGCGCGCCACCCTTCGATTGAACTGATGAGCTGTCTTGACTATTTATATTTTCTCTTGTCTCGCAAAGACTACAGTGCCTCTGAACTTCGCAAAAAGGGGCAAGAGAAAGGTTTTGGCAATGAGGAAATATTGGAGGCGATCGCGCAAATTCAAGACCGCGGCTATCAGTCCGACACTCGCTTGGTGGCAAACTCGATCGCGTCTGCAGCAGGCAAATACGGGAAGTCTGCCATCAAGCGCAAGTGCCTGCAAAAAGGAATTACCAACGATTTGTTCGAGCAAGTCTGGGAAGAAGAAATTGCCGAAAATCAGGACTCCGAAGCAGAAAAACTGGCCGAATTAAAAGGCAAAGTCATGCGGAAATACAAGATCGATACTTGGGGTAAAGCCGATCCGAAAACCAAGGGCAAAGTCTTGAATTACCTGCAATACAGGGGCTTTAATGCCTTTGAAATTTGGCGACAGTGGCAGGCGGAAGAAGAGGATGAGTAAATAGTAGGGCAAAGCAAATAGATGCGGCCCCGATAGGCAAGCACACCTACACTGCTGCCGACAGGGCTAAAGTGTAAGTCCTGAGTTTTTGTGAATGTATGTCAATCCTCAGCGTTGACTAAATAAGATTCGTACATTTGCCGATGTCTGGCTAAAAGCTCGAGATATTTCTCGTTGATTTTGGCCAGCATCCATTTTTCTTGAAAAATCGCTGCGGATTCTGCTTTCACCGGATCTGCTTCTAGCGGCAAAATATCTTTTCGAGCTGCGGTTTGCTCTGCAACAGACTTCAGCTTTTGAGGGTTTTGCTGGTATTTTCGACCGCTTTTGTGGTTGGCGTAGCGACGCGATCGAGTATACCCCATCTGCAAAAACTTGCGAGCCATGTCCGCTCCTACAAAATCTTCGCGATCGAGATACTCTAAAAACATGGAGTAAATTTTGCTGCTGGACTCCCTGGCAATTTCAGGAGTCTTAAATCTCCAGAAAGGCAGAATTTCTCCTTTGTAGGGTTCAACCAACAGCACTCCCTGTTCTCCTTTCCCTACCCGATAAAGTTCCGGGTGCTGTCGAAAGTCGATGTTCTTAAAATCCGCATGGTAGTCGAACTGCTTCATCGGGCATTTTCTGTTCTATCTGGAACTATAGAAGCCCGGGGTTTACCTTCGTCTGGTTGGGTATAAACCCACGCCCAAGCAATTAAGACAGCTTGAAAAGGCAGCCTGAACCAATACAGTAATTGGTTCTGGGGAATCCCTTCTATCGGAATGTTGTTGACGGCTTGATTGATATTAGCTGGAAACACGGCAATAAACAAGGCAATTAATCCCCACGCAGCCGCCCTGCTCACAGGAGGAACTAACAGCCCAATTCCGCCCAAAATCTCGAAAAAACCGCTGATATAAACCAAGGCTTCCGGGTAAGGAAGCTGGGGCGGCACAATTCTGATAAAAGGTGCGGGTACTGCAAAGTGCAGCACGCCTACAATACTGATAGCTACTGCGAGAATAACTCGCCAAATTTCTTTTTGACTTTTCATGGGCAATGGGTAATTAATAATTGTTAAATTGCTGCGATCAGGCTTGCCAAAATTTGCGATCTGCGATCGAGATGACAATAAAACTGAGGTCCAAAAATTCCAGCTTTCCGGGTTTGTCTGCTCTTGGTGGTGGCTGTAACGATTTTATTTCGTAGAAAACCCAGGTTTCTGGGTAAATCCCAGACAAGTTTTCACAGCACCAAACTGGAGGAAGCGAGAACTGGAATCGAAGGCCTGGGCGTTGACTGCCAAAAACAGATAGCGCGCATTTTGATAACAAGATTTTAATGTCTAGTGCCCTGTTGCTGTCTCTATCTTCGGGTAGTGAAACATGATTTTTGTTCCGGCTTTGGCTTCGTCAGCAGCCCAACCAGTGGGGGATTTTCTCGATCGACAAATGCACCACCGCTTAACATTAAATAAATCATCGCCGCAATTGATGAGTGCGATTGCTGCTAAATTTGACCTAGCCTTCCAGGCGCTTCCCTACCCTACCCTACGGGAACCCTACGCGGAACGGGAACCCTTGCGGGGAAAGAGATAGCTTTGCTACCGCCTACCTTGATGAGACTAATTAAGGCGAGTAATTTGTCAATAATTTTTATAATTATTTAATATTTGCGCTTTGAGAATTATTGGGAGAGGCAATTCGGGAATGCTCTGTAATTAAAATTACTATCTAAAGTTTGAATTTTGTCAACTTCCGACCGATGTTATAATGAATGAAATTATTGAATTTGCTAAAAAGTCGATCGTCCTAGCAACTCCCCAACCATCCTGCTGGAATTCAAAATAGTCACCAACGGCAGGAACTTTTTACCCGCCACATTATTCAAAAAGATTGAGCCTCCAAGCGCTGTGTCATTTTTATCTACACGCAATTAATCACCGACGACCATGAACACCTCACTAAACACCTCCAAATTTGGCATAAACCGGATGCTGCGACAATCGCTGTTTGCAGGCATCATTTCTGCTGCAGCTTTAGCTAGCGGATGGGCGCCCGGTTTGTATGGACAATCCCCAAACCTCGTTTTCGGATCTGCAGCCCAAGCTCAAGAAATTAGCAGCGAAGAAATTACTAGCTACGCTCGTGCTGTGTTGGCAATAGAACCCAGACGGGTGGAAGCTTATAACGAAATTAAAGGAATGGCTGGGGGCTCGGTTCCCAGAGTAGTGTGCAACGAAACTCAGCAAATCAATAGGTTGTCTGGAGGTGTTCGCGGCATCGCGGTGAATTACTGCCAACAAGCTAAAAAAGTTATCGAAACCAATGGTTTGACAGTTAGTCGCTTCAACCAGCTTACTTTGCTCCAGCAAGCGGACCCGGCAGTCAAACAGCGAATTCAAGCCGAGCTCCTGCGACTACAACAAGCGGGCAATCAATAAGCTTGATGGTTTGAGTCTTTCTTCCTCTCCCGTTCTATTAGACTTCTCCATAAAAGCTTGTTCAGGGCAGGCAGGATGCCTAAGCGCTACCTCCCCCCAACAATATATTGGAGATTTAAATTGTTCGAGTTCCTAGACGGTAGGCAAAATTTTTTGAAAAAAAAGCGATCGTCTGTGATCAAGTGCTTGACAAAATAACATAAATTTGGTAAGAAAACCAGAACGGGAGCGGTCAGAGAGATGAATATTTTTCAACTGGCTGTAAATCGCAATGAGATATAGCGATCGCCAACACGATTAAGACGTTTTTAATTTCTGAAACATGAGCTGAAGATTGGAACTTCAGTCTTCCTTATTCCTTCGGCTATAAAAAAGATATTCCTCAAAAACTCACTGTCAAGTGAATTGCTTTGAGGAATAGAATATAAAAATGCTAACTTTCACCAAACATTTACCTGCAAATCCCGATGCTGTGGTCAGCTTTACTGTACCAATGACAGCCGACGATCGCACTCGCAGCCGCCACCGATTCGAGACAGAGACGGGGGAAAAGCTGCACCTGAATTTGCCCAGAGGTACAGTATTGCGTGATCGAGATTTATTGCTGTCGGAAGACGGTAGCTGTTTGGTACTGGTAAGTGCAAAACCCGAACTCGTGCTGACAGCGCGGGCATCAAGTCCGCTGCTACTGATGCGGGCGGCTTATCATTTAGGAAACCGCCACGTAGCTTTAGAAATTGCCGATAATTATTTAAGACTTTCCCCCGACTCTGTGTTGCAGGGAATGCTAGAAAAAATGGGTTTGGAAGTAACAGAGGAAATTGTGCCGTTTCAGCCGGAAATGGGCGCTTACGGACACAACCATTAGATTTTAGATTTTAGATTTTAGATTTTAGATTTACTCCCACCGATGAATCCGAGGGCTTATGACTAAATTGCTTTCGGCCATTCAAGAAGCAAGAAGTCAACAGTCAACAGTCATTCGATTTTAGATTTTAGATTTTAGATTTTAGATTTTGGATTGACCCCACGGATAAATTCGGGGGCTTGAGGATTTTCGATTTTCGATTTTCGATTGATTCCCCGGATAAATCCGGGGGCTTGTACCATCAACAAATTCTTGGTCAACAGTCAACAGTGAACAATCAACTTTTATCTTTGTTGCAGTTAGCTTTTGCACCTGTGGGAGCTTATAGTTATTCTGAGGGAATCGAAAGTCTGGTAGAAAACGGTGCGATCGACAGCGAGATTACTTTGAGAAATTGGTTAGAAAATTCGCTGCAATTCGGTGCTGTTCGAGTAGAAGCCGCTGTGGTAGTACGGGCTTTGAGGGCCGCACAGATGGGGGATTTGGCGGCTTTGAATTACTGGAATGCTTGGGCGACTGCTGCTAAGGAAACAGAAGAGTTGCGCTTGCAAAGTTGGCAAATGGGGCGGACTTTGATCAGGTTGCTGCTGGATTTGCGTGAAGCGAAGCTATCCCGCAGGGAATCGCCCGTTGCTTCGGGGTTAACCACAATTGTAAAAGAATTCGTGGAATCTGGCAGCAATCCGTGCAATTTTGCGATCGGCTTTGGCATTGCCGCCGCCAACTGGCAGATTGAAGAGGAAGCTGCCGTGTTAGGATATTTGTACAGTTGGGCTGCCAATTTGGCGAGTGCGGGCGTGAAACTGATTCCCCTCGGTCAAACAGCCGGTCAACAGTTACTGTTAGATTTGCAGTCTCAAATTAGCTGTACGGCGCAAGAAGTTTTAAAATTAGAAGATGATGAGCTTGGCAGTTGCAGTTGGGGATTAGGACTGGCTAGCATGGCGCACGAAACTCAGTACACTCGGTTGTTTCGCAGTTGAAAATAGGAAGAAGGAAGAAGGAAGAAGGAAGAAGGAAAAAACTATACCCAACCAATGCCCGATGCCCGATGCCCGATGCCCGATGCCCAATTACCAAAATAATTATGAGTGCTTTTCGTGTAGGAATTGCTGGGCCAGTTGGTTCAGGGAAAACTGCTTTACTGGATGCTTTGTGCAAGGCGCTGCGACAGCAATACCAGATTGCGGTTGTTACTAATGATATCTATACTCAGGAAGATGCCCAGTTTTTGGTTCGGAGTCAAGCTTTAGAGAGCGATCGAATTTTGGGCGTAGAAACAGGAGGCTGTCCCCACACAGCCATCCGCGAAGATGCTTCCATTAACTTAGTAGCGATAGAAGAGTTAGAACAAAAATTCACTGATTTAGATTTAGTATTTGTCGAAAGTGGCGGCGATAACTTGGCGGCAACATTTAGCCCGGAGTTAGTAGATTTAACGATTTACGTAATCGATGTCGCTGCAGGCGATAAAATTCCGCGCAAAGGCGGGCCAGGAATTACTAAATCTGATATGTTGGTAATTAATAAAACAGACCTCGCACCTTATGTAGGAGCAGATTTAGGCGTGATGGAACGGGACGCGAAAAAAATGCGCGGCGACAAACCTTTTGTTTTTACTAACCTGAAGACCAAAGAAGGATTAGAATCAGTAGTTAAATTCCTCCACTCCCATATCGTCGTCTAAAACATCAGCCTGCATCTGCGTTCATCTGCGTTAATCAGCCTTCATCTGCGGTTAAAACTCCTAAAAACTCTCACCGCACCACCAATTCTTTGACCAAATTAGCCAAACGTTCTGTACTGTCTGTCACCGCTAATTGAGCAGCAGCTTGAGACATTTTTGCCAAATATTCGGAATCTCTTAACAAATACAACACTTTGCTTTGCAATACCTCTGCTGTCAGTTCGCTTTGACGGAATACCACAGCGGCGCCGGCTTTAGCAAATACTTCCGCATTAAATCTTTGGTGGTCGTCAGCGGCGTGAGGAAAAGGAATTAAAATAGAAGGTACGCCCGTCACTGCTAATTCTGTCAGAGCACTCGCGCCCGATCGACTAATTGCTAAATTTGCTCGCTGCAACAAACTCGCCACATTGTCGTAAAATGGCATTGACAAATATTGCTCGTGTTTCACACTTTCAGCATCCGGGTCATTATTTCCGGTGAGGTGAACCACCCAAGCACCGGCATCAAACCAAGCAGGAGCACACTCGCGCACTAACTTATTGACTGCGACAGCACCTTGAGAGCCGCCCATGACTAAAATTACAGGTACACTGTCAGGAATTGGCAAATTTAGAGGTTGGCGAGTCAGGAATTGCGATCGCACCGGTGTACCAGCAACAACGGTTTTCGCGCGGGGTAAATGCTGGGCTGCTGCTTCAAATCCGATCGCCACAGCAGTGCACAAAGGACTAAACCAGCGCGTCACCTTCCCCGGAATGGCATTAGATTCGTGGAGAATCACCGGCAAACCCAAAGAACGGGCCGCCAGAATTGCCGGTGCCGCGATGTAACCGCCGGTAGTAAACACTCCCTGAAAATTGCCCGCTTTGAGCAACTTCCGCACTTGAAGGATCGAGCCGGCGAGTCCGCCCAAAATCCGCAGTGTACCGAGTCCCAATCGCTGCTGAAAGCCTTCAACGGCGATCGTGTGGAGGGGGTAAAGGGATGAAACTAACTCGGTTTCCATGCGGTCTGGGACTCCTAGCCATTCGATCTGACAGTCGTTCAACTGACTAGCGGTGGCAATCGCGGGAAATAAATGTCCACCAGTGCCACTAGCTGCAACCAACAACCGGAGGGGGGCTTTTGTCAAGGTTTTTGTTTCTTTTACAAGTACAAGTTCCACAGGTCAATCGATTTTATATTTGAGGTTTTAGATTATTATGCTTATTATTCCGGCAGTTTCAGCCAATTTTAAATCAGCAATCTAAAATTAGATTGTAGATTGTGCCGTGTCCGTCCTTCCGTTGTCAGTTTTCGTTGCAGGCGAACAGTTGCCCGCGCCACGACTCCTGACAAATAACCAAATTATCACCTAATGCGTAATTTTTTGAATTTAGTGCCAAGTGTATCTCAGTATTTTTCCAGCCGTCGGAACGAAAAAGCCGATCCTGTTCGAGGGCTGCGCCAACGCGCGATCGTTTTTGGCTTTAACTGCGGGCAGTCGATCGCTCAAATGTTGTTATGTTTAACAGTGGTAAGTGCTGGTGTGCTGCATCAAGGTGCGGCCAGAGCGATCGGTGCGATCGCGGCGACTCCCCAAACGATCGCCCAAACCCCTGCAAATGCGCCTGCCCCACTCACAAAAGTGCTAACAGAAATTGACGCAGCGGCCAACCGGCGCGATGTCAAAGCAGTCATGGCATTTTACAGCCCGAATTTCACTCATTCTGACGGCTTAAACAGCCAAAGCATGGCCAAAGCCCTCACCCAACTCTGGGAGCGATATCCGAGTTTAAATTACCGCACCGAGATCAAATCTTGGAAAACCGAAGGTAGCGCGATTATTGCAGAAACCATAACTACAATTGCCGGCAGTCAAAAAAAGGATGGCAGAGAATTAACACTCAAAGCTACCATCCGTTCCCAGCAGCGCTTTGAAGGTGAAAAAATAGTTAGTCAAGAGATTTTAGCAGAACAAACTCAGCTTACTTCTGGTCAAAGTCCTCCCACAATTCAAGTGAATTTGCCGGAGCAAGTTAAGGTGGGCGAAGAGTACCATTTTGATGCCATTGTGCGAGAGCCGATCGGCGATGATATTTTAATAGGGACTGTTTTGGAGGAACCCATTACCGAAAAAACCTTTTTCAATCCCTCAGAAGTTGAGCTGGAGTTGCTAAATTCCGGGGGAATTTTTAAAGTAGGTAAAGCTCCGGCTACGCCCGAAAATCGGTGGGTTTCAGCAGTTTTGATGCGACAAGGTGGAATTGCAACCGTTAGTGTGCGATTGCGGGTTGTCAAATAATAAAATAGGTGTTATGGGCATGGGGCATGGGGCATGGGGCATGGGTAATGGGTGATTAGTAAGTGGTAAGTGGTATAGCGGTTATTAGTCACACGAGGTACATATTTGAAAATAAAAAAATATCATTAAAGGAATTAAACATACCTCACTATAGCGAGAAAGGCTATAGCAAATAACAACTAACAAATAACAAAACTAACAAATAACCAATGACAACAGTCAACAGTCAACTAACAACTGACAAAAAATGATTTCTATCCAAAACCAAATTGTTTTCATTACAGGTGCGAGTAGCGGTATCGGAGCAGCCTGTGCCAAGATATTCGCCAAAGGAGGAGCCAAACTAATTTTAGCAGCCCGCCGTCTTGAAAAGCTCGATCGACTGGCAAACGAACTTGTAGAAACAAAATCGATCGCGTCGGCAAACGAGATTTATTTGCTAGAATTGGACGTGCGCGATCGCCCGCAAGTTGAATCGGCGATAACTGCGCTTCCCCATGCCTGGAAAAGCATCGATATTCTGATTAACAATGCGGGATTGAGCCGTGGTTTAGACAAACTGCATGAAGGCAACTTTCAAGATTGGGAAGAAATGATTGATACCAATGTTAAAGGCTTGCTTTACATGACTCGCGCGATCGTGCCGGGAATGGTAAGCCGAGAACGGGGCCACGTAGTGAATATCGGCTCAATAGCAGGCCGCCAAGCTTATCCGAAAGGTAATGTTTATTGCGCTTCCAAAGCAGCAGTGAGAGCTATTTCTGAAGGGTTGAAACAAGACCTTTTGGGAACACCCGTGCGGGTGACGGAAATAGAACCTGGTTTGGTGGAAACAGAATTTAGCAATGTCCGGTTTCACGGCGATGCAGAAAAAGCCAAAAATGTCTATCAAGGATTAACACCGCTGACTGCTGACGATGTAGCCGATGTCGTGTATTTTTGCGCGACGCGATCGCCCCACGTCAATATTAGTGAAGTCTTGCTAGTTCCGACAGACCAAGCGAGTGCAACTCTGGTTCACCGAAAAGAGTTGTGAGTTTTTAGTGGTAAGTGTCCGGATGGCGCTGGAATTCTCAGGAAGCTTAATTGGTAGATGCACCCTGATTAATTAACTCCCGACCAATTTTGGCCGGGTTTTTTTTGCGATCGCACCCTTAGCCACACATTCTCCAAAATTCTGCCAAACTGTCCTGAAACAGGCGCTGCCTTACCGGAGACTAAATTAGTAGATGCACCCTGATTAAATAACTCCCGACCAATTTTGGCCGGGTTTTTTTTGGCGATCGCCCCCCCTTGCCACAAATTCGCCTAAATTCTGCCAAAGTGTCCTGAAAGAGGTGCTGTGAGGCGGGAGACTAAGTTAGTAGATGCACCCTGATTAAATAACCCCCGACCAATTTTGGTTTGGGGTTTTTTTTGCGGTATTGAGGGTGATGCTGAATAAAGTTTGAGGTTGTCCGGA
>NZ_JAUBOY010000062.1:13151-13628 GCF_036700465.1 Microcoleus sp. T3_A4 | reverse complement strand
TGGCGCTGGAATTCTCAGGAAGCTTAATTGGTAGATGCACCCTGATTAATTAACTCCCCGCCAATTCTGGTTTGGGGGTTTTTTTTTGCGGTATTGGCGGTGATGCTGAATAAAGTTTGAGGTTGTCCGGATGGCGCTGGAATTCTCAGGAAGCTTAATTGGTAGATGCACCCTGATTAATTAACTCCCCGCCAATTCTGGTTTGGGGTTTTTTTTTGCGATCGCACCCCAAACCACGAATTTCCCCAAATTTTCTCAAACAGTCCGGAACAGGTGCACCTCGAACCGGAGACTAAATTAGTAGATGCACCCTGATTAATTAACTCCCGACCAATTTTGGCCGGGTTTTTTTTTGCCGATCGCACCGCAACCCACGAATTTTCCCAAATTTTCCCAAACTGTCCGGAACAGGTGCACCTCGAACCGGAGACTAAATTAGTAGATGCACCCTGATTAATTAACTCCCGACCAATTTTG
>NZ_JAUBOY010000062.1:0-13051 GCF_036700465.1 Microcoleus sp. T3_A4 | reverse complement strand
CGGAGACTAAATTAGTAGATGCACCCTGATTAATTAACTCCCGACCAATTTTGGCCGGGTTTTTTTTTCGTATTGCAGCCAAAACAGCAAAATTTCAATAAATCAAAAATTATTCGCGTTAATCTGCGTGCATCTGCCGTTAAAAATCAAATTTCTCCCGAACATCGTGCTAGCCACTGGAAAGTAAATAAAGATGCACCCTGATTAATAAACCCCAGCCAATTTGGGCCGGGGTTTTTTTTGGTCGAAAGCTGGATTAGTCGATCAACCTACAACACTTCAAAAGACTGCACCTCAAGCACCGGGCCGATCATAGCAAACGTCATCACATCCTTGCGGACTTCACCTTTAACACTCACTTTCAAACCAGCTTTTTTCAACTCAGAAGGAGCATCCTTAAGTTCGTAAGTTTCCCCATCTTGGCCAACCAATGCCCAAGTACCCGGGCCTAATCCTTTGCGTTCAATTTCACCTTTGACAGTAATACTCATGCCGATCGCACCTCTGTTTTAATTGCTAAACGCGCCAGTCCGAAACACAGAAAAGCATTGACAATCAAAAATGTTTGTGATACCAAACCTGTGCCTAATCCCCAGACTGTGGGAGACACAAAAGCATTCACCGCTAAACTGCTGGCAAAACCGATCGAAATTGCGATCGCAATCCACTTCCACTCTCGATGTCCCAACAGCAAAGCAATCAAAATCCCCGGAATCAAAACGCTAGCAAAAAAGGGATTCAGCATACTGCTGCCATTAATTGCACCGCCGAGTTCGGGAATAGAACTGCCCATCACCCGCATCGGCCACTGCGGCAAGTCAAATACAAACAAGTTCCGCAGGAAAAAGAACCCAGAACTACCAGCCATCAAGCCGCCGGAAAAGCCCCAAGTCCACTGGAACGGAAAATAATTCCGCATAAAGAAAGCCAGCAGGTAAGAACCGAGCACCATTGCAATTTTAGGCAACAGGGCGACTGCACCGCCGTCAATCCAAAAGCGGGGGTTGAGATAGCCGTTATCGCGCAGCCAGCGGAAGAAATCGCGGAAGTTGATTTGTCCGCGCTGGGCTAGCTGAACTGCTGCGGCTGCGTCTAGGTGTCCCGAACCAAAATGGTTTAACGGATCTTCAGTGACAGTTCGCGAGGACTGCAAGAGTACGCTGCGAATTTCGTCTGGTTCTGTGATGCCGGAGGCCTTGACAAGGGCTGCAACGGCGGCAACGTGCGGAGAAGCCATGCTAGTGCCTTGGTAGCCTTCAAAGACTTCGGCGCCGGTTTCCGGGTCGATCGTACTTTGCAGGATCTTGCCCATTTCTGAACCGCCGGGGGCTGCAATATCAACCCCTGCGCCGAAATTCGAGTAAGAGGCTTTTTCGTCGTCGGGGCCGAGGGCGGAAACGCCGATGACGTGGGGATAGCGGGCGGGATAGGAAGCGGAACTGTCGCCGGAGTTGCCGGCGGCTGCGATGATGACAACGCCTTTAGAGTGGGCGTAGTCGATCGCCTCTTCCATTAACTGACTTTCACCGCCACCACCGAGACTCATGTTGATAACATCTGCACCGTTGTCAGCAGCAAATTTGATCGCTTCGGCAATGTCGGAAACCGTGCCGCCACCGCTGCCGCTTAACACTTTTAGCGGCATTAAAGCTGCTTCGTAGGCGATGCCCGCAACGCCGTAATTGTTGTTAGTTGATTGGGCGACAGTACCTGCGACGTGAGTACCGTGGCCGTTGTCATCGTAGGCTTCGGCGCGATCGTTTACAAAGTCGTAGCCCGGTACAAATTTGGTTTCTTTTAAGTCAGCGACTGGAGTAATACCCGTGTCAATTATCGCTACTGTTGTGCCACTGCCTTTGGTTTCGTTCCAGGCAGATTCTACGTTGATACTGCGGAGATTCCACTGCTTGGTATACATGGGGTCGTTGGGAATCTCGAAAGCGCTATAGACGTAGTTCGGTTCAATGTATTCGGTATCTTTAGCCAAATTTGATTTTCTCAGGGCGTTTAGCAAAGTGCGATCGCCCTTAACTACATATACATTGTCTGCCGCTGAGAATTCGCTGTTGAGTTGCGGTGCGACTTGGTACTGTTGGGCGATCGCATTTACTTCTTTCGCAATCTCAGCAGCACCCAAATCTTCGCGGAAATCCAGCACAATCGAGTCGTAAGTGCCTTGAGTAGCAAGTCCTGGGAAATTAGAAATCGCCCAGCCGAGCCCGATTAAAAATAAGCACAGAAGGAAAAACTTTTTCATTGCCGATCGTCCGTTTAGGGAAGGCGTGTTCACCACAATAACCCAATTTTCACCGCCAGCGCCAGTTTTCCTTGCTGCGACTTGTGGATATCTCCCACGCGAGCGTTTGGTAGTTTTCGGCAGTGGCTGTTGCTCGCTCAAAAATCGCTCTAATTTCTAGTTTAAATTGCAGAGCAAGTTTGAGGAGTTCAATTAATTGTATCATTAGAGAAGATGAGAAACTGAACAAGCGAGTATTTTCAAAAAGGGTATTGCATGGAAAGAGGTTTAATGTGGCTGCCGCTGCTGGCAATTTTTATTGGGCTAGCTTGGGCTGGATGGAACGAGTATCAAAAGCTGGAAGCCTATCGCGTCTGGGCCGAACAATTCGCTAAAGCCAAGTACGATATTTATGCTGTACTCGGTCAGCAAGAAGACAGTTTAACTTGGGGAAAACCTACTCGCAGCGGGCCTGTGAATTTGCAAACTTTTTCTTTAAAAGACGTGCAGTCGCTGCGGTTGTTAGTCAACTCTCAGGCAGTTGATTTAGAGTCACCGCCGAATTCGGGAAGTCCAATCGCCCTCGAATTTTTGTTGAAAGATGCTCCTGCGGTGCAAGTTCCTTTTACAGAAATTCCTCTAGCGACTAAATGGGGAAAACACTTGCAGCAAGAATTGCAGCGTTTTAGGTAAAAACACTCTCCGGCGGGGCAGCGTATCAGATATCAACTCGGCTACTTGAAGTTACAAAAGTCTGTCAAGCTGGTAGTAGAAAGAGAACTTACGTAACAAATCCTTTGAGCTGCTATCTATAAAAGTACAGGGGGTACGGATCACCCGGAGGACGTGAGTTCGGGCAGTAAGTAGTAGAGGTAGTTTCCCCCTGCCTAGCCCGATCGTGTTCCGTGCACACCTTAGAGTTAAAGTTATTGACCCGCGCGTCCTAAAACAGCTAAATTGCCAGCCCCCCAATCAGCGGAATGCAAACACAAGAATTTTTACAGCGCTATCAACAAGGAGAGCGCAACTTTGGTCACATTGACCTCAGCGGCGCTAGTTTAAGCGGTGTTAACCTGCGAGAAATAGACCTCACTGGTGCTAACTTGACCGGTGCTAATTTGAGCTGGTCTTTTTTGAGCAATGCCAAGTTGATAGGGGCTTGTTTGCGCCGCGCGGATCTCCGCAGTGCGGGGCTGGCTGGGGCGAATCTGAGCGGGGCAAATTTGAGCGGGGCAAATCTTGCTAAAGCGGATTTGCGCCTTGCTTGTTTGGAAGCAGCAGAACTCAATTGGGCCGCGTTCCCGGAAGCGGATTTGGGTGGTGCTAATCTTCAAAGAGTTAAATCTGACCAGATTAATTTTGCTGGGGCTAAACTCGACGGCGCGAAGTTGATGACGGCGGAATTGATGGAGGCGAATTTCAACCGCGCCAGTCTTGTTGGTGCTAATTTAACGGGTGCTAATTTGCGGGAAGCGCATTTGGTAGAAGCGAATTTGCGATCGGCAATTTTACTCGGTGTAAATTTGATTGAAGCTGACTTGAATGGCGCTCAAATGCGATCGGCAAATCTGACGGGCGCTGACTTGCACCGAGCTGTGCTGGCGGGGGCGGATTTGACTGAGGCGGTGCTGGATAACGCTGATTTGAGTCGAGCTAATCTGGCGGGTTCTTATTTATTGAAAGCGAGTTTTAAGAAGGCACTTTTGCTGCGAGCTAACCTGCAAGGAGTGTATTTGCTGCGGGCAGATTTGAGCGAAGCTAATTTGCGAAGTGCTGATTTGCGGAAAGCTGATTTGAGTGGCGCTTATTTGATGGATGCGATGTTGGGTGAGGCGGATTTAAGAGAAGCTTGTTTGATAGAGTGCCGTTTGATTCGGACGAATTTGGAGGGGGCGCAGCTTACGGGTTGCTGCATTCAAAATTGGCAAGTTCAAGATGTCGATCTCTCACGAGTTGACTGCAGCTATGTTTTTACTCAGTTTGATTATACTGCGAAAGTGGCAGCAACTCGCTTTCCGGTCGAGCGCAATTTTGAGTCGGGGGAATTGGGGCGGCAGCATCAAGAGGACAGTTCTATTGTGAAGGTGTGTTTTGATGAATCTCCTAATTGGGAGGCTTTGGTTTTTACGCTACGTCGGGTGGAGTTGGAAAGCCACGAACTCAAATTTAACGTTCAATTTTTTGAGTCGGCGGGAGAACAAAATTTACTGCGGCTGAGTGCGAACCGTTTGGTGAACGGCAAGATTTTGGGCGATCGCATTTTGGAGCTTTATCCAGATATGTTGGAAAAGGTTTTAGGCAAGGACGCTGAAATTTTGAGTTTGCTCGACTTGGCTGTTCCTAGTAACAATGCGGAGCCGAGCCAAAAGGAAGTATTGCTAAGAAGACAGGAAATCTACCAGCGAATGGTGCGCCAAATTTCGTTTATTTTGATGTCTCAGACGCCGGATAAATTCTCCGAAAGCGTGCAGCGGCTGTTGGATTATTTGAAGCAGCAAGGTATCCCAACAGAGCAGATTCAAAAGAAAGTTATCAGTCAGGCGATCGTGCAGCGGGCGAAGCAAGACCCAGTTTTTCGGGAACAGTTGCTCACGTGGGAGAAAACGGCGTCCGATCGCGTTCGTGGTTCGATGATGGGGGAAGCGGTGCGGTATGCGATCGCCCTTTTGAGCGATTATTAACAGTTAATTGTGAACACTGGAAGCCGGAGAGCAGCTAATACCCGCACTTGCTCTTCTGCGTCGGAAACTGCAAGTCTCGTGCAGCGGGGCAAGCAATACCAAGTTTTTCGGGAACAGTTGCTCATGTGGGACAAAACGGCTTCGGATTGCGATCGCTGTTCGGTAATGGGGGAAGCGGTGCGGTTTGGGATGCCCTGTGGTGGGAATGAATACACACCAAATCTTACCCCCATTAAAAATCCTCCAGCCGGATCTCGATTTAACTGTCCGGTTGATTAGAATATAGTTCAGTTTCCTCCTTCAAAAGCTTACACAACTCATCCAAATCTTTCTTACTGTGTTCAATCAGTTTTTCAGCTCGCTCTTCAAGGTGATCAATATTACTGGGACTTGCGTTGTCGATTTTATCGTGACCATTATCGCTACTCAATGGAAGTTGAAAACGATAGTAATTTCTGTTATTTTCTTGGTCGGCCTTAGTCACCATTAGCTGATTGAGCTGATACGCAACAGATTCGCTTTGACCATCTAGAAAAACGTTAAGTAACGGAAGTGCCCATTTGATTTGTCCCCAATTTTTTGCGTCTCTATACTTATATTTCTTAGTTAGTGAGCCAGTACCCAAAGAAACAACAAGGGTATCCTTACGGTGTAGTTCTTCACGAGTTTTTTTCTTGTAAGAAATCATCGCCTCCATTATTGCAAGTGAAGCAGGATTATTTGCCAAGATGCCGCCGTCTACCAAAGCGTAATATCCCTCATCGGTATGATGTCCCGTGTCGAGTTTGTAGGGTGGAAAGAATGTCGGTGCAGCAGAAGTTGCCATTGCTGCTTCCCACATTTTGAATCCCGTACATACTTTCCGGCTATCAAAACTCTTGATCTCCTCTGCGTCCGGATTGCTTGTAAAAAAAATTGGTACTCTCAGTTCAATATCATAGCTCGGGATAAAAATTTCTCGTAATGCGTCTTCAATCTTAGCTTCACCTAGAAGATCCTTTAAAACTTCTTGCCTACCTTGTGGCTTGTGCCTGGGTTGTAGCAGATCATCAAAATCCAGTGGAATATTCTGATTAAAAATCTTTCCTCCATATTTACGATAGAAATTTACAAGTTCGGCGGCGGTATATTCTGGCTCACGATTGATGCTAGAGTCGGAGTTCTTTTTAGTTAAACCCAGTGCTAAAATTCCTCCTGTTGAAGTGCCTGCAATAAAATCAAACATGGTTGCTATGCGTTTTCCTGTGCGCTCTTCAATGTAGTTGAGAACGATCGCAGGAATAATACCCCGAATACCACCACCATCAATTGAGAGAATTCTTCTCTTAAATTTAGTACCCATGACACGTACTCCTTTAGATATTGCTTAAATTATCAACTGAAATGAAACAAAGTCCTACAGCATCAAAATACCAAAACCAACGTCATCATATAGTTTCCGGTTGCATCGGAATAATCAAATCGAGTCAACAGTTAGCACTCAACCATTCAGTTTTTCGACCCGCTCGTCAACAGTCAACAGTCAACAATCTTTTCTGAGTACAACCGGAATTTATATGAATCCCACCCGTCATTAGTGCCGTAACTTGCTGAGGGCGTGCCAAGTTTTGTAGCCGACAATTCCATCTTGCGGTAAAGCCTTGCTGAGCTGCAATTGTCGCACTGCTACATCTGTCATCGCCCCGAAGAATCCGTCAATGGAACCGAAATAGTATCCATTCATTTTCAAGACATCCTGAACAATTTTAACAGCATTACCAGAACTGCCCTTCATGACTACCGGCATATTCACAGGTGCACCAGAGTATAGTGCTTGCCAAGTGATAGGGCCGACAATCCCATCTTCTTGTAAAAAGACGCGGTGTTGATAGCCTTTGACGCCGTTGTGAACTTGGATGCCGAAAATACCGTCAATCGCCCCGGAATAATAACCCCAATGATATAGAAGCTGTTGTAGTTCCTTGACAGCTTGACCTGTTGAACCCCTTTGTAATGTGGGTTTGTTTCCTGCAGTGGTTTCAGCAAATGCCAGAGTTGATTGAGAAGTAGTTTCGGCGACGAGAGCCATAGTTTCATTGTTCAAGCTTCTTTCTTCGGTGTACATAATTTGGTTCCTCTCAACATTTAAGTTTTGGTATTTGATATTTCAGGTATAACTGGTGGGATTTGTTAACGCACAGTCACTTTTTCGAGTGTCACTCATTTGAGTGTCACTCGTTTGAGTTAGTCCCAGTGTTAACTGTTAATATCTCTTCGGGCTGCGCCGGAATGATATACTGAAAGAATGTTAAGAGTGCAAGGAAGACAAGTTATGCCTAAACGTCTAAAGTTGGAGCCTCATCAAACTCCAGAAATAAGAGCAGGCATGATTAATTTTCCGAGGTGTCTAAAGGATTGTTTCTACTTACCAGTCTTGGCTGCGTAGCCGGCGACCCGCTAAGGCCCGCACTTGCTCTTCGGCGTCGGAAACTGCAAGCGATCGCAACAAAGGCACAACTCCCGGATTTTCGGGATAATGTTCGATAATCGCTTCGAGTGCTGTAAATCTGGGATTGTAAGGAAAAGAACCGTTTTGATTTTCAGGATCGCTCAAAGTTCGATCGCGCAAAAACTCAAACATTCCCGGCTCGTCTTTCCATCCCCGCATTAACTCTACCAGGGCGATCGCCCGCACCTGCGAATCTTCATCTTTTTGAGCTCTACTTTTGAGCCACTCGAAAGTTTGAGACTGATTTGTCCACCCGCGCGCTAAGTTTTGCAAAGCGATTTGCCTGACAGCGGGACTCTCATCGCCCTCTGCTTTAGCCTCCAGCAGCATCCAAGTTTCAGGATTGTCTGGCCAGTTGTAAGCGAGTTCAAGCACCGCCGCTTCCCGCACTAGCGCTTCCCCAGAATCGAGCTGAATTTTCAGCCAAGACAAGGTTTCCGGGGCGTCGGGCCACCCCCGCACGATCGATCGCACCAGCACGCTCAGCAGGTGAGAATCATGCTCCAACTCGACCCGGGTTTTGAGGAAAGGCAGCGTCTCGCCCCGGTGAGACCAGCGTTTTGCGATTTCTTCCACCGCAGTTTCTCGGACGTTCAGGTGTCTGTCTGACCCGGCGAGATTTTGCAACCAGCCAAAGACTTCGAGACTGCCTGACGCCAGTGCGGCGACAGCCTCCACTACTACTTGCCGCACAGTCCAGTAATCCTCGGAATCAGCTATTTTTTGCAGCAGGGGCAGGGTTTCTGGGTGGTCGGGCCAACCTGCTGCTATCTGTTGTAGGGCTATTTCTCGCAGGTCGGCGTCGCGATCGCCCAATGCTATATTTTTCAAAAAAGTCAGAGTTTCGGGGTTCCCAGGCCAGCCAGAGGCAATTGCTTGCACTGCTGAGCGCCGGACGCTCGAACTCGCGTCGGACTCGGCTTTAGTCTTCAGCAGCAGGTAAATGTCTGGTTCATCGGGCCAGTGCGAGGCCAATTCTTCTAAGGCTGCTGTCCGCACTTCTTTACTGCTGTCGGATTCGGCTAGGGTTTTCAGCAGCAGGTAAACGTCGGCTGTGGCGGGCCAGCCTGCTGCCAACTCCCGCACCGCTACGGTTCGCAGGATAGAACTTCCTGTCTGAGCAAGGTTTTTGAGCAGGGAGGCGGTGCCTAAAAGGCTGTGCCAACCTCTGGCTATTTCTTGCCACGCACAGACTCGTACTCCCAAATTTTCGTCGGATTCGGCGGCGCTTCTCAGCAGCAGCAAGGTATCTGTGCGATCGGGCCAATTAGAGGCCAACTGTTCGAGTGCTGCGGTGCGAACTGCGGGACTTTGATCAAACTGAGCCAAGGCAGTCAGCAGCGGCAAGGTATCGTTCGTGTCGGGCCAACCAGAAGCCATTTCTCGCACACAGGTCGATCGCACTGCCCAGCTTCCATCGGATTTGGCGAGGTTTTTGAGCATCAGGTAAATTTCTGGCTGGTCTGGCCAACCACGGGCTATTGCTTCGACTGCTGTGGATCGGACTTCGCCACAGTCGGTGGAGTGAGCGAGTATTTTCAACCAGGGAAGGGTTTGCGGGTCGTTTTTCCAAGTTTGGGCGATCGCGGCGATCGATCGATTGCGAATTTGATAAGTTTCCTGCAACTCTTGAGCGCTTTGATAAAGAATCAGGAAACCCGTACCGTATTGCGATAACTTTTTTAAAGCGCTTAACAGTTTTTTGGCGGTTTTTTTATTAACATCATTTTTAACTTTTAACAGGCATTGCGCTGCTAAAAACAAATTAATAAATTTTGCTTGTTGACCGTTTTGCTCTGTGAGATATTCTATAATTTGGCTCGCTGTTTCTTTGTCGAGCTTAGCTGCAATTTCTCTGAGGACTTCGTGCAAAGATTCGTCCCGCCAGTGCTGGCCGAAAACTTGTATGTTGAGTTCGCCCCAAGTCAGTTGACCGATTTTGAGTTGGGCATGGATTAACTCTGCTACCGTCTGGGGATTATTTTCGGAAACAAGTTTTTTTAACAACATACCGATACCCTGCTCGCTGAAGTTTGTTTGCATTGACAATCCTCCCATCAGCTCGGATATTAGTTGAGATTTTTTTGAGCGATGCTGGAGTATGGAGCCAATCGACTCTATTTTAGACGAAAAATACTGAGTCGGGAGGGCCCCAATGCAAAATCCGCCAGCACCCACAGGAATGTTAGGTGGTGGCGGATGGCGATCGAACAATTAAGCCGCTGAATCTAACTAACAGCTACTTGGACGCGATCAACTACAACCCGAACCGCAAAAGTAGGAATCTTTACCGTTTCATCATCTAGACATTGCCCGGTAGTGAGACTAAAGTTTTGCTTGTAAATGGGAGAAGCAACTTTGAGAGTCCCGTTGCGATCGCCCACAATTCCCCGCGACAAAACAAAAGCTTTGCTAAACGGGTCGTAATTGCTAAGCGCATAAACTTCATCCCCGTTTCCCACTCGGAAAATCGCCACTTGTTCGCCTTTAACTAAAGCGCAAACTCCAGTATAAGGGGCGATCGCATCCAGAGAACACACATCTACCCAAGTAGTCACAGTATCCGAAACTTGTAATGATTGAACCATCTTCTTTTCCTGTTATTTTACTTCAATCTCGTTCCCAGTCTCCGGCTGGGAACGTAGGTTTCGAGGCTCTGCCTCGCCTCGCCAAAGGAGGCAGAGCCTCCCGGAATTCATTCCCAGGCTCTGCCTGGGAACGAGATTCTTGCTCGCTCCCCTGATTCAAGGGGAGGGCTGGGGAGGGGTTATTCCGAAACTCCAACCAGAGCCTTTTCATGTTCGTTAGCCGGCCGCGTTTGTCCCCGTTCCGCAACACGAACAATACTCGGATCAGGCAAATCGGAATTCACAAAATGCTGGAACCGCTGCACCTTTTGTGGGTCTTCAATCGTCGTTTTCCACTCACATTGATAAGTATTCACTAAATGTTCCATCTGCGCTTCTAATTCAGCACAAATGCCCAGAGAATCCTCAATTATCACCTGTTTCAAGTATTCAATCCCGCCCTCAAGCTTGTTCAACCAAGTAGCAGTGCGTTCCAATCTGTCGGCGGTGCGGATGTAGAAAACCAAGAATCGATCGATATACTTAATCAGCGTTTCCTTATCGATATCCGTCGCCAGCAAAACCGCGTGCTGTGGCTTAATACCACCGTTGCCACACACGTACAAATTCCAACCGTTTTCCGTAGCAATTATCCCAAAATCCTTGCTTTGAGCTTCCGCGCATTCGCGAGTGCAACCAGAGACAGCAGATTTGAGCTTGTGGGGCGATCGCAAACCACGATACCGCAATTCAACCTCGATCGCCAAACTCGTAGAATCCTGCACCCCAAAACGGCACCAAGTGCTACCAACACAAGATTTTACAGTACGCAGAGCCTTACCGTAAGCGTGTCCCGACTCAAATCCCGCATCAATCAACCGACGCCAAATATGCGGCAATTGATCCACGCGAGCTCCAAACAAATCAATCCGTTGTCCGCCAGTAATCTTAGTATAAAGCCCAAAATCTCTGGCAACTTCACCCAAAACAATCAACTTATCCGGCGTAATTTCTCCCCCCGGTATTCGCGGCACCACCGAATAAGTACCGTCGCGCTGAATGTTTGCCAAAAAGTAATCGTTCGTATCTTGCAAACCGACGTGAGACTTCTCTAAAATATGGTCATTCCAAGTAGAAGCCAGCATCGAACCAACAGCAGGCTTGCAAATTTCGCAACCCTTACCTTTGCCGTGTCTTTCAATCAACTCCTCAAAAGTTTTAATTTCTTGAGAGCGCACTAAATGATACAATTCTTGACGAGAATATTCAAAATGTTCGCAGAGATTATTTTTGACTGCAAACCCAGCTTTCTTCATCTCCGACTTGAAGATATCCGTCACCAAAGGCACGCAGCCGCCACAGCCCGTACCAGCTTGAGTGCATTTCTTGACGCTGGCAACATCGGTTAAATTATGATCGCGAATCGCTGCACAAATCTGCCCTTTGGTAACATTATTGCAAGAACAAATTTGAGCCGAATCCGGCAAACTGTCTACTCCAAAGCTGGCCGGTGCTCCCCCTTCTCGCGGTGGCATTAACAAATCTTCGGGATGCGGAGGCAGAGCAATTTCATTTTGCATGAATTGCAGCAAAGTGCCGTAAGCCGAAGCATCTCCCACGAGAATTCCGCCTAAAATCCGGCTGCCGTCTTGATTTAAAACTAATTTTTTGTAAATGCCTTGGAATGTGTCAGTGACAACAATTTCTTTAACATCGCCCGACTTGGGGAAAGGATCACCAAAACTAGCGACATCCACCCCCAATAATTTGAGTTTAGTGGACATATCCGCACCTGTAAAAGTGCTTGTGGAACGGGCATCTTGCCCGTCATCCGCTACAATGCTCAAAATATCTGCTGCTACGCTTGCCATTGTATACCCAGGCGCAACTAAGCCGTAGATGCGATTTTGATACAGCGCACATTCTCCGATCGCATAAATGTCAGGATCGGAGGTTTGGCAGCTATCATTAATCACAATGCCACCGCGTTCTCCTACTTCTATACCGCAACTTCTGGCAATTTCGTCGCGGGGGCGAATGCCAGCAGAAAACACAATCATATCTGTTGCCAATTCCGAACCGTCAGCAAACAGCATTTTAGTAACTTTGCCATCTTCGCTGACAATTTCTGTGGTAGATTTGCTGGTATGAACCGAGACACCCAAATCTTCTATTTTGCTGCGGAGAATTGCACCGCCCATATCGTCAACTTGCACGGGCATCAGCCGCGAGGCAAACTCAACAACGTGAGTTTTGAGACCGATATTTTGCAGAGCATTAGCACACTCTAGACCTAACAAACCACCGCCAATTACTACACCACTTTTGCAATTCTTAGCGTAATCGGACATCGCTTCCAGGTCGTCAATTGTCCGGTAAACAAAAGTTCCTGTAGCGTCTTTGCCTTTAATTGATGGCACAAATGGATAGGAACCGGTCGCGAGAACAATTTTGTCGTAGGGAACTTCTAAACCGTTGGCTGAAGAGACTGTTTTTTGTTCCCGGTTAATGGCGACTGCTTTGTCACCGATGTAAAGCTTTATGTCATTTGTGTGGTAAAATCCCGGTGCAACTAAAGATAAATCTCCCGCTGTTTTGCCAGAGAAAAATCCGCTGAGGTTTACGCGATCGTAAGCAACGCGCGGTTCTTCACAAAAAGTAATTAAATTCCAGTGTTTGGCAGCATCCGAGCTCACCATTAACTCCAGGAACTTGTGACCTACCATGCCATTGCCGATTACAATGAGGTTTTTTTTGGCTGTCATTAGAATCTCTTTTATCCCGTTTATCAGTCGTTGGGTTAATTAATATAAGAGTTTATTGTAAACTTTTGTACTTATATATACAAAAAATGGAGGTTTATGCAATTGTCGAATACTCGCGATTGCATTTTTGCATGATGTGTGCGATCGAGGTAAATACGGTGCTTCACCTAAGTCTTTTTGACAAAAGGATTAGTATTATACTAGGACGGAATCTAAACTTTTATAATTTTTAATTATTATTTAACAATACTCCGGACAGTTTTTAAAGAGGAATGCGATCGCAATAAAATAGAGAAGTGAAAAAAGTGAGTGCA
>NZ_JAUBOY010000061.1:0-35733 GCF_036700465.1 Microcoleus sp. T3_A4 | reverse complement strand
TTCGGCTCCGAGTTAACAATTTTTCTTAATTTTACATCATCTTGCATTTGTCTCACATTTATTTGAAATTACTATAACTTGCAACTTGCAGAAGACGAGCAATTTTTCCCGGAGTGGATTGACGATTTACCAGAAATTACTGATGAAGAAAAGCGATATCTAGACAAAGTAAAGGCTGGCTATACTAACAGTGCCGAGTACCCCATGATAGAAGATACCGTAAAAATGGTGGTACTGGCTCCCTTGCTATTTTTAGCAGGTTTCTTCTTGACTCCCTTTCACATAGAGTCAGAAAAATCGGTGGAACTGGTTACAGTGGATGAAGATATACTTGTCAGAGGAAGCATTGATATTCTGCTTTTAATGGAATCTTTTTGGGTTGTGGCAATCGAAGCCAAGCGAGCTCAATACTCCCTTGAGACAGGACTTCCGCAGCTACTGTTGTATATGCTGAGTAACCCCAATCCAGACAGACCAACTTTTGGGCTTCTGACAAATGGCAGCAACTTCAGATTCCTTAAATTGATTAAACAAGACACTCCGCAGTACGCTTTATCTTATGAGTTCGTAATCGATCGCGCCCAAGACTTTTACGAGGTATTCCGCATTTTTAAACGAATCGCTGCTGTAGTTACCAACTATAACTAATGACTGAAATTTCTGTTTCCTTACCGTCTGAATGCGCCCTCCGCCCAGCCTCAGCTCAAGACATCAAATCAATTAGAATGTTAGTGTGGAGCGCCAAACTCGATCCAACTCAGTTACGCTGGGAGCAATTCTGGGTGATAGAATGCGAGGGAAAATTGGCAGCTTGCGGGCAGTTGCGGAACTTTGCGGGCGCGCAAGAATTGGGCAGTTTGGTGGTGGCGAAAGATTGGCGCGATCGAGGTTTGGGAAGCTACCTCACAAAATATTTAATTCAACAAGCTACAGAACCGCTATATTTAGAATGTTTGGGAAAGCGACTTGCATCATTTTATACTCGCTTTGGCTTCGGAGAAGTTTCCGTACAAGAATTGCCGGAGTCGCTTAAATTCAAGTTCGGTTTGTCTCAATTAGCTAAAACTTTATTCAGAATTCCTGTAACAATTATGCAGTATCAAGCAGGTTCTCTATAATTATGACTTTTATGAATTTAAGATTCTGAATTTATGAATGGATTTTAACTTTGACCTGTTCAATAATTAGATAACAATGTGCGATCGACCTGCATCGATCAAACACTCCTACCGCCTCCTGATATCTGCGTCAATCTCGATCGCCTATTGTCTATGCCTAAATAGGTAGGTACAAATCAACATCGCATGGGCAGGGTGGGTGAGTTGCCAAGTTTACTTGCTGATATCACCGATCCGCTTACGGGCCCCTAATGGCGCACAGGGTGTCAGAAACCAGGTTTTTAGCCGTTTGGTGCGTAAGTCACCGACTAGATATATATGGATATTCCGGATTGGGCGATCGAGACTGCGTAAGTTCATAATTCACCGTTCGCGGTAGTCCAGTTGGCTAAATTGGCACACCCAGCAGCCTGATAGCTAGGCAAAAACCGTTGCAAAACCGTTGTTTGCAGGTTGGAAAGTGTCCTGTGCCAGTACCAGACTCGGAAAGTGGACTGGCGATCGCACCAAAGACATTCGACTCCTGGCAAATTAGTAAATGTAAAGCAAGGGAGTCACAACCCAATCAAAACATAAAACCCAAAAATAAAACATTTTCACAGCAGCAGTAATGCGGAATCAGACAATCTCTAATGTAGCTAACCACATCTACCCTTAAGGTAAATCCCCCCAACTACTCAACCATTAAATCCTTAATTCAATACCTCGGAATTACTGAATTTTGACTCCCCGCAACCGCTTCTGAAATCCCCTCAACATTTCAAAAATTCTTGGCCTTTTATCCTGATAAAACCACGGAAGGCAAGAACAATGAAATATCAAGGCAATCAATCTTAACAGAGGAAATGCAGCCTCTCAAATAGCATAAACAGACAATTACACATCCATATATTTTAACACCACAGGAGTAAATATCATGTTCAACGTAGTAAAAGCTTTCGGCTCGATTTTCTCTACCCAAGGATACAGCGCCGCTAACAATATGCTCATCAAAAATTACGTCAACACCAATTTTAACTATTTCAACGAAGAAGCAGTCGTCGATGAATCGATTTACCCGAATCAAACAGGTCGCGTCCGCTTTCAAGGTAGCTGGTGGCCCGCACGGTGCGATCGCCAAATCACCCTAACACCGGGAGACACCGTTTATGTCATCGGCGTTGACAACATCACTCTGTTAGTTTCCCTCGCTCCCGCAGACTAAATCAGAGCATGAACAACCTGGTCATACATCTCAACCAGGAAATGCTACTTTTCAAAGAGCATAAATAGGCGAGTAAACTTCAATATATTTTAATACAAAAGGAGTCAGGAAAATGTTCAACGTAATAAAAGCTTTCGGTTCAATTTTTTCTACTCACACCTACAGCACAGAAAAGAATATGTTAATGGATAACTACATCAACACCAATTTTAACTATTTCAACGAAGAAGCTGTCGTGGATGAATCGATTTACCCGAATCAAACAGGTCGCGTCCGCTTCCAAGGTAGCTGGTGGCCCGCACGGTGCGATCACCAAATCACCCTCACACCGGGAGACACGGTTTATGTCATCGGCGTTGACAACATCACTCTGTTAGTTTCCCTCGCTCCGGCAGACTAAATCAGAACTCGATCCAAACTGCCTAACTTTTCACACCCATATCTGATTTCGGCAGGGTTTATGCAAATAAACCCTGCCTTTTATATGCTTAAATAAGTTGAGACACATACTAGCCATATTTAAACCAGTGAACTTTCAATCAGTTATTGCCACCTTAAACAAATTCTGGAGCGATCGAGGATGCCTGATCGCCCAATCCTACGACACAGAAAAAGGTGCAGGAACCATGAATCCCCACACCTTTCTCAGAGCAATCGGCCCCGAACCTTGGTCAGTCGCCTACATCGAACCCTGTCGCCGCCCCACCGACGGACGCTACGGCGAAAATCCCAACCGCTTCCAACATTACTATCAATATCAAGTTTTAATTAAACCCTCTCCTCCCAACATCCAAGACATCTATTTAGACTCCCTCAGAGCATTAGGAATTTGCCCAGAAGACCACGACATTCGCTTCGTAGAAGATAACTGGGAATCGCCCACCCTCGGAGCTTGGGGCGTGGGCTGGGAAGTCTGGCTCGATGGTATGGAAATCACCCAATTTACCTACTTTCAACAGTGCGGTAGCATTGACTGTCGCCCCGTCTCCATTGAAATTACCTACGGACTAGAACGCCTCGCAATGTATCTCCAAGAAGTCGATGCCATGACGAAAATTCAGTGGAAAGATGGCATAACTTATGGCGACGTTCACCTGCAAGGAGAAATAGAACAGTGTACTTATAACTTTGAAGCTTCCAATCCCGAATTGCTGTTTACTCTATTTGGATTGTACGAGCAAGAAGCAGAACAATTGACAAAAAAAGGATTGGTTTTGCCTAGTCTTGATTATGTGTTAAAATGTTCTCACACTTTCAATTTACTCGATGCTAGAGGCGTGATTTCGGTAACGGAAAGAACTCGGTATATCACCAAAATTCGCAACTTGGCGCGGCGAGTTGCTCAGCTTTATTTGGAACAGCGCGAAAAGCTTGGTTTTCCTTTAGAAAAATCTGTAAAAGTTTGAGTTTTAGTTGGTGGGGCGGGCATCTTGCCTGCCTCAACAACGGGCAAGATGCCCGTTCCACGAAGGTCATATTTTTAATTAATTAAATGCCTAATTATTCGGAAAATAATACAGAAACAAATCCTCAACTGCGAATTGAGGGTGTAAGCTTGAAAACACCGATCGCCTCAAGCTACTTATTGGAAAATATCTCGTTTCAGGTACAGAAGGGATCTTGCGTGGCAATTGTTGGCCCTTCAGGTGCGGGGAAAACAACGCTGTTGCGGTTGCTAAATCGCCTCAGCAGTCCCACCAGCGGCTCGATTTATCTGGAAAATACAGAATATCGCCACATACCTGCGATCGAACTTCGCAAACAAATCACCCTCATCCTGCAAGAATCCAAGCTTTTGGGAATGTCGGTGCGAGAAGCATTGGCTTATCCTTTGAAGCTGCGGGGCGTGACTGCATCAAACATTGCTGAGAGAATTAGCGGGGCGATCGAACAACTGCACATACCTCAAGAATGGCTCAATCGCAGCGAATTCCAGCTTTCCACAGGCCAAAAACAGCTCGTGGCGATCGCCCGCGGCATCATCCTGCAACCAAAAATCTTGCTTTTAGACGAGCCAACATCCGCCCTAGACGCCGGAAAAGCCGCCCACCTTTTGCAAGTATTGACACAGCTAACAAACGGCCAAACCACAATTGTAATGGTAAACCATCAATTAGAATTAGCCGAGCAATTTAGCACGCGAATTCTGCATTTACAGCGCGGAAAGCTGATCGAAGACTCGCCCTCTCATCAAATAAATTGGGTGCAACTGCGGCAAAATTTAATCCAAGCAGAAGCAGAAGCCCAACAAGAATGGTAAACAAGCTCAAAAACACTTTCTGCGAGGGGTTGCGTAATTAATTTGGATGTTTTAACCGCAGAGGGCGCAGAGGGCGCAGAGAAAGAGAAGATAAGAGGGAAAGAGAGAAGTTTACAAGTTGTTGAGGATTGCTAGAGAGAGAGACAGTCAGATATTAGCTTTGGGAATGTTGTTTAATGTTGGCATTTGTGATTTTACACTAAATCCCTAGTGCGAAATTAAACCCATTTTTTGATAAAGTGGTCGGACTAAGTTTTTTAAAGCTGGCAACTGTTTGGTAAAAATTATCGAGCCTAAAACACAAATTATACCTCCAATGATGACTGTGTTGGGAGCGCCGATATAATTGGCCAATCCGCCGGCAACTAAATTCCCAAACGGTGTCACTCCAAAAAATGCCATCGTGTATATGCTCATCACTCTTCCGCGTTTGTCGTCTTCCACAATTGTTTGCAAAAATGTGTTTCCTCCTGCAAATTGCAAAATGAAACCAAACCCCACGAACAACATCATGATTAATGACAGCCACAAGACGTGGGACAAACCAAAACCTATCAGTCCGAATCCCATAATTGCCGGTGAAATCGCAATCCATTTGCCGAGGCCAACTACACTTTTGCGCGAAATCAAATAAATCGCCCCCCCAAAGGCTCCGACTCCTGAAGATGCCATCAAAAAGCCGAGGGTTTGGGCGTCGCCTTGCAGAATTTTGGTGGCAAAAATAGGGACTAAAACTGTGTGGGACATTCCGGCAAAACTGACTAATGCTAATAGCAGTAAAATTGCTCGAATCGGGGGAAACCCGAAGGCATAAACGAATCCTTCTTTTAATCTTTGTAAGGGTTTGGTATTAGTGGCGGCAATTTTTCGGGCTTTGATCTGCATCGCTAATAAGCCTGCAATTACAGCGATGTAGCTGAGTCCGTCAATGAGAAAGCAATAACTTGCCCCGACTGTAGCTATCAGCAAACCTGCAATTGCTGGGCCGATTAATCTGGCGCCGTTGAACATGGAAGCGTTGAGGGCGATCGCATTTGCTAAATCTTCTTTCTTTTCTACAAGTTCCGGCACAAAAGCTTGCCGTGCCGGCGCGTCAAAGGCGTTAATTGCACCTTGGAAGAAACTCAGTACCACGATCTGCCAAATGTTAACGACTCCTGTTAGGGCTAAAAATGCTAGCGCTAAGGATTGAACCATTGCTAATATTTGAGTGGCAATTAGGACTCGGTGGCGGTTCCAGCGATCGATTAAAACTCCTGCAAAAGGCAGTAAAATTAATGTGGGTATTTGACTTGTAAATCCCACCACACCGAGCATCCAAGGTGAATCGCTCAAATTGTAGACAAGCCAAATAGTAGCGACTTGCGTCATCCAATTCCCAATTAGGGAGATGCCTTGTCCTGCAAAAAACAGGCGATAATTTCTCGATCGCAGCGCTGGAGGAATTGGTATTGTTTTGATTTTTGCTAGTAGATTCATGCTGCAAGTACGGCTAGAGCAAGCCTATTTGATTTGTAAACATTTTTTAGGGGTAGCACCCCTGGATCTACCCCTAATTAGCGAAGGGCAACCATCGGGGGAGTGCCCCTAGACTCATTATTACGAATCATTGAGAATTGCGATATGAGCCGAAGGTTCTATTTTACAACTCCCGAAAACCAGGATTTAAGTATTGTTAAATTTTTGCCCGTAGCAAAACGATCGCCACATTTAAATTTTTCTGTCGCGATCGCTTGACTAACGAGAAATTCCTTCCCCGAACTCTTCCCTCAATTAATGCTCAACAGCCAAGTGCCGAGGTAACGCAGCAAGGGTACGTCACCGGGGGTGCGGATGCGGACGTTGAAATGGTACATTCCGCCGGGAGATGGGTTTCTGACGTTGGAGAGTACAACCTCAACATTGTTGCCTGCAGGAATTGGTTCTTTGGGATAAATTTCTATGAATCGATTTTCTTTGTCCCAGATTACTTCTTGCAATTCTATTGTTTTGTCTTTGACGCGCACTTTAATGTCTTTTTGGTCAAATTCGCCTTTGTAGTAGTCTGGATAGGATATGTTCAGTTGGGCGATCGCCAAAGTTACTTTTTTGGAAGGAATTCGCAGCCGATATCTATCGCCACTCATCCCCGGTGTACCGTAATCCAAGCGATAGCTTAATTGGTTGGCACGATCGGGGCCGCCGAAAATCGTGAATCCTGGCATGGACTGGGCTAAACTGATGGCGGGTAATCCAGCCACCAAGCAACCTGTAACCGCTAGTGCTGAAAATAATCGTCGCATAACAACTCCTCTAATTAAACTCTTGGTGAACCTTAAATATTGCTCGCCCGAAATTTGCGATCGTGCCTACAATATATCGAATGTCTCAGCAATTTGATGAGGGCGATCGCCGGCTGAGGTCACTTTTTTTTGCGTAATTTTTGCGTAATACTGATAACAGACATTCAAACTACAGAAGTAGGCGACATAAAATTATATCATAATCGGTGGCAAACTTAACCATTTAGCGAATTTGAATGTATAAGATAAGTTAAAGATACGGGTCGAATTTGAGCGATCGGCTTTAGTATCAACGAGAGAAGTTTAGGGCAACGGCTGCTTCAATGTAAAGCAAGGCATCGGGCGATTAAAAATCGCACTTCAAGAAACCTGCGGAGGCAGGTTTTGTCTGTGTAGGCGCGGTTTCAACCGTCCTAGGAAGGCTTAAATAAGGAGAGTTCATGAAATTAGCGATCGCAAAAGAAATAGCAGCAGGCGAACGCCGGGTGGCATTAGTCCCCGACGCTGTAGCCCGATTAGTCAAACAGGGCGTAGAAGTTTGGGTTGAGGCCGGTGCCGGCGCACAATCCTTTTTCTCGGATCTTGCTTACGAAGAAGCGGGAGCTCAGGTTGTCGCCGATACCGCTAGGCTGTGGGGCGAAGCCGATGTCGTCGTGAAAATCGGGGCCTTGCAAGAATCAGAAGTTCATCAACTCCGGGAAGGAGGCGTTTTCATCGGATTTTTGAATCCTCTGGGAGATCCAGCTTTAGTGCAGCGTTTAGCCGATCGCCAAGTAACGGCATTCAGCATGGAAATGATCCCGCGCACCAGCCGGGCTCAAAGCATGGATGCGCTGTCGTCTCAGGGTAACGTCGCCGGTTACAAAGCGGTACTGATCGCAGCGGCAGCTTTGCCAAAGTATTTTCCGATGCTGACAACGGCGGCGGGTACAATTCGCCCCGCGAAAGTATTGGTAATGGGTGTGGGCGTTGCTGGCTTGCAGGCGATCGCCACGGCACGTCGTTTGGGTGCGGTAGTCGAAGCTTTCGACATCCGCCCGGAAACAAAAGAACAAGTACAAAGTTTGGGCGCTAAATTCCTTGATGTCGAACTCAAGGAAGAAACCGTCGCCGCCGGAGGCTATGCAAAAGAACTATCAGAAGCAGCCAAAGAATACACCCGCCAAGTGCTCACCCAACACGTCAGCGCTTCCGATGCAGTTATTACAACCGCTCAAGTTCCCGGCAGAAAAGCACCTATTTTAGTTACTAGAGAAATGGTTTCTCAAATGAAGCCCGGATCGGTAATTGTTGACCTCGCGGGCGAACAAGGCGGCAATTGCGAATGCACGGAAGCGGGGAAAGATGTTGAATGGAACGGCGTTAATGTCATCGGCCCGATTAATGTGCCGTCGTCTATGCCTGTCCACGCTAGCGAAACTTACTCGAAGAATATCTCCTCTTTACTTCAGTTGATGGTGAAAGATAAGGAACTGAATTTGAATTTTGAAGACGATATCATTGCTGGTTCCTGTGTGGCTCGCGATGGCGAAATTAGTAACCAGCGGGTGCGGGATGCTTTGGCCGCTCAGGCTTCAGCAGTCAGTTAGATTCTGTCGTTATGAGGCAAAGTCCGGCAAGGGTTGAAACCCCTGCCTCAAAGCTAAAGTCCTCTTAAGAGGACTGAAGAACTGGTTAAATATCTCCAAAAAAGGCTTTTTTGAACAGGCTTTCCGGCCTGTTCCACAAGAATTATTGGAGAGGTCTATTAGTCCTCTTAAGAGGACTTTGGCTTTGAGCCAGGGAATGAATTCCCTGGCGGATTCAACCGGGAACGAGTTATTTCCAATTACCAATTACCAATTGTCATGGCAGAAGGATTGATTGCAGGTTTAGTGGTGTTTACTCTGGCGTCTTTTGTGGGATTTGAAGTAATTAATAAAGTCCCGCCGACGCTACATACACCTTTGATGTCGGGTTCCAATGCGATTTCGGGAATTGCGGTTTTAGGTGCAATTCTGATTTCTGGTCAAGGTAATGTAACTGTTACTTCGATTTTGGGGACGATCGCGATCGCCCTGGCCACAATTAACGTTGTCGGCGGTTTCTTAGTAACCGATCGAATGCTGCAAATGTTCAAGAAAAAAGAGGTTAAAGCGTGAGCGATTTTCTGCCCAGTGGCATTCAACTAGGTTATTTAGTTGCCGCATCTTTGTTTATTATCGGTTTGAAACAGTTGGGTTCCCCTGCAACTGCCCGTCAAGGGAATGTGTTAGCTGCGATCGGGATGTTAATTGCGATCGTCGGTACGTTGCTGGAAAAGCAAGTAGTCAGCTACGAATTGATTGCTGTCGGAATTATCATCGGTTCCATTTTGGGAACAATTATGGCAAAAACCGTCGCGATGACGGATATGCCGCAGATGGTGGGTTTGCTTAACGGTTTCGGGGGCGCGGCTTCTGCACTCGTTGCTGTGGGTGAATTCTGGCGCTATCTCAGCATCCCGGAATCGCCGGCGCCTGATGCGACAATCACGATCCTTTTGGGTGTGTTGATTGGCGGAATTACTTTCACTGGTAGCCTTGTGGCGTTTGCGAAACTGCAAGAATTGCTGCCGGGTGCGCCTATGACGTTTCCGCTGCAACAGCCGTTTAATGCCATGCTGGCGATCGCACTTTTAGCCGGCAGCGGTTATATGCTGTTTAACCCAGAAAATGTGCCGGTATTCCTGGCTTTGGTGGCGATTTCCAATATTTTGGGCATCATGTTTGTGCTCCCGATTGGTGGTGGCGATATGCCGGTGGTGGTGTCGCTGCTTAACTCGTATTCGGGGATTGCGGCGAGTGTGGCTGGGTTCATTTTGATGAACAATATGCTGATTATCGCTGGTGCATTGGTGGGCGCGTCGGGGATTATTTTGACGCAAATCATGTGCAAGGCGATGAATCGATCCTTGGGTAGTGTGCTGTTTAGCGCGTTTGGTAGCGGTGGCGGTAGTGCTGCGGCTGCTGCTGGGGCTGCTGGTGCTACTGACAAAACTGTTCGCAGCATCAATCTCGAAGAAAGTGCGATGATGTTGGGTTATGCGCGATCGGTTGTAATTATTCCCGGTTACGGAATGGCTGTAGCGCAAGCACAGCACGCGGTGCGCGAGTTAGCCGACGGTTTGGAAAAAATGGGCGTTGACGTGAAATACGCGATTCACCCGGTGGCTGGGCGGATGCCTGGGCACATGAATGTGCTGTTGGCGGAAGCAAACGTGCCTTATCCGCAGTTATACGATATGGACGATATCAATCCGCAGTTTGAAGAAACGGATGTGGCGTTGGTGATTGGTGCGAATGATGTGGTGAATCCGGCGGCGCGTCACGATACGGCGAGCCCGATTTACGGGATGCCGATTTTGGAGGTTGATAAGGCTAAGCATACGATCGTAATCAAGCGCGGGATGAGTGCTGGTTTTTCCGGTGTAGATAATGAGTTGTTCTACAAGGATAAGACGATGATGTTGTTTGGTAGTGCTAAGGATGTGGTTGCGAAGTTGGTTTCTGAGGTGAAGCAGTTGTAGGATTTTGCAACCGCTGATGAAGGCGGATTAACGCGGATTAACGCAGATGATTAAACCCGGTTTCTTCTAGAACCCGGGTTTTTGTTGGGGTTTTGTTTTGATATCAATATTCTTCAGTCTCAAGCGAGAGGGATTTCGTTTGACTCTTAAGCGATTTCAATCGCCGAGTCTTATAAGCTAATAGTTTGTATGCAGCCGATTCTGGACTTCAGAAGGATCTGCTGTTTCAAAAAATAGTTCCAACGCTTCGATCATATTTCGTCGCGCTGCTTCTATATTGTCACCTTGGCTGGCAATATCAAGTTCTGGGCAAAGGGATATATATCCGTCGCCTTCTCGTTCAATAATTGCTGTAAACTGTTGGGTTGACTTCATAGGAAATTGGGTTGTAGGATGTATAGATAATTGTAGTGGCTAAATAACTGAATAAGTATGCTCAAGAAATCAGATATATACAGGCTTGTAAATGATTACATTGGAGTTGACAATGGATATTTGCATGGCTTTTCTTACAGAACTCACTACGACTTTTATCCTTACTACTGCGACTTAGAGATTAACGTAGAAGATTATGAACCTGGCACTACAAGAGAAAAGTTCATTCGCATACTTGAAGACGCAAGCCCGCTAGTTCAAGCTAAAATTCTAAAAGGCGTATTCAAAAAGTATCCTGTTTTATACTTTGAGGAAGGAGAGAGAGAGAGAAAGCAACTAATTTACGACGAGTATCAAGGAATCATAGCAAGACTCGAATTTTCAGTGCAGGGTGTTAGCAGTGAGGTGAAGAACCTGATATTCGCTGCAAATGGACCTAAGCCGGAAATTGTCTTAATGGATGCAATCAGTAATGAGATTAAGATTGTCAAAAATCAAGAATACTGTCTCGTATATGATAGACCCCTTTTTGAAAAAGGGCTGTTATGGGAAGAGTTAGTAGACTGGTGGCGAGACAAAAAAAAACTCCATAATCAGACACGTTCTGAGCAGCGTCATAACCTGTTCAATCGACTCAAAATATCTCTGGGGGGCAATCACCCAGAAAAGATTTTACTTAACACGTACTACAGCTATTTTTATGAAAAATTGACAGAAAAACTACCAGCACTAATTCCTCAAGTGTACTTGCATTATGACCCCTATACATGGGAACAGCTCAAAGGTGTAAAACGATTAAGCCGACAAAGAATGGATTTCCTGCTTCTCCTTCCTTACAGAAAAAACATTGTAATTGAAATAGATGGGAAGCAACACTATTCTGAAAATGACAAAGCCAACCCTCAACTATATGCAGAAATGGTTGCAGAAGATAGACGATTAAGACTTGCAGGCTATGAATTATACAGATTTGGTGGTTATGAGTTTTTGCATACTGAAGACGCAAAACAAACTGTGAAAAACTTCTTTGACGACCTATTTAAGTTACACTCCATTCTCTAGGCATTAAAAAAGCTCCCGCAGTGTGCGGACCCGATGCTTGTATCGGCAAGAAGGAAGATACCAGTTTGGTCTTTTGTGTACTAGCCTTTTGGGTGCAAATGATGTGAAAATTTTGCAAGACTTTCCTCATTTGAGTGCAGCAGATTTGGCGAATGCTTGGGCTTATGCTGAGGCACATCCAGAGGAAATTGAAGCAGCTATCGCTAGAAATGAGGCAGCCTAAAACATGGCGCGAATTTGCTATAATCTAACTACTATCAAATCCGAGCGATCGCACTTATGACTATACAAGAATTAGAAACTCAAGTCTTAACCTTAAATGCGGTTGATAAAGCTAAACTAATCAGCATCCTAACTCAAACTTTAACCAACGGTTCTCTAGGCATTAAAAAAACTCCCGGTGTGTGCGGAGGGGATGCCTGTGTCGGCAATACTCGCATACCAGTTTGGTCTCTGGTATGCGATCGACGTTTAGGTGCTTCCGATGGTATCATCCTAGAATCATTTCCCGATCTAACCGCCGCTGACTTGGTAAATGCGTGGGCTTATGCTGATGCTTACCCAGAAGAAATTGAACAAACAATTAGAGAAAATGATTGAGAGCGTAAACAATGACACTGAAAGAATTAGAAAAACAACTCCTTGCCTTAACTCCCGGTGAAAAAACTCAGGCAATACAGCTATTAGTTCAAAGTTTAAGCAATACTTGGCAAGGAATTGAAAAAACGCCGGGCGTGTGCGGCGGCGATGCTAGAATTGCCAATACTCGCATACCTATTTGGTCGATGGTAAATTATCGCCTTCTGGGTGCAAATGATGTGCGAATTTTGCAAGATTTTCCCCATTTGAGTGCAGCGGATTTGGCGAATGCTTGGGCTTATGCTGAGGCACACCCAGAGGAAATTGAAGCTGCAATCGCTAGAAATGAGGCAGCCTAAAACATGGCGGAAATTTGCCTATTCAGAACTTACGCACTCTGACCAAAGAAACCGGGTTTTTACCGAATCAGTCCGCAGCAACAAAGTATTTTCGTAAAAAACCCGGTTTCTGGGCCCCCATGCGTAAGTCCTTATAAATAAATCCCCCATTGCTCCCAAGATTAGGTAAAATTATTGGCGTGTCAGAGGATAAACTATATGCGCTTGGTTAAATATATTGCGATCGCCATTATCAATACTTTCGGTGTCGTCATCGGTATTATTTGGGTTGCAGTCCCCGCAACAGTGGCTCAACCTTCCCTAAACTACCAACTCGCACTCTCTGAGCGACAGCCAGACGGCGAAACTCCTAAATCCCTTTCCGAACTCTACAAATTGCGCGATCGGCTCAAAGTACAATTAGATAACCTTGCCAAAACTCCCGACAACGCCCCGTTTCCTGCAGAACTTTGGAAATCAGCAATCCACCGCCAGCAATCCCAAACTCTGACGCAGCAACTCCAAAACGTTCAAAGTCAGATTCAAATAGAAGAAACAGCCAAATATAATTGGGACGAGGCTGCTAAATTTGCCGCCCAAGCAGTCTTAATTGGACGCACTTCTAATCCTTCTTCTGCTACTTGGGAACAGTCGCAACGCCTGTGGCAAATTGCTATCAATACGCTGCGACTCATTCCTCACGATTCTTTTTTGGCCGATGGGGCGATCGACAAAACCATCGAATACCAAGGAAACCTCAGTGTCGCTACCTATGAAATGCAAGTTGCACGTTCTGTTGAGAAAGTTAGAGCCGAGGAAGAAGAGATAAGAGAGCGAGCCCGCAAAGAGCAAGAGAAAAAAGAATTTGCTCGTCGAGAAATAGAGAGAAAAGAGCAAGAGAAAAAAGACCGGGCTAGAAAAGAACTAGAAAGGCAAGAATTCCAAAGGCAAGAATTAGCCAGGAAAGAACTAGAAAGGCAAGAATTCCAAAGGCAAGAGTTAGCCAGAAAAGAACTTGAAAAGCAAGAATTAGCCAGGAAAGAACTTGAAAAGCAAGAACTACAAAGGCAAGAGTTAGCCAGACAAGAACTTGAAAGACAAGAATTCCAAAGGCAAGAGTTAGCCAGACAAGAACTTGAAAGACAAGAGTTAGCCAGACAAGAATTAGCCAGACAAGAACTTGAAAGACAAGAACTAGAGAGAAATCAGCAAGCAACTTCTCAACCAACTCCTGAATCAACTGTAACACCAACCCCCACCCCAGTTACACCCGCCGCGTCGTCGCCGAACTTTTTCTTTGCGGGAGATACCAACCGAGATGGCCAAATTAACGAGCAAGACGACGCCGGAAAAGAACAATGGTCTTTGTCCAAGGGCGCGCTAATTTTATTTAACGATCGCAATAACGATCGCGGCAAGATACCGACTTGGAAACAAACCAAAGTTAGCGCTCCCCGCCGTGCAGCAATGCTTTCTCAAGTTAACTTAACACTGTCGGAAAACTTCAAAACCTCTCAGTTATTTATCACGGCTGACAGCATTGCTAGCCCTCACATCAGCGTTTTTCAGAAGACAGGCGACGGCTGGCAACCTGTAGATATCTCCGGTGCTAAACCTCTAGTTTTCAGCACGAATATTGTTTTAGGTGTCGAAGCTAAACAATTTGCCGATCGCAACTGGAACGGCACTGTAAATCTCAAAGCAACTGCCCAAAGCAACGGTCAAGAAATCGCATCTACAACTATTCAAATGGGCGTTAGCCCTTGGATGATAGCGCCCAATACAGCACCAGTAACCGAAGTTCAGGTCAGCGACAGAGGCGCGGTCAACAGCGAATTTATCTCCCAACTAAAACAAGCAGTAGAACCGACGGGCGCTAAAGTAAAAGTTCTCCAGGGCGATCGCACTTGGATGCAAGATACCCAGAAAAACGGCTACGTTCAATTGCCAGAAGAATCGGATATACGCCTGTTTAATGTAGCCCTAAAAAGCAATAGCGAACCAGAGAAAAACCCGCCTGTTAAATCCACTCAAAACCGGGATTTAAAAGTAGTTAAAATTGGCAATCCTCGTTCTTTAGACCCTGTAAGTCAGTGGTCTGACGGATACGGCAATTTGCAGGTTACACCGCCGATTCCCGGACACCCAATGGGTCGAGTTTATTACGGGAATTCGGGCAATGCTAGTTTTAATCCAGAGGTACTTGATTTTATTCAAGCTCAGAGAATTCAAGGGCCACCAGTGGATATTGATACTTCTTGGCTTTTGACTCGCCAAGTGGATGAAATCATCAATTTTATTCCCACTCAAACTCCCGGACAATATGTAATGACGATCGCCAGTCCAGAAGCTGGAGTTAAGCTGTTGGAAGAATTGGAGGGAAGAGGTTACGGCGATGTGACGATAAATCGTGGTTTGAGCACTCAAACAACTGTCAGCGCCGCTTTGCAAAACCGTGCTTTAATTCAACACAATCTCTATTTGCAAAATCAGAAACTTAATCCGATTATAGAGAAGTTGAAAAGAGAATTTTTACTCCGAGACGACCAAATTATTCAAGTTCCGGTGATGTTTGGCTACAGCGGTTATGCTTGGTGGCCAAATATGGTCAATTCGGTGCCAGTTAACGGCAAGTTGTTAGTTTCCAATCCGCGCGGGCCAATGATTGAGGGTGTAGATTACACTCAGGAAAGATTGCGCCAACTGCTGCTTCCTGCTGGCGTCAGCGTTAGTTTTCTGGATGACAGGTATTATCAAGAATTGAAAGGAAACGTGCAGTCGGCGACGAATACTGTGAGGAAACCAGAAGAGCGGCCTTTTTGGCAGTCTTTGCCTAATAATTACTAATTGGGAATCGGGAATGGGGAATCGGGAATCGGGAATCGTGAATTAGGAATTTGTAGGGGCGGGTTCACCAACAATACTCGCCTGTAACGAACAATCTCGTAAACCCGCCCCCACCCAACTGTAAATCGCTAACTAATATCATGGCAGGTTTGTATGCAGATGAACAATCTTCCTTCTAACTTTTGCCTAACGCTCGATAATTAATCCGTGTATCCGTGTCAAAATCCGTGTCGTGCCTTCTTCCTTATGCTAGATAATTTAAGTGCAGGCGATCGCACCAGTAACGTAAAATGTCTAAAAGCGGTCTTTGTAAAATAATTTTAGCCCCATGAGCGACGAACAGGAAAAAAAACAAATTTTGACTCAGCAACCAGAAACAATTTGCACTGCCAGTGATGAGTTCGATCGCACTGCAATTGCCAGTGCAGATGCAACTTCCGCACCAGCAGAAACTCCCGCAGAAATTGCCACGCCCGAAGATATTTCAGCGCCAATCGACGAGGCCGAAACAATTCCCGTTACCGCCGATAATACGCCGGAAACAACTCAAATTACAAGTTATCCGCCTCCAACAATTCCAACTGCCAACCCGGAACCAAAACCAGCTCGCTCCTGGCAAATCTTAGCAGTTTTTCTCAGCGGAATCTTAGTCGGTTCCGTCCTTAGTCTCGGCAGTTTGCTAGCGTGGAGAATGTATCAGGAAAGAGCGAACCTTCAAATCAAACTACCCGCTGACGTACCCCTCCCCGAAAGCCCTCCAACCGTCGCAGCAGCGCCCGCCAACCGCCAGCCCGGACTTCCCCCAGCACCCGGAGTGGCACGGCCCGCCACAATCTATCCGTCGCCCCGTCCCACTCAAATACCCTCTGTGTCTGGCGTTCCCCAACTTGCTTCGCCGTCGTCACCGTCGCCGTTGCCTTCTCCTTCTCCTTCTCCCGCTGCGGTTGAAACCCCTGTAACCGAGCGAGTTTACTTTCAAGCTGGTGCTACGGGAACTACTCTGAGCAATAGTTTGCGAGCCAACATATCCAGGCGCTACTTACTGGAGTGCAATAGCGGCCAAAGCATGACAATTAATGTTCAAGAAGGTCAAGTTAGCGCCGCAATTATTGCTCCTAACGGTGAAAAGTTAGGTACTGCTGATAGCACAGGTCAGTGGCAAGGTCAATTAGCGAGTAGCGGCGATTATACTATTGAAATTTCAGGCGATCGCCAAGCAAACTACCAAGTTAAGATTGAAGTCAAATAGCAACTATAATTGTATCAGGGGGTAGTTACACAATACATAAACCCGCCCTGGTGGCCAATTACAAATTACCCATTACTAATTACCAATGGTTGCACAAATATCTCCAAGCATCTACGAAGCAAAAACCCAAGAAATTGCCAAAGAAATCCTGAAGGCAACTCAAGACAAAAAGCGATCTTTTTTCGGTCAACTCCAAGACCAAATGCGTTGGGACGACAAACTAATGGATTGGGCGATGGCTAGCCCCGGACTGCGGGTGCAATTGTTTCGATTCATCGACTGTTTGCCGGCACTCCGCAGCAAGCCGGAAATTGCCCGCCACCTGCAAGAATACCTGACCGCCCAAGAGGTAGAATTGCCCGAAGCTTTGAAAAAATTGCTCAATTTTACTAACGCTGATTCGATTCCTGGACAATTGGCTGCGACGACGGTTGCGCCTGCGGTGGAAACTTTGGCGCACAAGTATATTTCTGGGGAAAATATCAAGCAGGTAGTTAAAACTTTAGAGCGACTTCGCAAAGATAAAATGGGTTTTACAGTTGACCTTTTGGGGGAAGCTGTCATCACTGAAACTGAGGCGCAAATTTATCTTAACCGCTATTTGGAATTGATGGAGGAGCTGGCGAAGGCAGCAAAAAATTGGTCGCAGGTAGATGCAATTGACAAAGCTGATGATGAAACTTTGCCGCGAGTGCAAGTATCCGTAAAATTAACGGCTTTTTATTCTCAGTTTGACCCGTTGGATGCTAAAGGTAGCGAAGAGAAAGTAAGCGAGAGAATTCGCCTGTTACTGCGCCGCGCGAAGGAATTGGGCGCGGCTGTTCATTTCGATATGGAACAGTATGCTTATAAGAGTTTGACTCTGAGCATTCTGAAAGACTTATTGTTAGAGGAAGAGTTTCGCAGTCGCACAGATATTGGAATTACATTGCAAGCATATTTGCGCGACAGTGCCGAAGATTTGAGAAACCTGATTTCCTGGGCAAAAAAACGCAAAAATCCGGTAACAGTGCGGCTGGTAAAAGGCGCTTACTGGGATCAGGAAACTATCAAAGCGATGCAGAAAGATTGGCCGCAGCCGGTCTACAATGACAAAGTTACTACCGATGCAAATTTCGAGCAGATGACGCAGTTGCTGCTCGAAAATCACGAATATTTGTATGCAGCTATTGGCAGTCATAACGTACGATCGCAAGCGAGGGCGATCGCCATTGCCGAAACTCTCAACATCCCGCGCCGCCGCTTTGAAATGCAGGTACTGTATGGCATGGGCGACAAATTGGCTAAGCTTTTGGTCGATCGGGGTTATCGCGTCCGAGTCTACTGCCCCTACGGCGACTTATTGCCGGGAATGGCTTATTTGATCCGCCGTTTGCTGGAAAATACCGCCAATAGTTCTTTCATCCGGCAAAGTTCCGAAGAAATGCCGATCGAACAATTGTTAGCCGCGCCCGTTGCTAATGGAAATGACCAGCTAGTTTACAGCAAAGTATTTCCCAACGTTGCCGATACCGACTACGCTAATACCAAATTGCGGCAACAAGCAGAAACAGCCATCAAATCAGTGCGCGCCAACTTAGGTAAAACCTATTTACCGCTAATCAATGGCGAGTACCAAAATACGGAAGCAACCGTTAACTCTCTCAACCCTTCCAATCCCACAGAAGTCGTTGGCAATATCGGATTGCTTTCCGAAGAACAGGCCAAACAAGCCCTGGAAGCAGCAAAAGCAGCCTCCACCAGTTGGCGAAAAACCCCCGTCCGACAGCGCGCGGGCGTCCTCCGCAAAGCCGCAGAATTGATGGAACAGCGGCGGCACGAACTATCAGCTTGGATGGTGTTTGAAGTCGGCAAACCTGTCAGAGAATGCGATGCCGAAGTCTCCGAAGCTATTGATTTTTGCCGCTACTACGCCGACGAAATGGAACGGTTAGAACAAGGAAAAAATTATGACATTCCCGGAGAGACTAACCGCTACAGCTATCAGCCACGCGGAATTTCTTTAATCATTTCGCCTTGGAATTTCCCCCTCGCAATTCCAGTCGGCATGACAGTTGCATCGCTGGTTGCTGGTAATTGTACTTTGCTCAAACCAGCGGAAGTTTCCTCAGTAATTGCAGCAAAAATCACAGAGATTTTGGTAGAAGCCGGAATCCCCAAAGGGGTATTTCAATACGTGCCTTGCAAAGGTTCCACCGTCGGCGCTTACATGGTGAAACATCCTGATGTTCACATGATTACTTTCACCGGTTCTCAGGAAGTGGGCTGTCAGATTTATGCCGATGCTGCGATTTTGCAGCCGGGGCAAAAACACCTGAAGCGAGTAATTGCGGAAATGGGCGGCAAGAATGCAATTATTGTCGATGAAAGTGCGGATTTAGACCAAGCAGTTGCAGGCGTTGTTTATTCGGCATTTGGATACAGCGGCCAAAAATGTTCCGCTTGTTCGCGAGTAATTGTGGTCGAATCGGTGTACGATAATTTTGTGGCAAGATTGCTAGAAGCGACGCGATCGCTCAATGTCGGCCCAGCAGAAAATCCCGGCACTCAAGTGGGCCCTGTGATCGATGCAAATGCCCATTCGCGCATCCGTGAATACATCGAAACAGGCCGCGCCGAAGCTAAAATAGCTTTAGAAATGCCGGCACCGGAAACCGGTTATTTTGTCGGCCCAGTCATTGTTACCGAAGTATCGCCGACAGCAACTATCGCCCAAGAAGAAATTTTCGGCCCAGTTTTGTCGGTGATGCGGGCAAAGAATTTCAGCGAAGCGATTGCTATTGCTAACGGCACGAATTTTGCTTTAACTGGTGGATTGTATTCTCGCACGCCTTCGCATATCGATCAAGCTGCATCCGATTTTGAAGTCGGAAACCTGTACATAAATCGCGGAATTACCGGGGCTGTGGTATCGCGGCAACCCTTCGGAGGATTCAAACTTTCGGGAGTTGGTTCTAAAGCGGGTGGCCCGGATTATTTGCTGCAATTCCTCGAACCCCGCACCATAACCGAAAATATTCAGCGGCAGGGTTTTGCGCCGATTGAAGGAGTGGATGATTAATCATTCCTTTGTTCGCAGTAAGGACTGAAGTCCTCTCTCTGGCTGTTAAGCTGTTAAGTTAGTAGGGTGCGCCTAGCGCACCCTACGGGGGGGTAACAGAAAAAATTTGTGCGAGATTAGCTAGTTATAAAATGGAATCTACCAAAGATCGCGATCGACTAAATTCTCACAACCCTTCACTTGACAAGTGGCTGCGATTTTTAATTATCGCCGTATTAGTCATCGGTATTTTATTTCGCTTCGCCAATCTCGATCGCAAATTTTACTGGATCGACGAAACATATACTTCTTTGAGAGTTTCTGGCTACACCGAAGTCGAAATAATCAAAGATATTTCGTACCAGAAAATAACCTCGCCTGCGGATTTACAAAAATATCAGCAGATAAATTCAGAACACAATTTAACTGACACGCTACATTCTTTAGCAACAGAAGATCCCCAACACCCCCCTCTGTATTACGTACTAGCGCGATATTGGGCGCAATGGTTCGGCAGTTCCGTTGCAGCAATGAGAAGTTTGGCCGCCGTGATTAGCCTGCTAGTATTTCCCGCAATTTATTGGCTGGCTTGGGAGTTATTTGAATCTTCAGCAGTAGCGTGGATGGCGATCGCAATTTTCGCAATTTCTCCCTACCACATCCTATTTGCCCAAGAAGCAAGACAGTACAGTTTGTGGACATTAACTACTATTTTATCCAGTGCAGCCTTGCTGCGAGCAATGCGCTCTGGCGAAAATCAAAATGCTGTCCCCCTCGTTCTTTCCTGGGCGCTTTATGCGGGCACAGCAACACTGGGATTCTACACCCACTTGTTATTTGTCTGCGTCGCTGCCGCCCACGCAATTTACGTCGCAGTTATTGCCAACTGGCGCGATGTGAAAACATTCATTTCCTATTATGTAGCATCTTTAATCGCATTGAGTGGCTTCATGCCTTCCCTGGTAAATACTGTAGAAAACTTCAATCAAGTTAGAAGCACAACAGCATGGGCCGAACAAACAAATTACTTAAGATTAGTCAGCAGGTGGGTTGGTTCCGTCAGCATAGCATTTTTTGATATTGGCATTGATGGAACTGCCAACCCCACAGAACTAGCCTTGCTAATTCCAGTTGGTATTATGATTCTAGCTTTAGTCGGCTATGCCATTTATTATTTATGCCGACAAACACCAAAGCGAGTGTGGTTGATTGTATTGTTATTGATTGCAACAACTGCTTTGTTTTTAGCAGTGCCTGATATAATCAAGGGTGGAAGGCGATCGGCAAATCCGCGATATTTAGTTCCTTGTTATGTGGGAATTCAGCTAGCAGTGGCTTACCTGCTGTGTACGAAAATTAGTAACAATTTGGAGAACTTCAAACAGCAAAAACTGTGGAAAATAGTTATAGTTGCAGTTTTTTCCGCAGGTATTATATCCGGTGGAGTTAGTTCTCAAGCAGACATTTGGTGGAATAAAGGCAGCGGTTGGTTGGGTGCCTTGGAAGTAGCTAGGACTGTCAATCAAGCCAGCAATCCTCTAATTATCAGCGATGCCAATATCGCATATATGATGCCTTTAAGTTATTACCTAGAACCAAAAGTCAAACTGCTAATAGAACCCCGCTGTTACACTTCTTGCTACAGAAATCGAGAATTGGCAAAGAAAAAACCCCAACCCCCACCAATTCCCGGCGGTTTCAGTGAGTTGTTTTTATACAGACCGTCCTCTACTTTGCGATCGGCAATTCAGCAACAAAACTATCAAATAGCTCCGGCTGACACTAATGTCGAGCTTAATCTGTGGAAAATTACCAAGAAATAATCTATAAAACATTAAGGAAAAAAACACGGGTCTGCTGCCAAAAAAATAATGTCTTATTCACTGCGACATACTGCCTATAAACGGCATTTTTGGAAGTATGTCGCAAGTAGAGTTCGATAGGTTGGCTTTTCGTGGTAAGCTAAAAGTTAAGAATAAAAAAATAACATCAAAAATTTCAAATGACAGTCACTGAAACCTCCAACATTCGTAAACTGCTGTGTGATCCAGACTTAGGGCTGATCCCTCACCTAGAAAAGTGCCTGAAAGATTTGCACTCATCTGCGATCGCCAGTGGAGAGAAATTCAAGGTAGAACCTTACGATATAGAACTCAAAAGCTGCCACACCCAGAAGCATCCCAACGACCAAAAACCCCTTGTCACCCAGTCAGTGTTAATAAAAGTTCCCCTGACTGGGAAAGTTCAAGACAAGATGCACCTATATCTGATCGCAACTGAGTTGCAGAACCAAATCGACTTCAAAATTATCGACTGGAGTGCCTTAGAACGCCGGCAATACGACATTCAGGGCATCCCTTTAAAGCAGCCGATCACCAAAATAGACGGCCAGATGAATTACGAGTTAGTATTCGATCGACCAAGCTACTGCTGCATCACTCTGTTCCGCCAATTTGACTTAACTTACGCCGCCAATTTTTAATTTTGCTTGTAGGGGCGGGTTTCACCAACAATATTTAGGTTAATTAACAATCTATAAAACCCGCCCCTATCCCACGGTAAACCCCTTGTACATTTTTCGCATTCAATACAAATCAATGTTGATGTAGATTGTTAGTTGTGTGGGGGCGGGTTTAGGTTTATTGTTAGTAGAAATTCGATATTGTTGGTGAAACCCGCCCCTACGAAATCTGGTAACAGTATGTCAAGCCCATTACCAATTCCCAATTACCAATTACCAATTATCAATTATCAATTAATTCAAACCGCTCGATTCGCAGTTTCCGCAAGAATCCTCTTAATATCAGCAGGAGTCAGACTCGGATTAGCTTGTAACATTAAAGCTATCACGCCGGATACTTGTGGCACTGCCATTGAAGTACCCGCAAAATATCGATAAGGAATCCCCGGTTGAGAAAGTGGCACAGTTGAATAAATGTCACCAGAATCCGCCGTGCCAGCGTCGCCGCCTGCAGCAACAAAGTAATTAATTGTCTCCGCACCCGCCCGGTTAGAATAATTCGCAAACAAGCCATTTCGGGTAACACCACCGACAGCAATTCCTACCTCATTGGCAAACCGAGCCGGATAATCTGCTTGTGGGCGAGCATCATTTCCCGCCGCCGAAATCACGATCACGCCTTGAGCTTCAGCCGCTCGAATCGCATCCAATTCTTGAATATTCAACTGTAGGCCACCCAAACTCACATTAATGATCTTTGCTCCATTTGCCACCGCATAATTAATCGCATTAATTTCATCCCGAATTTTCCCCACCCCGGCCCTATCCAGTATTTTCAAAGGCATAATCTTCGCAGTTGGAGCAGTTCCAGTAATCCCAACCCCATCTTTTTTCGCAGCAACTAAACCCGATATATGAGTGCCGTGATTGTTATCATCCATCGGGTCATTATCGTTATTGACAAAATCCCATCCTCGGAAATCGTCAACAAAGCCATTGTTGTCATCATCAACCCCGTTGCTAGCTTTATTGCGACCCATCGCATCAACACCGGTTTCCCCCACATTGCTCCAAATATTCCCCGTCAAATCCGGGTGATTGTAGTCAACTCCGCTGTCAATAACTGCCACCACAATTCCGTCTCCAGTCAAGCCCTGGGCCCAAACCTCTGGAGCTTTAATTAAATCTTTGCCCCACTCATCGCCACCCAAATCGGGAACATCAGGAAAAGTTGCAGTACCTTGAGCTTTAGCAACTGCCGCTGCTGCATTCACCAAACCGAACCCAAAACGAGAGTCAAAACCCGGCAAGTTGCTCGGATTGTTAGGAGAAACAGTTGCAGGGGTTGCAGACAGATTGAGGGAGAAATTTGTACTGCCTTGGTATTGATAAACTCGGACAAAGTAAGTTCCTGCAGCTAAACCGTTGATGTCGATCGACTCCGGCGATAAATCCGGTTGTTGAGAAGAAGCAATAATATCGGTGAAGTCAATAGAATTGTCGCCGTTAAGATCTTTAATCACAGCAACGTCAACATCCGCCGTCAAACCGCTGACAGTTAATTTAAAGTCGCTAGTTGCAGGCAAAGTAAAGCGGTAAAGGCCGTCTGGCCGGGCGTTGCTAACCGAGTCTGCGATTGTTTGAGTGCCGCCCAAAACGCCTAAATCGCGAGCTTGATCCAGTTGGTTGCCCAATACGGTAGTTGCAGAGATGAATGTATTGGCGAGGTCTTGTGGAGATGCGTTGGCTACCAAGCCTAAAATAGCATTGGATTGGCGAATTTTAATTAATGTATTGGAAATACCGGGGGCGATTGATATTTCTTCGAGAATCAAGTCAGCTTCGGTAAGATTGTCAGTCAGTCCGATCGCATCCACAAAACTGTTAAAGTCAGTAATAACGTCAGCAGTAGCTGGATCGGAGACTGCGGAGTCGGTGCGGAGGACAAAGGTATCTGGGCCCAAACCCCCTGTCAGCGTATCTTTGCCACCATCGCCCACTAAAACGTCGCTGCCGTCGCCGCCGTTGAGGGCGTCTCCTCCCTTGCCTCCTTGCAAGGTATCGCTGCCGGCATCGCCAAACAGGAAGTCTGCGCCGGCACCACCGTTAAGCAAATCGTTGCCCGCACCCCCTAACAGGGTATCGGAATTGCCACCGCCGAGAATGCGATCGTTACCATTATCACCGCTGATGCGATCGGCATCCGACGAACCAACAATAAAATCGTTGCCGCCGAGGGCAAAAAATCCGTTAGGATAAGAAGTCAAAAAGCCCGGAGTCAAGGCGAAACTATTGGGGCTATCATCTAAAAGATAGGAAAGACCGTCAGGGCTCGGGCCGGGCATAGAAATGTACTCCTAGTGAGGTATATCGATCTAAATTTTAGATTTTAAATTTAAGTTTGTGGTTAAAAATGCCTTAAATAGTCTGTAAGGCGGGCATTACGGACAGTCTGTAGAAGTCTGCATAGGTTAGGTTAAACTGAGATGTTCCACCATTCTCAATTACTTGTTTAGGAACAGGCAAGATGCCTGTTCCACAAAAATGTTGAGTTATTGTGGAACGGGCATCTTGCCCGTTCTTGACAATGGTGCAACATCTCAGGTTAAACAGATTTATTCCGTCATATCATGCCGTGTAAATCAACCACAATTCTGCCTTGGCTCATCTAAAAGATAAAATCTAAAACAGTATAAATTAATCCCAAATTCAAAATCGGGATCAGAAAATGGGAAAACAACACTTGCATCGAATTCAGAATTTTTTCAACCTCGCGAAATTGCATTTAAAGCCTTATTTGCGCTATTTGATTTTGGGCGGGACGTTTTTATTTATTGCCAAAGCTTTTTTAACTCACTGGCGAGAAGTCGCGAATATCCAAATTCGAGCCGAAAGTTTTCCGTTGCTGGCGATCGCCCTTGGCGTCACTTTATTTTCTCTAATTTTTGTCGGCTGGGTGTGGATGTTGATTTTGCGGGAATTCCGGCAACCTGTAACTGCCGCCTGGGCGATTCAAGTTTTTCTCAAAACTAATATTGCCAAGTATTTGCCGGGGAATATTTGGCATTTTTGGGGTCGAATATTGGACGCCAAAAATGCCGGCATTTTCCCCAAAGCTGCTACTCTCAGCGTGTTGCTGGAACCGCTGCTGATGGCTTCTGCGGGCGTTTTGATTGGGTTGATTTGTTTTGAGAAATTCAATTGGTTTTTGCGGGTTGTTGGTTGTGCTGCTATTTTAATGGCGATTCATCCCCGCATTTTAAATCCTATCGTTCTCTTTGTAGAGCGGTTGAAGTTATCCAAGAACAATAGCGCAAATTCAAATACTGAGGAGGTGGAGGGCGAGGAACTAAATTTTTCTGTAGAGTCTACCTCCACTCTAGCTAAAAAAACATCTAATGTCAAGTCGCGCCGCAAAATTAATTTGCCAATTAAACGCTATCCTTTAGTGCCGTTAATCGGACAAATGTGTTTTATCGGATTGCGGGGCTGCGGTTTTTTGCTAACGGTAATGGCTTTAACTCCGGTGAACTTTAGCAATATTCCCAACTTGTTCGGTGCTTTTTGTTTTGCGTTTGTTGTCGGTTTAGTCGTACCGGGAGCACCGGGGGGAATGGGAGTATTTGAAGCAACGGCGATCGCCCTGTTGTCCGATCGCTTTTCTACGGCTATAATTCTGAGTGCCGTGGCTTTGTATCGGATAATTAGCATTCTGGCGGATGTTTCGGGTGCATTTTTAGCAAAGCTTGATCGGCAGCGAAATCAGCGCAGTCAAAAAAGGCGAATTTAAAATCAAATATTTGAGGAAGATAATTTGCTGCGATCGAGGAAACCCTGAATCGGGCCATGTAGTAAAAGCTATAATCAAAGTCCTGAGTTCCAACTCACAGACTGAGGTAAATTACTTGAACTGTGGCTGACCGTATAAATCCAATCATCTCAGTGGCAGCAAATTCATCACATTACAGGTTCTTTGAAATAATGACTCTAACCTCTGGTTAGCCATGACTCATAACAACAATCGAACGACAACAATTCGTTACCTTCTAATTACATCAGGTGTACTGGCGATCGGTGGATTAGGCTATCTTGCTTATACCATGTTGCGCCAACCCAAGGAAGTACGCTACTACGCATCCGAACAGCAATGTATTGTAGATGCGACGAACCAAAGCAACGGGTTCACCAAAGAGCAGTGTCAGGCCCAGTTCCGGTACGCAATGCAGGAATACGAACGCATTACGCCCGTGTATCGCACCCAGCCAGAATGCCAAGAAGACACAGCAAGCATTTGCTCGCAGGTATCGAATTCCAGCGTTGCTACCCCCGGATGGCGACCCGACTTCGGCGGCTTCTATTTCACCGATGATGTCGATGATGATGCCCCTCCAACAGTGGTCAACGGCGGCTCCAGCGGCTCCTACAGGGTTTATCCAGTGCAACCCGTTTACCGCTCCAACATCGGAATTGTAACTCCAGATAGAACCCAGATTACTCGTCCCCTACAGGGCATACCGCTAGATTCTCCCTACTTTTCCTCCAGTCGCGATACCCCAAATCGCCCCGCAGGCCACGCAGCTCGGGGAACTATCAAAGGACGAGGGAGGTTTGGTAGCACAGTCCGTTCCACGGCTCCTTTGGGAAGCGGAGGAAAGTAACCAAGACCGATTTTTCTCTATTTTTTCATATTCTCCAGTGTCACTAACAAGGTGCTTCATCCATGTATCCCTTTTTGTTTCAGCGACGACGCAACTGGCAGCAGCACGTATTAGAGAACGCCTACCAATGTCAGCCTCTTGCAGACATCAACCAACGCTACTGGGCAGAAGCCTTAGACCGTCCCTTTGGGGTGATGTTTTCGCGCCAGGAAGAGGCGAGGATCTGGGATGCTACTGAGGCTCTTTGGGATATGTGTCGGGAGTTTTTGGACTGGTTTTTCACCGCTGATGGCCTAGAAAATCGGATGAAAAAACTCGCTATTCCCCCTGCTTTCTGGGAAGCAATTCAGGTTTCGTGGGATCGGGTTGACGAAGCAGAAGATATGTCTCTTTATACCCGTTTCGATCTTGCCGTCACTGAAGATGGAAAAATTAGCCTTCTAGAAATCAACGGCGAAACTCCTCTCTTGGGTGCAGAAACAGTCTATCAATGGCTGTGGTTAGATGACATGAAAAAATCAAGCCGAGATTTGCGATCGCTTCCCAACGATGCCGATCAGTTCAACAACTTTTGGGACGAAGTTGCAGGTCGATTCCGCACTCTAAGTCGTCATTATGATTTAAAGCAGTTCGGTCTGAGCTTGTTAATTGACGAGCATCTGTCCGAAGATACCGAGATGGCAGGACAACTGGTCGAAATTATTAATCAAGAATTGGGAAACGATCGCTTTTTTACCCAACTTGTAGGATTGCGTAACCATCTGGGCGTGGATGAAGAAGGATTTTTTGTCGATCAATTCAATAATCGGATATTGCGGCTGTGGAAAATCATCGATTGGCTGGATTTGCAACTCGCCAGCCAATCCTTTAACGCAGATGAAGCCCTAGCATCGCGCCTGATAGCAGGGGACGTGAAAATAATTGAACCGCTGTGGAAACAGATTTTAAGCAATAAAGGAGCGATGGTGTGGATGTGGGAATTATTTGGCAGCCACCCAGTGTACGGTCAATTTTTACTGCCCACTTTCTTCACGGATACTATCTCGATCGAATCCACAGCATTACTAACCCAAATGCACGTGAAAAAGCCCCTCGTCGGTCTAGAAGGTGTTGGGGTTTCTATTGAAACAGGCGATTTTATTGCCGGAGCCGTTCACGCCCGCGAGGCGATGGGCTACGATCGCGAAGGATTCATTATTCAGTCCTATCAACCGTTGCCCGAGTATTTTGGCTACCACTTCGTCGTAGGTTCCTGGATTGTGGGCGATACTCCATCTGGCATCGTATTGCGCGGAGATACTAATCCGATCACCGGACGACATTGCTTAATCGTTCCGCATATCGTGAGCGATCGTCTGGTGAATACTTAACTTCTAATCAGAAAAACTATGAAATTACAAACTCATGATGTCCGGGGAATTCCGATTCTTAGCAGTGAGTGGAGTGTAGATGAATTTATTGCCGATGAGTTGAAAATTCCCGAAGTCGCGCCTACAATTCAGGCTGGATTTATGGATCTCCTCAGCCGAGATGTGTTCTCTGAGGGAGACAGTCAGCCACTCTACGAGCATCTGCTATCTCGCAGTTCGGAGTTCTCGTTAGAATTCATGAGTGCGATGGAACTTTGGCTGCAAGACGAATTACGGCACTACGTTGCTCTACGTAAGGTCTATCACATGGTATCAGGTTTGTCCCCAGAGGCGATCGACCAAAAAAACCAGAGTCGGGTGCATGAACTCGAACCGATCTCGTTTCTGATTGAGAACGAATTCACCATTCTAGTGGGTTTAATGTTTGACGAAATGGGTTCCGTGTGGTCTTATCACCGGGATATTAAGGAATTCTACCAACACTATGGGAAGGGCTTTGCTCGCGTAGGACATTTGGTCACGCAGGATGAGGGGCGGCATTTTAGGAACGCTGCGACTCTCATCCAACATCGCCATCCCGACAAAATCGATCGGATCGAACCCTTATTAGAAAAGATTAGCGAAATGGAAGCCGCTCTTGCTTATTATCCCAAGACTTTCTTTCTCGATCACGCTCAGGAAAGACACCGCTTTCCGAAAGATTTTAATACCCAGGTGATTCAAAGAATTCTCTCGTTTTTCTAACAGAATTACCAAGTTAATCATCGGATAAATATTATTATACTTTCCGTGGCGATCGAGCATCTCAAACTGACGCACCCTACCGCAACTTTATCTTTCTCCTCTAACTCTCTCTGTGTCCTCTGTATCCTCTGCGGTTAAAAACTCTCATCTTTATATGAATTAAAGCATTTTTTCTAGAAATTGCTTGGCGCGATCGCACTTCGGGTTGCTAAAAAACTCCTGCGGCGGCACATCTTCCGCCACCTTTCCGCCATCGAGAAACAAAATGCGGTGGGCGACTTCCCGCGCAAAACCCATCTCGTGAGTTACAATTGCCATTGTAATGCCCGTTTTCGTCAAAGCTTTCATCACATCTAACACTTCTTTAACCATTTCAGGATCGAGTGCAGAAGTCGGTTCGTCCATCAACAAAATTTCCGGTTCCATAGCCAAACAGCGGGCGATCGCCACCCGCTGTTTTTGTCCCCCCGAAAGTTTAGAAGGATAAACCTCTGCCTTATCTGACAAACCGACTTTTTCCAGCAATTCTAACCCCTTGAGACGCGCCTCATCCTTAGCCACCTGCTTCACCTTTACAGGCGCATACATCACATTTTGCAGCACAGTCATGTGCGGGAACAAGTGGAAATGCTGAAAAACCATCCCCACTTTCTGGCGGATTTTCAGAATATCTGCCTTCGGCAAAGTAATATCCACCCCGTCAATGTATATGTGTCCCGAAGTCGGAATTTCCAGTAAATTTAAACACCGCAAAAAAGTAGACTTGCCGCACCCCGAAGGGCCGATAATGGCAATCACTTCTCCTTTATGAATCTCAGTAGTTATCTCGCGCAAAACCTTCAGATTGCCAAAAGATTTATACAGGCGATCGACCTTAACTGCTACTTTGGAGTCTACGTTCGAGTACATTGGCCCCCCAAGTTAAACTAAGCACCATCAAATAATAAATTGCGCCGACAAATATCAAAGGTTCAAAGTAAATATACTTTTCTGCTCCCACAATTGTAGCGCGGCGCAGCAAGTCTTCTACGCCAATTACTGAAACTAAAGCTGAATCCTTCAGCAAAGCAATACTTTCATTCACCAATGCAGGCAAGATGTTTTTCAAGGCTTGCGGCAAGATAATATCGCCCATCATCAGTTTGTAGGGAACGCCAAGGGATTCTGCGGCTTCTTTTTGACCTTTATCTACGGCTTGAATTCCCGCGCGGATTGTTTCGGAAATATAAGCCCCAGAATTCAGGAAAAAAGTAATTACGCCAGCTTGCAGCGCCGATATATTATAGCCCGTAAGCTGCGGCGTTGCAAAATAAACTAACGTCAACTGCAAAATTAGCGGCGTTCCTCGAAAAATTGAGGTGTAAGCAGTGGCAAACCAGAACAGCGGTTTAATGCTAGAAATCTTAAACAGAGACAGCACGATTCCCCAGATAAATCCGAGAAATGCCGACAGCAAGGTAAAAGTTAGCGTTACCCCAAGCCCCGACAAAATATAAGGCAAACTCGGCAAGATTTTGCCAAAATCTAACCCGAACTTGGGCGCTACCGCAGGCTGATTTGCTTGAGCCGGTTCTTGCGGAATTGGTCGAGAAAACCACTTAGTAGCTAGTTCCTTAATTTGACCGCTGGCTTTCATTTGTTGGAGGACTCGGTTGAATTCTGGAACTAATCTCGAACCTTTCGGAAAGGCGATCGCCGAACCGCTTTCTTCAGTATTCGGAATTGTGTTAAATTCCAAGTCCGGGTTCGCTGCGGCATAACCCGTAGCGACAGTATCCTCAATTACTCCCGCCGCAAGGCGATTCGATTTAATTTCTTGAATGATGTCAGGAATCCTATTGAGAGGAGCCAGTTCCACCCCGGCCATTTTTTTCACAGCTTCCTGCTGAATACTTCCGAGTTGAACGCCTACTTTTTTCCCGGCTAAATCTTCAGCTTTCGTCAAATTGCTGCCTTTATTGGCGACAATTGTATTTTGAGCTTCGTAGTAAAGGTCAGAAAAATCAACATTTATTTTCCTTTCTGCTGTGGGAGTCATTCCAGCCATCACAAAATCGGCTCTTCCCGCCTGCAAAGCGGGAATTAAGCCGTTAAAATCCATGCCAATTACTTTTAGTTCGTAGCCTAATTTTTTAGTAATATATTTGGCAATATCGATGTCAAAACCGATGATTTCGTTGCCGCTAACAGCCGTATCTTTAAATTCATAGGGCGGGTAGTCTGGGGAAGTCGCCAGTGTTAAAGTCTTGTTGGCTTGGGCGTAGCTGGCGATCGCAATTAAACAAAAGGCGATCGCGATCGCCACCACCAGCATTGATTTTAATTTTAAACGTTTCATATCGAACATTGTCCTACAAAATCCCCGCGCCAACAAATTATGCGAAACTTCACAATTATGTCACCACTCTAAAGATAGATAAGATGGGTAGGGTGCGTCAGGTTTGAGATTCTTAGTCAGCATAGAAAGTGTGATTCTGACGCACCATTTGTTGCAAAATGCGTTAGTTGTGAAATTGTTGGTTTGTAGGAAAAATCATGCTAACTGACGCACGCTACTTAAAGTAAATCACGCTCAATACTTAATCCGTGTATCCGTGTCAATCCGTGTCGTGCCTGCCTTCTTCTCTAACATTTTAGAAAGTAAAGCTTGTCCGCACAACTCCCACCCATGTTGTACCGTTGTCCTAGTTGCGATCGGTATTTGTAATCATCCAGCATATTCCATTTATATGTGGTACAACGTATTCAGTAGATCAGAGCAAAAGCTGATTGGGCGCGGGTTCCTTACGATTTGTTGGAACTGATCAGGAATCGGATTGTGAATGAGGTTAAGGGGGTGAACCGAGTGGTTTACGATATTACTTCTAAGCCGCCGGGTACGATCGAGTGGGAGTAATACCATTGTCGATTATTGATTTTCGATTTGGATAGATGCCGTCTGTAAGTCCTGTGTTAATTACAGGACTTACACAGAAAATTTATAGTCTAAGAGTCAACTGTCAACTGTCAACTGTGTTGAATAGTGTTGCAAAAATCCTTCCACTTCTGTTCGTCCTTGTTGGGTAATTGAGTTGTAGAAGACTTCTTTTTGTCCATTGGGAGTGTAGAAACGATAGAAGCGTCGATCTCGATCGATTTGTCGCAGGTATACTAAGGGAACGCCAACAGATGCAAGGAGTCGGGCTTTTTTGCGATCGCGCTCCTGCACCTCTGGGCGATCGTGCCAATGAGATTGACATTCTATCACCAGTTTGGCTTTGCGACTAGCACCACAGCCGCGTTCCATCAAGGCGATATCGACTCTGGAACTCACCCAAAATTTCCAAAGTTCAATGGGAAGACGGGTGAAAGTTTCTCGACGAGAACAGATCATTTCTAGGGGAACTTGGGGACAGTAACGGAAGCAATCGCCTAAAATCATCTCTAGAATATCGATAGCGATCGTTTCTAACTCGTTGATGATTTCTCCGCTTTGGAATTGCGGAAAGATTTGCAGCGAATCATCATCGCTGTTGAAGTCGAACTCGTCTGAATAGTTGTAAGTGCAAGTCATTGATATAAAGTTGAACTCGATACTTTGAGGTTATCGAGATAAAGTTGTATAGTCCAGAGACAGTAAGTGCAGTTAGCAAGATTCTTAACTGCACTTATCTGCACTCTCCAATAATCCGTCCAGTTTGCTAAAGTAAAGAAGATGACTAGCACAACAACTTTCAGCAGCCAATGACAGCAACTAGCAAGAGAAGAAGAGGTTTTCTCCCCAATAGAGAAGGGTTAGCAATTTTAGAAGCCAGGAGACTGGAAAAGGGTTATACCCATGACTCGCTTGCACAAGCAGCAGGACTCAATGGTGACGATCAGGTTAGAAGGCTGTTTAATCCGCACTGGGACTACAAGGTACAAAGAGATGCCATAGAAAAAATTGCTGCGATTCTAGAACTGCAACCCACTAAGTTTATTGAAGATTGGCTTCCCAAGTCTAGAGATTCTAAACAAAAACAAACACCTATAGACGTAACTAATATTGATTGGCGGGAAGTCTGCTTAGTCATGCTAGATCGGCAGCAAAAAGAACAGCGAATTAGGCGTAAGGCAACTGAACAGGGATTTGAAATCAATGTTTTTGTACCGCTAGGTTTAATCGAACGGAAACAGCAGCAGCGTCGCAGTGGTAATGTGCCTATGGAACTGTTGCATCAATTAGAACCGGAAGTCGTTACCCGAATTTACGAACATGATGAATTCATGACTGACGTTATTGAACAAAACCCTACTGGAAAAAATAAACATATTGCTATTGTCGGCGAACCAGGAGCAGGAAAGACAACGCTGTTAGATAAAATCGCCACTCACATTCAGGAAAATAATCAAGATTTGCCGATTTGCATTGCGCTGGCAAGTTTGCAAGGAAAGACACTGAAAGACTATATCCTTCAGGAATGGTTAGCGGAAGCTATGGCTCTGGTTTATCCTGATATTGATGTAGAGAAGTCTCACAAAACATCTCTACAGAAACGGTTGCGTCACGGTGGGGTGTGGCTGTTACTCGATGGTGTTGATGAAATGGCTGTAGGGGCGAATAGTTGTTTGTCCTTAGAGGAAATCAAAAACCAGCTTACTGATTGGTTGGGTAATGTGCGGGTTGTTTTGACCTGTCGAACCAATGTTTGGGATGCCCGTCTCAACAATCCCCTCACAGGCTTTGATACTTACAAAACTCAGGAGTTTAAACAAGAGCAAGTAGATGTTTTTATTCAGCAGTGGTTTGCTGAATCAAAAAATATTCAACGGGGACAGGAGTTACACAAAAAGCTGCAAGAACCGCAAAAAGAACGCATCCGCCAACTCATAAAAAATCCGCTTCGCTTATCTCTACTGTGTCAAATATTCAGCCAAAATAAGCAAGTCGAATTACCAGAAACCAAAGCCGAACTATATCAACACTTTGTCCGCTATTTCTATGAGTGGAAACCATCCCAAACGGTTATTGATTGGGCGACTCAACCAGGTTTGCGAGAAGAATTACATCAAGCCCTCGGTCGTTTGTCTATAGCAGGATTGGATAGCGATGCTAGATTTCGGTTGCCGCTGAGTTTAATTGAAAAACAAATGGACGATAGGCTTTTTAAATTAGCCTGGGATCTCGGTTGGCTGAATTTGGTAGATCGAGAAGCTGCAACAGATGAACCTGTTTACGCATTTTTTCATCCTACATTCCAGGAATATTTTGCATCTTTAGTAATTGATAATTGTCAATTTTTCATGGAGCGCTATCGAATCTTTGAAACCCAATGGCTAGAAGTAGCTATATTATGGTTAGAAAATTTCCAAATTTCAGCACTGCTAAAGAAAGAATTGATCGAGACAATAACGAATCTTAAGGAAGACAAATGGAAAAATCTGTATCGGCTTAAGCTTCTACCATTAAATATAGTTTACTCGTGTCAATCTGGCGACATACATTTTATTAGTGAATGGGTGTATTTGGTTTGCTTGGATGAGAATCCACAAATACAACAATACAAATTAATGTTTCCTGGTTATGAGGAATTCATCATAGAATCGTTAAAATATTACGCTCCCAAAGAAGCCTGTGATATTATAAATGAAGTCATCAATAAGACTGATTTAGAAATATACGAACTATCTAAGCTTTGGGAAGTTTTATTTAAAATCAACCCGCAGTATGAATGCTTAAAAGTATTAATCCCTAAATTATTAAAAGATGATAATGAGGGACGTGCCATAAAAGTAGCAACAATAGCTTTAAAAAATGATAATTTTAAGCAAGTTGCCGTTGATTTTTTAGTTAATGCTTTATTGAACGAAGATGAGCAATACGAATTACAAAATATTTCACTTATTAATATTTTAATTGATTCTAAGATTTTGGACAAAGTGGTTATTGGTAAGTTAATATCATTTTTAAATAGTCAAAATCCTACGATTCAAGGGCTAGCTATTTCACATTTAGACAAACTAAGCGTAAATGATAACGCTTTAGTTAACAATCAAAAAGTATTGGATGCTTTGATTAATTTCATAAATCAAAATCGAGACAATCAAATATGTATTATTGCTGCTGTTAGTATAATCAAGAGACTTGATATTGATATTTCAAAAGTCAACAGAGCAATCATTGATTTGTTAGATAATTCACAAGATTCCGTGATTATTATATTTTTATTTGACTATTTGGAAACACAAGGTTTTATTGCGGAAATTATTAATAAATTAATCATATTAATTGCAAATGAAGAAGACAGATATGAATCTATAGCTTATGCTCAAATGTTAGTAATGGTAAGCTTGAGCTATCCAAAAATTTTCGAGAACCCGTCAATTATTAAAATAATGATTTGTTTGGTAGAAGTAAAAATCGATTATTACTATGTTTTAATACAAATTTTTTCTCAAAGTACAACAATGTATGAGCGTTTTAAAATCGTAGGTTACCAGAGTAGCAAAGATAAGATATTCATTGATTTTATAAGTTTAGTTATAGAAAACTATATGAATAAAAACAATACTCCGGACAGTTTTTAAGCAGCCAGAGTACCATAAGACAAGACTGAAGGAAGGTTAGGGTGATTTAAAAT
>NZ_JAUBOY010000118.1:0-3104 GCF_036700465.1 Microcoleus sp. T3_A4 | reverse complement strand
GTTGTCAAAGCCTTTCAATCATTAGTCAAGCAACTCTTAACAGAAAGCGAAAATCAACTCAATACCTGGAAACACAAAATCTTAGCAGCTATTGGTACTAATAGTCAAATCATTGTAGATGTCATTCCTGAAGTAGAATTAATCATTGGCCCACAGCCAGCCGTACAAGAATTAGGCGCTACTGAAGCACAAAACCGCTTTAATTTAGTATTTCAAAAATTCATCCGCGTCTTTTGTTCAGTTGACTATCCCTTAGTCATCTTTCTCGACGATTTACAATGGGCTGATGCCGCCACATTGAAATTGCTACAAGTAATGATAGCAGATGAGCAAACCAATTATCTATTTCTAATTGGTGCCTATCGAGACAACGAAGTCAACCCATCTCATCCTTTAATGATGACTTTGGACGAGCTGCAAAATCAAGGTGCAAGAATCGAGCGAATTACTTTAGCTCCCTTACACCTTCACCACATAGTTAACTTAATTACTGATACCGTGCGTAAAGACCAAAACTCAGCGCTCCCCCTAGCCGAGTTAGTGGTCAGTAAAACTCAAGGTAATCCTTTTTTTGTCAATCAGTTTCTCAAAACTCTCTATCAAGAAAACCTGCTAAAATTCAACTTTCACGCAAGAAACTGGGATTGGAACATTTCCGAAATTGAATCAGTAGGTATTACTGATAACGTCATTGAATTGATGATTGGCAAATTGAAAAGACTCCCCCCATCAACTCAGCAAGTTTTGCGTTTGGCTGCTTGCGTGGGTAATAGTTTTGACTTAAACACTCTCTCAATTATTAATGAAAAATCTTGGGGAGCCACGTTTCAAGAACTATTGCCAGCCATCCAAGAGGGATTGATTTTAACTACTTCTGAGTTAGGTGCTACCGCAGAAGAAATAATTAATTCAGACTTAGTAATTACTACTTATAAATTTTTGCATGACCGCGTGCAGCAGTCGGGTTACGCTTTGATTGACTCCCAACTGCAAACCGCAATTCACCTACAAATTGGTCGCCTATTACTAGCGAATATTTCTCCTGAACGACAAGCCGAAAGAGTTTTTGAAATAGTCGATCATTTGAATTCTGGTCGGACTTTAATCATTGATGATAACGAGAAAACTGAACTCGCTATTTTAAATTTAACAGCCGCTCGCAAAGCTAAAGATGCAACGGCTTATGCTGCTGCCAGAGACTACTTAAAATTCGGTCGAGAAATTTTACCGGGCGATATTTGGCAAGACTCCTACGAACTAGCTTTTACCTTTCATAAGGAGCTGGCAGAGGCCGAATATTTAAACGGCAATTTTGAAGAATCAGAAACTTTAATAGAAGTGGCATTTGCCCAGGCAAAATCTGAGCTAGAAAAAGCCGAAATTTATAACATTTTGATCGTGCAGTACACTCTGCTGAGTAAATATGAAGCAGCAGTTCAATCGGGATTAAAAGCCCTTCAATTGCTGGGCATAGACTTGGCTGAAGATAGTTTAAGTGAGGCGATTAATGCGGAAATGGCGACAGCTACAGCTAACTTGGCAAACCAAGAAATTGCTTCATTAATTCATGCCGAAAATATGAAAGATCCGGCTCAACTAATGGCCATGAAATTATTGGGCAACATGGGGCCGCTAACGTTCTTTTCATCTCAAGAACTGTGGAAGTTGACTGTGATTAAAGCGATTAACCTTTCTCTCAAGTACGGTTTTGTAGCGGGAGGGTCTTACTGCTATTCGTGTTATGGAATTATCCTAAATTCAATTTTAGGGGATTACCAATCGGCTTATGAGTTTGGCAGACTCGCTCTGACTCTCAGCGAAAATTCAAATAACTTGTCTCAAAACTGCCAAGATAGTGTGATCTTTGCCAATTACTTAAATTGCTGGGTGAGACCGCTCAAAACTACGGCGGCAATTAATAATGAAGGTTATAAAGTTGGCTTGCAATCGGGCAATTTGCAATGGACGGGTTATAACCGGATGTTTCAAACTATTACCTATTTCTTTCAGGGCATGAATTTGAATAACCTTTTGGAAGATATTGGCAAGTCGCTCCATTTTTGCGAGCAAACTAAAAATTTATGGGCGATTGATATTATTATTGCTAATAAGATAGCCATTTTAAATTTGATGGGCGAAGAGGATGATGTTAGCGAAGAACAGCATTTAGAAAATTTCCACAGCCGTAAAAGTATGGCGGCGCTGTGCGAGTTTTATGTTTTAAAAGCGCAGACTTTATATCTTTACGGACTGTATAGTGAGGCGCTAGAAGCATCGGATCGCGCTGCTGAACTGCTCGATTATTTAATGGGTCATATTTCTAGTGCTCACCATCATTTTTACCGTTGTCTGATTTTAACGGCTCTGTATTCAGATGTTTCTGAGTCGGAGCGAAAAGATTACTGGGAGCAATTAGAAGCTCATCAGAAACAAATCAAAATTTGGGCTGATAACTGCTCGGAAAGTTTCGCACATAAATTATCGCTAGTGGCGGCAGAAATGGCGAGGATTTCAGGTCGAGATTTGGAGGCGATGGATTTGTACGATCGCGCGATAGCTGAGGCTAGAGAGGGTGATTTTATTCAGAATGAAGCGCTGGCGGCGGAACTTGCTGCTAAGTTCTGGTTGGGGAAGGATAAAGAAGAATTTGCCCAAATCTATTTGACTAAGGCCCACTATGGCTACCAATACTGGGGTGCTAAACGTAAAGTTGAGAGTTGGGAGGAAAAATATCCTCAATTAATCGCGAGAACTTCAGGGAAGACAACTACTCAAACTAAAGTTAATCGCACTACGACGGCGACTACTAGCAACAATTTGGGTGAGACGCTAGATTTAGCTACGGTGATGAAAGCTTCTCAAGCGATTTCGGGTGAAATTGTTTTGAGTAGGTTGCTGGAAAGATTGATGAAAATTGCGATCGAAAATGCGGGGGCGCAAAAAGGTTTTTTGATTTTAGAAAAAGGGGGAAACTGGACGCTAGAGGCGGAAGGTTCGGTGCAGGAGGATGAAGTTAGTGTGCTGCAATCGCTTCCTCTCAATCCCACAGCAGCTTCTGGGGGTACTCCTTTGCTTGCTTGTGCGATCGCCAATTATGTGATTCG
>NZ_JAUBOY010000060.1:35070-36052 GCF_036700465.1 Microcoleus sp. T3_A4 | reverse complement strand
ATTGCACTCACTTTTTTCACTTCTCTATTTTATTGCGATCGCATTCCTCTTTAAAAACTGTCCGGAGTATTGTTTTAATTACTTTAATGTAAATCATTCGCAAGCAATTGATAATTCAAAATTAATTCATCAAAAGTTAAAGCAACATATTCTGCCTGCTCTTTTTGAGAAGCTTCTGGCCAGTATTTAGTTATTTCGGATTCACCCAGCGATTGATTGTACATTAGTTTTTTTGGTAGATATCCTATTTGCGGATAATCACGATCGGGTACCCAGCTTTGCAAAGTAGTTTTGACATACTCTTCAAATTTAATATATAAGTCTGGATCAGTAGCATTTTCTCTTTTGATAGAAGTTAATACATCATTAATTCTCATTGCAATTTCTTTGTCAGTATTCAGCCAATCCTCCACATATATTAGCCATTGCAAAACCTTAGATATAGATCCTACTATTTGAATAACTGGTGTGAATCGTTGTGGAGAAACTGGGTGGAATATTTCTATTGTGGTATCTATAAATTCAGTGGCTGATAGTGCTTCTCTTACTTTGTAATACTCACTTTTTTCTATTTTTTTACTCTTTGTATAATTATCTATTATGTCATTAGAAGTATTTACATCCGAAAATCCATAAGCAACTGTAGGAAATGTAAGAATGAGACAAAGCACAGCAATTAATAGTTTGTACACCATTATTTTTATCCTGTAATAATAATTTTTATTTCTTCGTTTCAATCCCTGATAGGGATTTAGGTTGATTGCAACTGTCTGCGTCTGGGATCGTATATTTCATACACCAGTTTCAATCCCTGATAGGGAGTTAGGTTAGTTAATTGCAACAAAGCGCCCGTAAAGGCGCTCTCTGTAAGAATTCACGTTTCAATCCCTGATAGGGAGTTAGGTTAATTGCAACAAGTACCGTTTACGGTTCTATCGGAATGCTAGATAGGTTTCAATCCCTGATAGGGAGTTAGGTTAAT
>NZ_JAUBOY010000060.1:0-34970 GCF_036700465.1 Microcoleus sp. T3_A4 | reverse complement strand
TGCAACCGGAAAGTTTAATTTCTTCATCGACATCTACATCGTTTCAATCCCTGATAGGGAGTTAGGTTAATTGCAACCGGAAAGTTTAATTTCTTCATCGACATCTACATCGTTTCAATCCCTGATAGGGAGTTAGGTTAATTGCAACGTTAAAGCACCGTTTTCTAGCAAGCGTCAAACAAGTTTCAATCCCTGATAGGGAGTTAGGTTAATTGCAACCGCCCATCACAGGAGCCATCAATCCGCCGACCGCACCGTTTCAATCCCTGATAGGGAGTTAGGTTAATTGCAACGCGAGATTAAAAAGCTATCCCGCACAATGCCGCTGTTTCAATCCCTGATAGGGAGTTAGGTTAATTGCAACGTGGCGGTGTTTGTTTCTAAAGTGTTGGTTTGAGTGTTTCAATCCCTGATAGGGAGTTAGGTTAATTGCAACTGGCCGAGAGCTTTCATGGTGACTACTCAAGAGTTTTCGTTTCAATCCCTGATAGGGAGTTAGGTTAATTGCAACGTATTAGCAGCTAGCGCAACACTAACTGTGGAAGTTGCGCTGTTTCAATCCCTGATAGGGAGTTAGGTTAATTGCAACCAACACTCAAGAAATGATGAACGATATCGGCACTGCGTTTCAATCCCTGATAGGGAGTTAGGTTAATTGCAACTTTCAAGAACATCTGCACCGAGCCAGTTTTTTAAGTTTCAATCCCTGATAGGGAGTTAGGTTAATTGCAACCTCCACCGACCGCGGGACAGACTGATAAAAAAGCACGTTTCAATCCCTGATAGGGAGTTAGGTTAATTGCAACTTAACTATTAACGGCGTTAGGATTGGCGACTGGGTTTCAATCCCTGATAGGGAGTTAGGTTAATTGCAACTTTCAAAAAACCCCTTGACATACCAGAGTAGATAGTTTCAATCCCTGATAGGGAGTTAGGTTAATTGCAACCTTCTGACGCCAACAAGCCAGTGTCTACAGCACGTTTCAATCCCTGATAGGGAGTTAGGTTAATTGCAACTCAATCTTCACTTTAGGTTCCGGGGCAGGTTCAGTTTCAATCCCTGATAGGGAGTTAGGTTAATTGCAACAAATCGCTACGGCTTGGGGCGTACAGCGCTTTATGGTTTCAATCCCTGATAGGGAGTTAGGTTAATTGCAACAAGGATAAAGTCGGCGGCGTTTTTGAGTTTGGCTTTGTGTTTCAATCCCTGATAGGGAGTTAGGTTAATTGCAACCAAGATGAAGAGGGGCGGGGCGGGTGTTATCAGTATGTGTTTCAATCCCTGATAGGGAGTTAGGTTAATTGCAACTTTGACTTGAGAGTCAGAAACTTCTAAATATTTCTGCGTTTCAATCCCTGATAGGGAGTTAGGTTAATTGCAACGCCATATCTTTTCCTCGCTTCCAAATTCTACCTCCTGCGTTTCAATCCCTGATAGGGAGTTAGGTTAATTGCAACAGTTGGTTTCTGAAACCCTTACTGTATTTAGTTTTCAAGGTTCGTTTGCGTCTGTACATATTAAAACTACCATTTCAAAACCGACCTGTCAAGAGGCAAAATTTTCAACAAACCTCAAAACTTTTCACAGCAAGCAATACAGCATTTACGTCCCTCGGATTTTTCATAAAGTGCCTTAAACCCATACTACGCAACTGATACAGCCGAAAAAAATTACCCCCTCCAAAAAACACCTAACCCATAGGCGCAAATTTTATCCATCAACCCGATTCAAATTCCAGTCGTAAGGCAAAAAAACGATCGCCCATCCATCGCCCACAGCCGCCTCGGGCCCCAAATAACCGCCCACATACTCAGCCACCGAACCCGCCGCCTTTACAAAATCCTCGCCGTACCACTTAAAAATCTTGCTCAAATAAAGCGTCTTTTTCTCGGCATCATATCGCACCTTATCAGGATTGTGAATAAAACGGCTGGCATCCGCTTCTAGTTGAGTCCGTACCGACTCCGGGAAATAAGCCCCCCGCCGCAGCAGCGGACACCCGACAGAAGCGCAAACTAATGCAAAATGGATGCGCGGTTCCGCAAATTCCGGCCGCAAAATTGCGTGTTCGATTTGATTGAGACTGTACTTTTTGCCGCCAATAATCGTATTTGAACGAGTGAAAAAATCCAAAAAACTCAGCCAGTTGGGAATTCCCAAAACTTTGGGACGGATCGACGCGATCGGATATACTTCCAGAACTTGAGAAATTGCGATCGCATTATACGCATTCAGCCACAACGCCAGCCGCGCATCCGCATCACTACAATCCGCCAAATCCACATCCGCCAAACTTTCCAGCCACACCCTCAAAACATCCGCCCCCTCAGCTTTCCAGCCCCGATAATTGACGCGGCCGAAATCGTCAACGTAGCGTTGCAGCAACTCGTCCCAAATCGTAAAGTCGATCGTACCGATCATTTATTACTATCCCTAATATAAGGCGGGCATTGCTTTAGCTTCTGCATCTATTTAATACTACCGTCAACCCAAATAACACCTGCAACGGTAGCATTTTTTAGATTAGCCCCCTCAAACGGGCTCTGGATTAAATTAGCTTGAGTAAAATTAGTACCTTGTAAATTAGCTTGCCGCTAAGAAGCCTCGCTCAAATTTGCCCCGGATAAATTTGCTTGCCTAAAATTTGCTGATCTCAAATCTGCCCCTTGCAAATTCGCATTTGCTAAACTCGCGTACCGCAGGCGAAGGCCGATCAAATCGCCGCCCGGACACTGGTTAGTTTACCGCAACTAATTGATTTGCTGCAGGTTAGGTGCAATCACCGGTGTAGCCAACCCGAAAATCATTCCTCATAAAACTGCTCCCAAAGTTACAGATTTCCTGCTCTTTACATTCTACAATCTTAAAAGATTCTTACTTTCAATTTCAACGGGGATCGGTTTCTTCCGGCACAACACCCCTCTCACTTTGAGCTGCATTTTTTTTAATTTCCCTTACCTTCCTAACAAATTATGACGGATCGAACCAACTTTTTCGATAAACTGTTAGCCGCTGTTGAAACCAATCAAAGTTTGCTGTATTTAGCCCTCGACCCCGACCCGGAAACCTTGCCCCCGCAGGTTTCCATGACTGGGGAAGAGACTCAAGTTTATGTAACTGATTTGTTGTCAAAGCTAAAAAGTGCGATCGACCAAACAGCCGATTTAATCAGTGCCTGCAAAATCACCCTCGGTTTTTACCAATCTCTCGGTATTCCCGGTTGGGCATTGCTGCAAGAACTTTTAACAATTATTCCCCCTCACCTGCCAGTAATTTTAGATGCCAAACACTGCGATTTAAATACCAGCACAGTGTTTGCCAAAATTGTATTTCAAGACTGGCGAGTTGACGCTATTACCTTAAGTCCCTATGCCGGATTCGACCAAGTAGCGCCATTTTTGTTATACGCTGGAAAAACAGTTTTTGTCCTCTGTGCCACCGCCAACCCCTCAGCCGAGGCTGTGCAAGAATACCCGACGCCAAAAAACCCTTTGTACTTGCAATTAGTCCGACTCTCTCAAACTTGGGGAACTCCCGAAAAACTAGGTTTAGAAGTAGGAATAATGCCGGATATGTTAGCTCGCATCCGCAAAGAAGCTCCAGAACGCCTAATTTTAGTCGAAGGAGACATCGCCGAAGAAAATGACCTCACAGAAGAAAACGACCTCGCACAACTGCTGGCGGCCGGTTTAAGCAAGAATGGTGACGGTTTGCTGCTGCCAGTCCCCCCAAGTTTATTAGCGGGGAAAGAGCCGCGCCGAGAAATTGAGAAATTGCGGGATAATATTAATCAACAGAGGCTGCGCGCGATCGAAGGTAGTCCCACTTGCGAACTGTGGCTGCCGGATGTTTGCTTTTTGCAACCGGAACCTCACCGCGATTTAATCTTGCAACTTTATGACATCGGCTGCGTAGTTTTTGGCGACCACGTACAAGCATCGGGAGCCGTATTTCCATATTACATCGACTTGCGGAAAATTATTTCAATTCCGCAGATTTTCCACCAAATTGTCAGCGCTTATGCAGACATTCTCAAGGATTTAAAATTCGATCGCATTGCAGGAATTCCCTATGGTTCTTTACCCACAGCAACCGGTTTAGCATTGCGGATGGAACGCCCGATGATTTTCCCGCGCAAGGAGGTGAAAACTTACGGGGCGGGAAAATTGATTGAGGGGCATTTTCAGGCAGGAGAAACCATAGTCGTAGTGGATGATATTTTGATTAGTGGCAAAAGCGTGATGGAAGGCGCGGCTAAGTTAAAATCGGCTGGCTTGAATGTGGAAGATATCGTGGTATTAATCGACCACGAACAGGGAGTTAAAGATAAGATGAAAGCCAACGGTTATCGGGCACATTCTGTGTTAGCGCTTTCGGAAATAGCTGAAGTTTTGTATCGAGCAAGTCGCATTGATACCGAGCAATTCCATCTTTTGACAGCGGAACATTAAAGTATAAAATATCTAGTTACCAGGCTCTGCCTGGTAATTAATACCCGGAGGCTTTGCCTCCTTTATTTATGTCTCATTTGGCTTGTTTTAATGGAGGGAGAGCCTCCTGAAAGGCGTTACCAGGCAGAGCCTGGGAACGAGTAAAGGTAAATAAATCAACCTTGCAAAACTTCAATCAAAGCATCGCCCATCGCCCGACAGCCGACGAGTTTCATTCCTTCCGACATGATATCACCAGTGCGATAACCTCGATCCAAAACTTCGACAACTGCTTGCTCAATTTTATTAGCAGCTTCCGGCTGATTTAAGGCATAACGTAGCATCATTGCCGCACTCAAAACTTGGGCGATGGGATTTGCTTTATCTTGTCCAGCGATGTCTGGTGCGGAACCGTGCACGGGTTCAAAAACTCCCGGCCCGCTTGCTCCCAAACTAGCAGAAGGCAGCATCCCAATACTACCAGTTAGCATCGCCGCCGCATCGGAAAGAATGTCGCCGAATAAATTGCCGGTGACAATCGTATCGAACTGTTTTGGCCAGCGAATTAACTGCATGGCTGCGTTGTCAACGTAGAGGTGAGAAAGTTCCACATCCGGGTATTCTGAAGAAAGGGCAATAATACGATCGCGCCACAGTTGCGAAACATCCAAAACATTCGCTTTATCAACGGAACACAGCCTTTTCCCGCGCTTCCTGGCCGTCTCAAAAGCAACTCGCCCGATTCTGTCAATTTCCGACTCGGTGTAAGCCATCGTATTAACACCGCGTTTTTCGCCTGTTTCCGTCTCAAAAATACCTTTCGGTTTGCCGAAATAAATGCCGCCTGTGAGTTCGCGGATGACCATAATATCCACGCCTTCGACAACTTCCCGTTTCAAACTAGAAGCATCAACCAATTGCGGTAAAATAGTCGCAGGACGCAAATTTGCAAACAATCCCAATCCGGCGCGAAGTCCTAATAATCCCGTTTCCGGGCGCTGTTCGCGCGGCAAATTATCCCACTTGTAACCGCCAATTGCTGCTAACAATACTGCATCGCAGTTGCGGCATTTTTCCAGTGTTTCTTCGGGTAGCGGATTGCCTGTTGCGTCAATAGCAGCGCCGCCCATTAAAGCTTCTTGAAATTCAAAGTTGATGTCCAATTGTTGACCGACAAGTTTCAGGACATCTACCGCCACAGCGATAATTTCAGGGCCGATGCCGTCTCCTGGTAAAAGAGTGATGCGGTAGTTTTGAGTCATATCTAGTAAGTTGAGAAATTTTTGCGAGCTTATCATTGTATCAGGACAAGCTAGCTAAAAATTCATTCTCGATCTCTTAGTCCGCAGAGGCAGACTTCGTTTGACTCTCGACAGCGGTTTCAACCGCCGATTGATAAAGACGATAACTTAATCTATAACTAACAATAGTTCGATCGCACGCACGTACAAAAAAATCGGCAAGGAGTCGCACCAGTGGCAGAGGGCGAAGGCATACCAACATCAGCACAGATTGATTCTAGGGACTATTCTTGGGCCTTTTGGCCGGTTGTCCCCCTCTATCCCTACAGCAAGCGGCGCACCATCCGCAAGGAAATAGTTAAAGATACAATCTGGACTTTTGACCAACTACAAGGCATTTTCTACGTAGTCGTCCCGATTCGGATGACAGTAATTAAATTAGAACCCGAAGGCCTTCTCGTCTACGCCCCCGTTGCACCGACTCCTGAGTGCATCCGCTTGGTAAAAGAGTTAGTAGCAGAGCACGGCGAGGTGAAGTACATCCTGCTGACAACGGTTTCGGGCATCGAGCACAAAGTTTTTGTCGGCCCCTTTGCGAGGTGTTTTCCCGAAGCGCAGGTGTTTGTCGCCCCGCAGCAGTGGAGTTTCCCGGTGAATTTGCCGCTGAGTTGGCTGGGTTTGCCGGCGAAACGCACGTCTGTACTGCCCTTTGACAGCAGCAACACGCCGTTAGCCGATCAATTTGACTGGGCAATTCTCGGCCCCCTCGACCTCGGTTTGGGCAGATTTGCAGAAGTTGCGTTATTTCACAGGCGATCGCGCACGCTGATGTTAACAGATTCCGTGGTTTCCATTCCCGAAAATCCGCCCGCGATCGTCCAACTCGACTCCTACCCGCTGCTGTTTCACGCCAAAGATAGCGCCTCGGACACGGTGGCAGACACCCACGAAAATCGGCGCAAAGGCTGGCAGAGAATCGCCTTATTTGCCATGTATTTTAGCCCCAGCGTGCTGGAAGTGCCGCCGTGGTCGGAGGTATTTGCCAGCGCACGCCAAGCGCCAGAACGCTCAAGGAAAGCTTATTTCGGGTTGTATCCGTTCAAGTGGAAAACAGATTGGGTGCGATCGTTTGAGGCTTTGCGGGGAGGAGGGCGGTTGTTTGTCGCGCCGATTTTGCAGACATTGATTCTCAACCGCGCGCCGCGGGAAACTCTCGATTGGGTGGATAAAGTGGCGAGTTGGGACTTTCAAAGGATTGTACCTTGTCACTTCGATAGTGCGATCGACTCCCGGCCGCGTGAATTTCGCCAAGCATTCTCATTTCTGGAAAAACACTCGCCTGTTAATTCTTTACCCGAAGATGATTTTAAATTGCTCAGGCAGATTGATGCGGGTTTGAATAAAACTGGTTTGGTTCCGCCTGCGAAAGACAAGGTTTAATCATTTGAGTTCACAATCTTTTCGATTTCCACTAACCTACAGATCCCCCCTAACCCCCCTTAACAAGGGGGGGACTAGAGTCTTCAAAGTCCCCCTTCTTAAGGGGGATTTAGGGGGATCGAGACTTAGATATAAACGAGAGAAATAGAGGGTTTTAGTCTTAAGCTGAGACCTTTGAACACTGCCCTGTCTCTACTAAATCAATTTACGAATTTTTCAACTTAAACTCATCAAACTTCACCACTTCCGATTCGGGTTTCCGCGTATCAAAATAGTAGCTGCTAACCGTACCCTCCCCCGTATCAAAAATAGTAAAAGCCGTAATATCATTGCTATCAATATACGGCAGCGGCCGCCCGTCTTCTCCCAACAAAGGCGCAACAGTCGGCACCACAGGTTCCAACCCGTTCGGGTCTCCAATTGCGCTGTAATCTTCCCGATATCCCGGCGGCACAAATCGGCGCTTTTCCCCCACAAAAGCACCGTAACTGTTGCCCACATTAGAAGTCTCCAAAAAGTGCATTCCACTGGAACTTACAAATCGATTCCACAAGTGCGAATGTCCGTAAAATACCAACTGCACCCCCGCTGTTTCTAGTAGTGGCACTACATCCCGAATCAGATAATCTTGCTGTTTCGGATACTCGTAACGCACCATTTTAATCTCGCCATCGAGAGCGCGATCGACTATTTGCACTGGATCAGTATAAGCAGGTACAATATTGTCACCCAGAGAATGTGGCGGGTAGTGAAACATCACAATTTTATATTTTGCCTGCTGGAATTGCGAACTCTTTAACTCTTGTTGCAGCCAAGTATATTGAGCGCTGCCCTTGACAATCGGCTCAAAAATATGCTGTCCGTATCCCCATTTTTCGGGATTATTAAAATCTGCGTCCCGTTCGCGATACCTGCCTCTCGCACCCGGATCTAAATTCGGAGTTCGCCAGATATTCGCAACGTATAAAGTCACTAACCGCACGTCCCCAAAAGTCACAGCATAGTAATTTTGGCCTCCCGGTAAATTGAAAATCTCGTCATAGGTATCGCTATTAAAACTATTGTTTTTTAGCCATATTTCCCGCACAGAAGAGTCATTACTAGGATTCAAAGATGCAGCACGTTGAGCGTATATTTTCTCGGCAGCCACGCGGGGAAAAGGATCATTAAATTGGTCGTTGAGGGCGCTGGTAGTTGAAAACCTGCCCATGATCTCGTGATTGCCAATGGCGGGAAATAAAGGCGCGTGTTGGATCAGTTCGCCGCCGCTGTAAACGGTTTTGATGCCGTTTTTGTCCAGTTCGGAAAATGCGCGCCCTTGCATAGCGGGAAAGAATGCCCGGCCTCGGTCGTCGTCAAACCATTCGGAAGCGCGATCGGGTATATTAATTAAATCCCCAGCCATGAAAACCGCGTCAACTCTCCCAATTGTTTCGGCTACTTTCTGGAGATTTGCTGCTGTCATCGGCATCAATTGATGGTCGGAAGTGAGGAGGATTTTGAGCGGACTTCCTGGTGCTGGTTTCGGAGAAAGAGTGAAAACTTTGCTGCTGACAGATGCGCCGTCTTTCCTTTCGCTAGTGACTCGATAAGGAATGGGAACACCGGGCATTAAATTGGGGACTTCTGCTTCGTGGCGCCAGATGTCGCGGACAATTGGATTACTGTCAATTATGCTTTGTTTCATTTCATCGGAGATGCGCGAGTCTTTGTCTTCGCGAGTGCGGCTTAGCTTAGTAGTATTTGCCGTCACAACTTGATTCAAATTTTCGCCGTAAGTAACAGTGTTGCGAGTACCGCCAAACTCGGTAAACCAGACAACTCGCACCGAGTTTACTGTTGGGAGTTGCAGAAACGGATCGGTTAAAAGCTGAGGTTCGTTGAGGTTAGATGGCATCATAAAACCTAGCAGTAGGACAATCAAAATCAAAACAGCAAAAAACCAGGGATTGCGGGGCAAATCTCTAGAATTTTTTAATTGAGCGGGCAATGGTGTCAACATTAGTCATTAGTTATTAGTTATTAGTCGGAAGAAAAAACAGCAATCGATTTTAGATTCTCGACTGGGAATTTTAAACTACCAAGGTTATCAAAAAGTTAAAAACTTTGTAAAATATCTCACATCTAACAAAGTTCAACCATTTTTTCACATCTTCTGAACTCTCCATTCTCTTTCTCTGCGCCCTCTGCGCCCTCTGCGGTTCATGAAAAAAAATCTTTCTCAAAAATGCTTGAGACTTGCGATATAACATTCTTAACACCCTTACTTCAATCTAAAATCTAAAATCTAAAATCTAAAATCCCATGACTCGCCACCTTCTCAAGGCTAACTGCAAAACCGTACACTTGGGCGGTTTCTCTCCGAATATCGAACCTGCTTTAAGGGTGGATTCGGGCGATCGCATCGACATCGAAACCTATTCAGGATATTATGTTGCTGACAAAGCGCCGCCGGAATTTCTCACCCCCGAATTTTTAGATATTTGTCATAATTTGCCTCCCAACCGCAAAGTTGGCCCTGGGCCCCACTTGCTGACAGGCCCGATTTATGTTAACAATGCCGAACCGGGAGACGTTTTAGAAATTCACATTGAGGATGTTTACCCAAGTTTGCCAGTAGGATTTAATGCAATTCGCGCCGGATGGGGAGCATTACCTGATTATTTTCCCGAACCTAAATTGCGGTTTATTCCGCTAGATTTACAGCAAAAAACTGCTGAATTTCCCCCAGGTAGCCGCCTTGCGATTCCCTTGCATCCTTTTTTTGGAATTATCGGCGTTGCAAATTCAGAAATCAACCGTTCTTCTATTCCTCCAGAGCGCTACGGCGGCAATCTGGACAATCAGGAACTCCAAGCAGGAACGCGGTTATTTTTACCTGTTTTTCTGCGGGGCGGTTTACTGTCCATCGGCGACGGACATTCGGCACAAGGAGATGGTGAAGTTGACGGTACTGCTATAGAAACTTCGATGAACGGGACTATTAAAATTATCTTACGCAAGGATTTTTTTCGGATATTTCCGTTTGCAGAAACGCCCACTCATATTGTGATTATGGGATTTGGTAGAACATTAGATGAAGCGTTTGAGATGGCGCTAAAACAGACGGTTTATTGGCTGCAAAAGTTTGCAGGTTTCCAAGAGGAAGATGCTTATGTTTTGTGTTCCATCGCGGTAAATTTTCGGATTACGCAGGCTGTCAACAATCCTCAAAAAGGAGTTCACGGAATGATGCCCAAGTGTATTTTGCCGGAGGTGAAAATTATTGGTCACGGAGTGTGATGTAAAATGATAACACGCGAGGGACCAAAAAATTAGGATCGCGATCGCACAAACTACACAAATTTGTCACTGCTGTGGTCGATCAGGATCGCGTTCCTGTGGACAATTAAGCTTAAAATGGATAAGTTACCAGTTCTACCTAAATCGAACTCAACATGAAAAACCAGACTGACGATGTTGCCAAAAAAGATTTAGTCGATCGAGCTTTTGGGAGTGCAGCAATACCAGATCCCACAGCGTGGGTGCACGAACATTATTTTCTGGCTAATTTCGCCGATACTCTGGCCAACATTCAAGAACATTTGTCTGATGAGAGTTGCGAAATCGGCGAAAATGGCGACTCTGGCGAGGGACTCTTATCGATCGATGCCAAAATTAGAGATATGTTGAGAGCTACTTTTAGCGACGACGGCTGGCAGTATGTCGAAAGTTTATTGTGAGGTTGGTAACATCCATAAGTATTTGTACGTTCATAAATTTAGAGCGTAAGTTATACCAGTTTAAAAAAAGAATCCAACTTTAGGCCGATGATCTAAACCCTTAGATCATGCGTTATTCCTACTTCTTTAATCTCAAATATCAAATCTCCAATAATATCAGTTTCCTCCCCCAACGCAGACTCGCAACTGGGAGTAGCTGTGTGCATTTTCACCCCAATTTGAAGTAAATTTGACCTATTGTGATCTAGAATACTTTAGATCTGGGGAAAATTACTGTCGCTAGGAATTTCGATCGATCGCAAAAACGCCGCACTTTCTTCGGGCAAAGCAGTATTGATAAACATCCCGCTGCCCAGCTCAAATCCAGCTTGCTTGGTGACTCTGGGAATAATTGCGATATACCAGTGAAAGTATTTTGTTCCCCCTTCGGCGATCGGTGCCGATCGAATATTATAGTTGTAATCAGGATTGTTCAATCCGTAATAAAGCTTAGCTAGTACAGTTTTCAAAGTATCAGCAAGAGCCGTAACTTCCGCATCAGTAATTTCATCAAAGGAAGAGGAATGCCGACGCGGAAAAATCCAAGTGTGAAACGGTGAAAGTGCAGCGTAAGGGATAAAAGCCACAAAATGTTCACTCTCACAAATCACTCTTTCTCTCGCCGCTAATTCATCTTCCAAAGTCCGGCAAAACAGACATTCTCCCGTGTCATCAAAATATCTAATAGCTTCGTCGATGCGGCTGCGAAATTGGCTGGGTACAACGGGCGTCGCTGCTATCTGCGAGTGGGGGTGTTCGAGAGAAGTTCCGGCAGTTTCTCCGTGATTTTTGAAGATAATAATTGTTTCAATGTGGGGATTTTTTCTAATTTCTACATAGCGCTGGCGGTATACTAAAAGTATATTTGCAACTTCTTCAACACTCAACAAAGCTGTCGTCAAATCGTGTCGCGGGTGTTCGACAATTACTTCGTGAACGCCGATTCCCGCCATCGTGCGGTGAATTCCCGATGATATCCTCATCCATTTTGCTGTCGGGGAGAGGGCGGGATATTTGTTATAAATTGCCCTTACTTTCCAGTCAGCGCGATCGCCCAAACGGCAAGTTTCTAAGGTTCCGTCTTCTTCATTTCCCACGCAAAACGGGCAATCGGCACGGTGCGGTGGCACTACGGCAGCCCAGTTTTTTTTGTTAGCGAATTGATCCGGTCTTGTCGCCCGTTCGGTGGCGATGATAACCCAATCTCTGGTAATTAAATTTTGTCTAAGTTCAGACACTTTTTTACCTTCAGTTGCAGGGTTTAACCGTTTATTATTGTATAGAACAATTAGTATTTTGTCACTCCCTATTGCAGTTTTTTAACAAATCTTGATTTCTAAATCTTCCCGCAGTTCCCAACAGAAGTTAACAACAGTTGGCCTCGACGATAGAATGCGATTAGGACTAAATTGGTACAGAATATCTGTCTAGGCAGTACAGGCAAGCACAGATTTCAACCGCAGAGATTAAGCCAACTGCAACTGCACATTCTGCAACTTGCAAATCGCTTTCAACACTTGCGCCAACAAGAACGATCGCTCTCGGTCAATCAAATTCAATTGCGGTAAAATCTGATAAGTACAAGGATTTCCCCGCGTCAGATAGACAAACTGATAGTTACGTCCATTCGTCGTCAATCCCCAAACAGACGATTGCTGCTGCAAACTTTTATAAGCATAAGTCAGCAATTGTGGCAAACCGGCCCAAGAATCGATCGCACTATTTTTCGCCCCGACTACCAAAATCCAAAACTGTGCCGCCGCGAGTTCTGCATCCGGCTGATTTACCGCTAAGACATCCAAGCGCCCTTTAATTAAAGTATCCCCATCCTCAACCTCGATCGCGATGCTATCTTCCATTGTCAGCACGCTCGGAATATCAAAAAATCCTGCTAATCTCATTAACGGTGAAATCACTAAAAATTTAACGAGTGCTTCTGAAACTTTTCCTGCGGATAAGTAGCGTCGAAAGTCAGTTCTAATTTTTAATATTTCCTGCTGTTCTAATTCTGACAGCGCTTCCAGAGAGAAAAAATCGGTGAAGGCGTCTCCTTCTCGCTCTTCCAGTTTGAGAAGGCGGCGAACGTCATTTAGCGACAGTTGGCTTGCTTCTAAATTTTGGATCATGCTTTTCCCTATCATTCAGATTGAGTAATCCTTTTCAAGCAGCTTCACATCATTATACTATTAAACTAAAATTTATACAATTTTTTATATAAAAAATTTTCCCAAAACGAAGCTCTAACGAACTTTATTTGGTCTCAAAACTCGAGGCAATTATAATTTTCAAATAAACAGCCACAGCCCCAACATTTACACAATTCCCAAAATTCTTAACGAAACTCAAGATATTTTTGCGCTCAATTGCGTACAAAATAGTTTAAAGAAGTAGATGCAGTTACAGAAAAAGCAATGTCACAAGATACCATCGAATCAATTCTGCATGAAAGACGGCTATTTCAGCCGCCCGCTGAATTCTCCCAAAAAGCTCACATCAAAAGCCTAGAAGAGTACCAAGCCCTTTACGACAAAGCCAAAGCTGACCCCCAAGCCTTCTGGGCAGAACTCGCCGCCCAAGAATTGCACTGGTTCCAAAACTGGGATACCGTGCTCGACTGGCAACCGCCTTTTGCTAAATGGTTTGTCAACGGTAAAATTAATATTTCTTACAATTGTCTCGATCGCCACTTAACCACTTGGCGCAAAAATAAAGCCGCCCTGATTTGGGAAGGCGAACCCGGAGATTCCCGCACCCTCACCTACGCGCAACTCCACCGCGAAGTCTGCCAAATGGCGAACGTCATCAAACAATTGGGAGTCCAAAAGGGCGATCGCGTTGGCATTTATATGCCGATGATTCCCGAAGCTGCGATCGCCATGCTAGCCTGTGCCAGAATCGGTGCAGTACACAGCGTTGTTTTTGGCGGTTTTAGTGCAGAAGCTTTGCGCGATCGACTTAACGACGGCCAAGCAAAACTCGTCATCACCGCTGACGGTGGCTTCCGCAAAGATACCGCCGTCGGCCTCAAAACACAAGTAGACAAAGCATTAGCAAATAATGCCACACCCAGCGTTACTAACGTTCTCGTAGTTCAGCGCACCAAACAGAAAATTGACATGGAACCAGGGCGCGATCATTGGTGGCACGATTTGCAAAAAGGTGCATCGGCAAATTGTCCCGCCGAACCGATGGACAGCGAAGATATGCTGTTCGTACTCTACACCAGTGGCAGTACCGGCAAACCGAAAGGTGTCGTCCATACAACCGGTGGTTATAACCTTTATACCCACATGACAACCAAGTGGATATTCGACCTCCAAGATACCGATGTTTACTGGTGTACTGCTGATGTCGGCTGGATTACCGGACACAGTTACATAGTCTACGGGCCACTGTCCAACGGTGCAACAACTTTAATGTATGAAGGTGCTCCTCGCCCTTCTAATCCAGGCTGTTTTTGGGATGTAATTGAAAAATACGGCGTCACCGTTTTCTACACTGCACCCACCGCAATTCGCACCTTTATGAAAATGGGCGAACACTTGCCCAACGCGCGCAATTTGTCATCTTTACGATTGTTAGGAACCGTTGGCGAACCGATCAATCCCGAAGCTTGGATGTGGTATCAGCGCGTAATTGGCCACTCGAATTGTCCGATCGTTGATACTTGGTGGCAAACAGAAACCGGGGGAATTATGATTACCGCTTTGCCCGGTGCAATTCCTACAAAACCCGGTTCTGCAACCCTACCGTTCCCCGGAATTGTGGTCGATGTTGTTGACCAAGATGGGGAAACAGTCACTAACGAAAGCGGCGGTTATTTAGTGGTGAAACATCCTTGGCCGGGAATGATGCGGACACTTTACAACGATCCCGATCGTTTCCGCCGCACTTATTGGGAATATTTACACCCGAAAGATGGCGAATTTGTGTACTTTGCAGGGGACGGCGCGCACAAGGACAAAGACGGTTATTTCTGGGTAATGGGTCGCGTTGATGATGTAATTAATGTGGCCGGACACCGACTTGGCACAATGGAAGTCGAGTCAGCTTTGGTATCGCATCCAGCGGTGGCGGAAGCTGCGGTTGTTGGCAAACCGGATGAGATTAAAGGTGAGGAAATTGTGGCTTTTGTCACGCTGGACAACTCGCAGCAACCTAGCGATGAATTGGCTAAGGAATTGAAGCAGCACGTTGTTAAGGAAATTGGGGCGATCGCCCGTCCCGGCGAAATTCGATTTACTGATGCTTTGCCGAAAACGCGAAGCGGGAAGATTATGCGCCGATTGCTGCGTTCTTTGGCGGCGGGACAAGAGGTTTCTGGGGATACTTCGACTTTGGAAGACCGGACGGTTTTGGATAAGTTGCGCGGTGGTGCGTAGGGGGATTTTTTTCAGGGCAGGTTCTTAATAGCAGTAAGGTGCGCCGGGTCGTGCACCTTACTCTTTCTGCTTATGCTATCTTAGATATTTTTACTGTAGCAATGAATTATTTGGCTCATCTATTCTTATCAAAAGGCACGCCAGAATCCCTGATTGGCAACCTCTTAGGAGATTTTGTCAAAGGTTCGGCAATCAACCTTTATCCCGATGAAATTAGAAAGGGCATCGATTTGCACCGCAAAGTAGATAGCTACACGGACTCTCACGCAATAGTGCGATCGAGTAAAAGCCTTGTTTCTTCCCAGAGACGCAGGTTTGCTGGAGTTTTGATTGACGTGTTTTACGACCACTTCTTGGCTAAAAATTGGCTGGAATATTCAGAAATTCCCCTCCGGGATTTTTCTCAGGATGTCTATAAAATCCTGCAAGACAACCGCGATATATTACCTGACTCTCTCCAGCGGGTACTGCCCACAATAATTGCCCGCGACTTGCTTTCATCTTATCAGGAAATTGCCGAAATCGGCATCACTCTTACAAGAATGTCGGCCCGAATCAAGCGGACAAATAACTTGGCAAGCGGCATAGAAGATTTGACAGCTAACTATCAGCGCTTAGAATCAGATTTTCAAGATTTTTTCCCCGACTTGATAAAATACGCGACTGTTGACAAATATTAATACAAACAACAAAAATTACAGTTGCTAGTGATAACGAACTCGTGTATAATCCAAGCGATACCTGCATGAAATCTCAAGTGCAACAGGGTTCAAAATATGGCAACCAGAATTCCGAACCTGCAAATAACTAAAGTAGTTGATGGCGACAGCATCAAAATTTCTCTCAACGGCAAAACCGAATCTCTGCGGCTGATTTGCGTCGATACAGAAGAAAGTCATTCGGGAGGTTCCAAACCTGTAACTGCAGCGGGGAAAGCAGCTTCAGAAATGGCTAAAAAATACTTCGCCACAGCAGATGGCGGACTTGCTCAAATTGACATAGAATTTGATACAGACGATTCGGTTGAAGTAGCTCTACAAAAACACCGCGACAACTACGGGCGTCTCCTCTGTTACGTACATAAAGACGGAGAAAATTACAATCTTAAACTGATTGAAGAAGGCTGGAGTCCCTACTTCGTCAAATACGGGCGATCCCGATTGTATCACCGACAAATGACAGAGGGAGAATCGGCAGCAAAAGCTTACAATCTGATGATTTGGAATCCGATTATCAATGCCAAAATTTCCTCTCGCAACTATGCTAATTTACTTCCTTGGTGGTCGATGCGAGGCTCGATTGTTGAAGAGTTTCGGTTGTCGGAAGCAACCGCAGGAGCGCTTTCTTTGAGGTTGGACTACCCGAAAATATTAGCTGCTTCTGAGAGAGCTAAATCTATTACTATTTTCTGCGATTTGCAGGCGGGAATTACTAAAAGGATCGGCGGCAGCGCTGTAATTTATGCTGGTTCGGTGTATCATAAATTAGCTTTGTGGATACCAGATGCGGAAACTGATGAAATGGCTCCTTTGAAGCGGCTAATCGAGAAGCGTTATGCGGGTCTGGGACGGGGATATGTGTATGTCAGTGGGAAGGTAGAACAGTACAAAGGGAAGCCTCAAATAGTTTTGCAGGATATCAAACAACTTTCAGACTTTCCCCCACAAAAGTGAATTTTACATAAATTTAATTAACAAAATTGCAGGACAAATGGAACGATGAAGACTGTTCTCCGGGGAACGCGATTGAATTTTGGGCGATTCCCTACCGCAACGGGCTCGCACGCGCGTTCGGGATAGCTTGGCTTCACGCATTTTTTAAAATTTAAGTAGCATTATGGTTAACCATCCAAAATAATTGTGTTTTTTTTATTAGGCTAAATCAATTCATACTATAATACTATCATCGCAAATCTGTACCTGCCAATAGCTGCGACATCCATTCAAACTCCAGAGATTTAAAAGCTATGTGCCAATTACTGGGAATGAACTGCAATGTTCCAACAGATATTTGCTTTTCTTTTGAGGGTTTTTCTGCAAGAGGTGGCAAAACGGACGTTCATCAAGACGGTTGGGGAATTGCTTTCTTTGAAGGTTTGGGATGTCGCCTTTTTATAGACTCTAAACCTGCTATTGCTTCTCCGGTTGCAGAAGTAGTGCGTCGCTATCCCATTCATTCAACTAACGTCATTGCTCACATCCGCAAAGCTACCCAAGGCGAAATTGCTTTGGAAAACTGCCACCCTTTTATTCGGGAACTTTGGGGGCGCTATTGGGTTTTCGCTCACAATGGAAATCTGGAAAATTTTAATCCAGAACGTGCCGGAGTTTACAAACCTGTTGGCAAAACTGACAGCGAAAAAGCTTTTTGTTTGATATTAGAAAAGCTGCGCTCCACTTTTCCTCAAAGCAAGCCTGCTGTAGCGGAAATTTACCCGGTACTGGAGGAAATTACTAAAAGTTTGGCAGAACACGGAATTTTTAATTATTTACTTTCTGATGGAGAACACTTGTTCACCCATTGTTCTACTAATCTGCATTATATTGTGCGACAAGCACCTTTTGCTAGCGCTCACTCGATCGACGAAGATGTAACTGTCGATTTTCGGGAATTGACCAACGAGGACGATCGCGTGGCTGTTATTGCCACTTTTCCGCTGACTGATAACGAAGTTTGGACGCAAATTAAGCCGGGAGAATTGCTGGTATTTCAGGATGGTTTGCCGCTCTCTTCTGGGCTGCGGGAGTTAAGTTAACTAGATTTAAACTGAGATGTTGCACCATTGTCAATAAGCTTTTTATGAACAGGCAAGATGCCTGTTCCACAAGAAAATCTACTCTTTGTGGAACAGGCATCTTGCCTGTTCTTGAGAATGGTGCAAGATGTGAGTTTAAACAAATTTAAAGCCTAAACAGAACCTCGAACCTGTTAAATGACCAGCTTTCCAGCTTGATTTATTAAGCCAGATTTGTCATTGCGCTTGACAGCGGCTAAGCCTTCGGAAAAACTGCCTACAGCGGAAACTTAGGGGCGATCGCCCACTAGCCTGCTTGATTGATATATCCCCACCCTTTTGAAGCCCTAACTGCTGCTAAACCTTCATTAAATGAGCCGGGTTTGCACAATTTGATGATGATTCTTGTAGGGTGTCCCGCCTTCAGTGAAAATACACCTGACTGGCTACGATATCCCATCCCACAAAACAATCAAAATCATCCCCCAATTATGCAACGGCTTACCACTGTTCCCGAACTAAAAACAGAGGGATTAATTCGGTTGAATAGCAGCTAGAATTTGTCCGGCTGTCACCGTTTGTCCCTTTTGACAAAACAACTCGGCGACAGTGCCGGCAACATCAGCAGTAATAGCAATTTCCATTTTCATCGCTTCCAAAATTAATAGGCGATCGCCCTCAGCAACCGCATCTCCAACATTAACCAGCACCTGCCAAACATTTGCCGAAACGTGAGCGACAACTGCCTCACAACCGATCGGCAAAACAACCTCCGCCGCCGTGTCAGAAACCACATCCGCCGAGGATTCTGCGGCAGCTTCAGCGTCAAATTCCCCGGATGCGGCCCAGCGATCGCGCTCTGCATTAAATGCGGCCTGCTGCTGCGCTTTAAACTCAGCCGCACTGCCCGCAATAGAATGCAAAAACTCATTGTATTCTCTCAAATTAAAAGTGATTTCCTCAACCTTTAATTTAAACTTCCCTTCAATAAATTCTTCCCGACAGCGGTGCAATTCCTCATGAGAAACCGGATAAAATCGGATTTGGTCAAAAAAGCGTAAAAGCCAAGGTTTACCAGACTGGAAATCCGCCGTTTGTTTGAACCGATTCCACATTTGCACCGTGCGGCCGACAAATTGATAACCTCCCGGCCCTTCCATCCCGTAAACGCACAAATACGCGCCGCCAATGCCCACTGCATTTTCAGGAGTCCAAGTGCGGGCGGGATTGTATTTAGTAGTAACCAAACGGTGGCGCGGATCGAGGGGAGTTGCGACGGGCGCGCCTAAATAAACGTCTCCCAAACCCATCACTAAATAGCTAGCATTAAATACAATTTCTCTGACTTGTTCGATGCTGTCAAGCCCGTTGATGCGGCGAATAAACTCAATATTGCTGGGACACCAAGGTGCATCCGATCGCACAGACTGCATATATTTTTCAATGGCCAACAGCGTCGATTCATCTTCCCAAGATAAAGGCAAGTGCACAATTCGCGCCGGCACTTCCAAATCCTCGATCGCCGGAAGTTCCGCCTCAGCCGCAATCAGCGCCTGCATTAGCTGCTGTTGCGAAATCTGGCGGCTGTCAAAGTGAATTTGGAGCGATCGCATTCCCGGCACTAATTCGATCACACCAGGCAACGGATTTGCTTTCAACTGTTCCATCAATGCGTGCGCCCGAAAACGCAAGTTTAAATCCAGCACCAATGGGCCGTATTCAACTAGAATATATTTATCCCCAGCTTGACGGTAAGTAACAGCAACCTGTCCCGGAGATTCGGGAATTTGGTGCAAAATAGGAGAAATGGGAACTGCGGGCAATTCCTCCACATTTTTCCCAAAAACAGGCAAACTAAAAGTAGCAATTTGCCTGTTTTGTGCTAATTCCCGCTGCAAAGCTTCAGCAAAACTCAAACAGTGAAACCGAATGCTGTCCCCCGGTTTCAGTTGCCCGATTTTCCACAATTCCGACTGCACAATAGTAGCAGGACAGACAAACCCTCCCAAACTTGGGCCGTCAAGACCGAGAATTACAGGCATATCGCCCGTAAAGTCGATCGTGCCGATCGCGTAAGCATTATCGTGAATGTTAGACGGGTGCAAACCCGCTTCTCCTCCGTCTTGACGCGCCCAGGTGGGCTTCGGGCCGATCAGCCGAATGCCCGTCCGCGTCGAGTTGTAATGCACCTGCCATTCTGTGGAGAAAAACATTTCGATGTCTGACTCAGTAAAGAAATCCGGCGCGCCGTGAGGCCCGTACAAAACGCCGATTTCCCAATTATTGCTGTAGCTGGGAATTAGTTCGGGAGGCAAAGATATTTCCGCTTCCAGAGTGGCAGTTTGATGCAGTTTAAGCACATCTCCCGGACGCAGCGTGCGGCCCGCGTGTCCGCCAAATTTGCCCAGTACAAAAGTTGATTTGCTGCCCAAATAATCGGGGACATTAAAGCCGTGTTTGATTGCTAAATAAGTGCGGTAGCCGCCGCCTTGAATGGCTTTTAACTTGAGAATGCTGCCAGCTTTTACGGGAATTGCAGTCCAAAACGGCACCGATTCGCCGTTTAGCGTTCCCTTCATAATTGCACCAGTCAAACTAATAACTGTATCGGCATTAAAGCGCAGAGTTGGGCCTGTTGCTGTGAATTCCAATCCTGCTGTCGATTCGGGATTTCCTACTAAACGATTTGCCGATCGAAATGCCAGATGATCCATCGGCCCAGAAGGCGGCACGCCCACATCCCAATAGCCAATCCGCCCCGGATAATCCTGAATGCTGCTGTAGGTTCCCCCATCCAATACATCGATCGTTAAAGGTGCGTATTCAAAAGAGTTTAAAAAGCGCGTGCTCAGTTCGCCCCGGCTGAATCGGGAATCGTCCAAAATCTGGCGGAGGTAATCTAAATTAGTTTCAATTCCCGCTATTTCACTGGCATCTAAAGCAGCTTTTAGTTTTACGATCGCCTGCGATCGATTATCCCCGCAAACGATTACTTTGGCTAGCAGCGGATCGTAAAAAGGAGTAACCTCCGTGCCGCTTTCTATCCAACTGTCACAGCGGACGTTTTCGGGAAACGCAACTTGATTCAGCAACCCGGAACTCGGCTGAAAATTCTTGCCGGCATCTTCCGCATAAATTCGCACCTCAATTGAGTGTCCCTGCGGCCGATAGCGGTACTTTTCGAGGGGGAACAAATCCCCAGAAGCCTGTTTTACCATCCACTCAACGAGGTCGATGTTGTTGACAGCTTCAGTCACGCCGTGTTCAACTTGCAAGCGCGTGTTGACTTCCAAAAAATAAAACTGTTTCGCATCGACATCAAATACAAATTCAACAGTACCGGCTGACTGGTAATTGACCGCTTTTCCCAACCGCACTGCTGCACCGTACAACTGATTTCGCTGTTCGTCGCTAATACCAGGGGCGGGGGTTTCTTCAATTACTTTTTGATTGCGCCGCTGCACCGAACAATCTCGCTCGCCCAAGGCTATGACATTTCCTTTGCCATCTCCAAAGATTTGGACTTCAATGTGTCTGGCTGTTTGAATATATTTCTCTAAAAAAACGCCGCTTTGTTTAAAATTGCTTTTACTCAAACGCTGTACTTTTTCAAAGGCTTCTGCCAAATCTCGATCGCCAAAACAAGCCTGCAAACCAATGCCGCCGCCGCCTGCGGTACTTTTGAGCATCACCGGATAGCCGATCGCCCCAGCCGCTTTTTGGGCATCCTCTAAACTTGCTAAAAGTTCGCTTCCGGGAGTTAGCGGCACTTGATTTGCAGCGGCTATTTCCCGCGCGGTGTGCTTCAATCCAAAGCAGCGCAACTGACTCGGAGTCGGGCCGATAAATGCAATATTTTCGCTGGCGCAAGCTTCGGCAAATTCAGCATTTTCGCTCAAAAATCCGTAACCCGGATGGATGGCTTGAGCTTTTGTTTGGCGCGCAACTTCGAGAATGCGATCGAACCGCAAATAACTCTCGGCTGCGGCGGCTGCACCGATACAAACGGCTTCGCTGGCGGCGAAAACGTGTTTGGCGTGGGCGTCGGCTTCAGAATATACTGCTACCGAAGCAATTCCGAGGCGATCGAGCGTGCGGATAATTCGGCAGGCAATTTCACCGCGATTTGCAATCAAAACTTTGTTAAACATTTAGGTAAGTGGTAATTGATAAGTGCTAATTGATAATTGATAATTGCTAATGGGCAATCGATTCTTCAGTCCTCTTTAGAGGACTTTAGCTATTAGCCAGGGGTTTAAACCCCTGGCGGTTTCTGGCGGGTATGCAGCTACAACCTACACCGCATCCCAAACAATCAACTGAATCGGCGTAGGATTATAAGCATTGCAAGGATTGTTCATTTGCGGGCAATTAGAAATAGCAACTAGCGCGTTCATTTCGGCTCGCAAATCAACTGTACTTCCCGGATCGGAGATGCCGTCAACAATTTCAAGCGTGCCATCTTCGCTAACTGGAACATTCATAAAGAAGTTGATATTGCTGACTAAATCTCGCTTGCCCAAACCGTAGGGAAGAATTGCGGCGAGGAAATTTTCAACACAGGCGTGCTGGTATTTTTTATCTAGTCCAAACCGCACCGAATTGCTCTCGCAGCTACACGCGCCACCGGAGGTATCGTGTCGGCCGCAGGAGTCAGCAATTATGGTCATAATGGCTCGCCCTTCGTTGGAAATGAGTTGGCTGTTTGTAGTGACAAAGATGTTGCCTTGATTGACGATCGTATCGGGGGCGCTGTAGCGTTCGGAAGGGTCATCGGCATTGTAAACTAAAAAATCTACTGCTTGATTTCCGCCTAAATCTACAATGCGGAGAATCTGTCCTTTTTTGATGACGCGAGCCCAGGGATGTCGGGCGGGTAAAACTTCGTTATAAATTGCAGTTTTTGGATCGAGAAGTTGTTGGGTAGTTGCAGTCATGGTTCACTTTTTGTGATGGAAGTACAGAATTTTTCACCGCAGATTGGTGGGGACAAGATTGAATTGTGTAATCGGGGGTTTATTGCACGAACAAAGCATCGGTGTTGATGAAGCCGCGCACGGCTTCCGGGTTGGCGGTGCGGCACAAGTCGTCTGGTGCGGGTGCGGGGGATTTCACAATCTGAATTTGGATGGGTTTTGGATCGTAAATTGAACCAGGATGCAGGATGTGGGGGCAGTTAGATATAACGGTCAATACGTTCATTTCGGCTCGCAAATCGATAAAACTTCCCGGTTTCTCGCAGCCTTCGCGAAACTCCATCGTGCCGTCTGGTTTGACGGCAATGCGAGTAAATAAGTTGAGGTTGGGCATGATATCTTTTTTGCTCAATCCCCAACGAGTTAGGGCTTTGAGGAAGTTGTCGCGGGAGTTTTTCCAGTCTCCTTCGCCGTATTTTTTGGCATTGCTAATGGCGTTGCTGCATCCTCCTAGCAAATCGTGACAGCAGGAGGTATCTTGGGTGATAGAAAATAGGATGCGTCCCATGTCTGTGTAAAGCACCATGCCTTCTTTGAGAAAGGCGTTGAATTGAATTTTGGCGGTGTCTGCTGCGTTGAAACGTTCGATCGCATTGTCGGCGTTGTAGCACAGCATGGAAACGCCGCGAGAGCCTTCTAAATCGGTGATTCGCAGGGTGTTTCCCCGCTTGATGACCCCCGACCAGTACGCGCCGCCCGGTACGGTTTCTTGCATTAATACGAGGCTTGAATCAATTTCTGAGTTTGTGTCGATCGATGATAGTTGCACCATAAGTTCCTCTTGATGTATTTGGGGGGGGGTGAGGGAAACAAAACAATAGTATTTTGTAGTGGCAAAACTCACCCTCTCCCAAAGTAATATTTATCTACACTGATATCTTGCACCATTCTCAAGAACAGGCAAGATGCCTGTTCCACAAAACTCACTTTTATTGTGGAACGGGCATCTTGCCCGTTCCTAAATAGGTAATTGACAATGGTGCAAGATGTTAAGTTTCCACTTACTTAGGTTGGCAGTTAAACTATTGGCGCCGACGCCAAAAGTGCAAATACAAACCTATTTCTATTTAAGCAGCCATTGCAACTGCTTCCTGTCCGTGTTTCCGCATCAAATCCATGAGTTCGTCGCGGTAATCGTGGAATTTGGCATGGCGTTTAACGCTGGGAGTGCGATCGGGCAAATTAATCGACATTTCCTTTCTCACTGTACCGGGACGAGCGCCCAAAGCATAAATCCGATTGGAAAGAAACACCGCTTCTTCGACATCGTGGGTAATCATAAAGATTGTAATCTGGGTGCGGCGCCACAAATCGAGCATGAATTCGTGCATCGATTCTTTCGTGTGGATATCCAAGGCGCCGAAAGGTTCATCCATTAATAACACTTTAGGTTCAGAAGCGAGGGCGCGGGCGATCGCCACCCGCTGTTTCATCCCGCCCGACAATTCCTTCGGCAGCGACGAAGCAAACTGCGTCAATCCTACCACATTCAAATAATAGCTCGCTTGTTCGCGCCGCTTTTTCTTGGACACGCCTTGAAGTTTGAGGCCAAACTCGGCATTTTCCTGCACGTTCATCCAAGGATAAAGAGTGTAATGCTGAAATACCATACCTCGATCCGGCCCAGGCGAAACAACTTCCTTGCCGTCAATTTTCACTTCCCCTGTTGTCGGCTTGTCCAATCCCGCAATCTGCCTCAACAGAGTAGATTTGCCCGAACCGGATGCGCCTACCGCGCAGATAAATTCGCCTTGCTTAATGCTCATATTGATGTCCTTGAGGACAACTAATTTACCTTTTTTCGTGTCAAAGTTTTTGTGCAGGTTGTTGATTTGTAGAAACATGAGTTTATCCTCTGTATTGTAAGTAAAAAATTGATTTCTTCAATCCCAAAATCTGTAAAATTTAGGAGTAAAAACGATAGGTAGCGGGGGTTTCAAGTTTATTTTACACCACTGCCTTCTTCCCTCTTCCTTCTTCCTTCTTCCTTCAAAATCTGCTTACTGTTTCTGGCTTGACCATTTACAAGAAACCCGCAGCAGATATTGAAAAAGCAAGTCAAAAGTCAGTCCGATCGCCCCAATGACAATCAGCCCCACAAATATTTCATCGGTTCGGAGAAATCGACCGGCGACGCTGATCCGGCGGCCTAAGCCTTCGGTTGCAGCAATCAATTCCGAGACGATTACCAATTGCCAAGCCGCAGCTAGGTTGATGCGGCTAGCATCAAGAATTCCCGGCAAAACGTGGGGAAAAATAACTTGAGTTAGGATTTCCCAGCGATTCCCGCCCAACATATAAGTAGATTCGATCAAGTCTTTGGGAACAAACTTGACTGTATCCATCACCATCAGCGAATTGAAGAAAAAGACGCCGATAAATATCAGCATTATTTTGGGTTCTTCGCCGATGCCCAAGTAGAGAATTAGCAGGGGAATGAATGCTGGTGCGGGCATATATCGCATCAAGCCGAACATGGGTTCAAGCAAGGCACGAATACTGGAAAAACTGCCCATCAGCACGCCAATTGGTATGGAAAAAACCAAGGCGAACAGAAAGCCCACTCCCACTCGCCACAAACTCGCTACCGTGTCTTTCAAAAGTTCGCGAGTGTTCCACAGTCGGCCGAATGCTTCTAACACTTTGCCGGGGGAAGGCAAAAATTTGGGGTCTACATCGGCGAAAGTTGTTACTAGCCACCATACCAGCAGCGGCAGTGCGATCGATGTTACCGTTAACCCAATATTGAGGGGTTGTGGTATCTCTTCCGCAATCCGCCAGAAAACGGTGGGATTTAGGCTTTTTTGCTTGAGGTGGGATTGGATCGATCGCGGATCGGGGTTTGGTGGCATGATTTAATTGCAGAACAGTTGAGCGATTAATTGAAGTAGATTTGGGGGATTATAAAAAGTATTTTTTTTTAGGTTTTTTTGTGTATGCACAATCGTAAATTATGCCTTTTAGCTTTTACCTTCTGCATAAGCTTTGATAAAGCGATCGTCAAATAATGTGCTGATATCTGGTTGGGTTTTCGCTAAATTTACATCGACGAGGAATTTAGTCATTTCTACCGCCGCAAACTGCAATGATGTCATGTCATTTCCTGGTTGAAAGGCTTTCAAGTTTTCCTCAACCGTAAATATCTTAGTGCCGTTTTCATATTCTTTGTATTCCTCAACGCTAACTCCGGCGCGGTTTGCTAGAATTTCGTAAGATTTCTCTTTATTTGCTTTCATGTATTCCAACGTTGCAAACCATGAATTGACCAGGGCTTGCACTCGATCCGGGTGTTCGTTGATAAACTTTCGGGTGAATACCAAATGGTCCGAAATTGCCCCCGGAAAATCTTTGGAACTAAACAATTCCTTGCTATTCGAGCGTTTTAATGCCTGCGTGGTAAACGGCGCAAATACTGCCACCGCATCGACTTGTCCTCCGACGAAAGCCGCCGCAGCTTTGCCCGTTTCCAGCGGTACAAATTGAATGTCCCGCACTGATAAACCTGCTTTTCTCAGCCCTAACAGCAATAGAAAGTGATCGACTGTACCTTCCTCTGCTGCCACTTTTTTACCTTTTAAATCGGCAACGGAATTGATGCCTTCGGCGACAATTACTTTGTCATTTCCCGTCGAGTTGTCGTTGACTAAAACAATTACTTGGTCGGCGCCACCTGATATAGAGTTTACTGTATCGCCGAGGGTTTGGCTGTTAGCATCTATCTGTCCTGCTGTCAGGGTGCTGATCGATTCTAAGTAGCCGTCAAACCATTTTAAGTCTACAGGAACTTTATTGACTTCAAATATCTTTTGTTCTTTGGCAATCTGCCAAGGAAACCAGCCGGGCCACGCGCTGAATCCGAGGCTAACTGCATCAGCACTTACTGAAGAAGCTGCTTCGCTTTCAGTCGTGGTTTTGATATAAATTGCCGGGTTGACGCAGCCAACAGCGAAAAACAAGGTGATGAAAAATAGGGCGCAGTAGGATAAGGGCGATCGCGTTATTTTGGGCGAGCAATATCGGATATTCATAGCAGATTCTGGTTGCTGGTTAGAGGTGAATATGTCGATCGAGCTTTTGCACCTTCTTTGGCTTCCTTAGCTTCCGCAAACCCCCCTGATATACAAGGATAAAGCCCGAGAGCTAACGAACCGAGTCTTGATGACCGATCGCGTTTCTCCCGGGCTTTTATCCCGCCGTGTAACTGGCTAGTGTTTCCCTCAAATTAATAAAATATTGGGATGACCAGTCTGCTTCTCTCGGACCAGCACTTGAACTTTCTAAGCTGAGTTAGAAACTAATTCAAATCGGAACCCTAGAAGCGGTTAAATTTTTCGGTTTTTGTCTGTATAAGTCCTGTTTGCAACCCAAGGAGTTATGCGAGACTGTCAGTAACAGCAATGCACTTAGCTTTTTGAAAGGTAAGCATACTGTAGTTTGCAATCTTACTAGATTGCTACGTTTCAAACGGTAACAGCAAACTTAATGCGAAAATGTGTAAAATGTTACAAAAAACGGTTTTTTTGGGAGTTGTTAATTAAACTTTTTGGAAGATTAAAGCGAGCGATGAGACGGGGCGATGGGAAATCGCGAAGTTTACCTGCACAAAAAGACGAAACCCGCAAGGTCAGGGTTGAATATTTCTCAAGAAATACTTCGACCAGTAGACCAGATACGAGGACGATCGCCAATACGGTAAACTAACATCCTATTTGTAATAACCATCGCCTTGCAGAGCCTTTGAAGTGATTTCTTCAATCTAAAATCTAAAATCTAAAATCGAACGATCGCCCAGCAAAGCCTGTAAACTCAATTGTTCAATCTAAAATCTAAAATCTAAAATCTAAAATCGACTGACGGTGCACTATGGAAAAATTTAACTACAGCAACAGTCTCGACATTCATTCGCTACTCCATCGCTACCGCACCGGGTCGATCGCGCCTGCAGATGTAATCGCGAGCGTGTACGATCGGATCGAACGCTATGCAGATCCGGCAGTATGGATTTATTTAGCACCGCAGGCGGAAACCCTCGAACGCGCCAAAGCTTTGGAAAACCTAGATCGGGAACAATTGCCACTCTACGGAATACCTTTTGCGATCAAAGATAATCTCGATTGGGCGGGCGTTCCGACTACGGCGGGATGTCCTGCGTTTGCTCGCACTCCAGCGCGATCCTCCGCAGTCGTAGAGCGCCTGTGCGCGGCAGGTGCGATCGCGATCGGCAAAACAAACATGGATCAATTTGCCACAGGATTAGTCGGAACCCGCACACCTTATGGAGTTTGCCGCAATCCTTTCGATTCGCGCTACATTCCGGGCGGATCGAGTTCCGGTTCCGCAGCAGCAGTCTCCGCCGGATTGGTGAGTTTTGCTCTGGGTACAGATACCGCAGGCTCGGGGCGGGTTCCCGCTGCTTTTACCAACATTGTCGGGCTGAAGCCAAGTTGCGGCTCGATCGGCACTCGCGGCCTACTACCAGCGGTGCGCTCGCTCGATTGCGTTTCTGTGTTCGCTCTCACCTGTGCGGATGCGGCCTCCGTGCTACAAGTAGCCAGCGGTTTTGACGCTGAGGATGCGTTTTCTCGTCACCCTGAAACGAAAGTTTTGCCGGATTTATCCCGCTTGCGGGTGGGGGTTCCCGGAGACGGCGAACTCGAATTTTTCGGGAATGCAGAAGCCGAACAGCGCTACCGAGATGCGATCGCGCGCTTGCAATCATTGGGCTGCACGATCGCACCTATTGACTTCAAACCCTTTGCAGATGCTGCCGAACTGCTCTACGGTGGGCCTTGGGTAGCAGAAAGGTTGGCCGCGATCGGCGATTTCCTCGACGCGCACCCAGATGCGATCGATCCGATCGTCTACGAAATTATCAGCGGCGGCAAGCGCTACGATGCCGTCGCGGCTTACCGCGCGTCCTATCGGTTGGCCGAGCTCCGCCAACAGGCAGAAATTCAGTGGCAGTCAATGGATGTGTTGGCTGTTCCCACGACAGGCACGATATATACTGTCGCAGAAGTTGCAGCCGAGCCGATCGCGCTCAACACCAATCTGGGGCGCTACACGAACTTTGCGAATTTGCTCGATTTGTGTGCGGTCGCAGTTCCCAGCGGGTTTCAAAGCAGCGGATTGCCCGCAGGATTGACACTGATGGCTCCTGCGTGGCACGATTTATCGCTCTGCAGCCTGGGAGGTGCTTTCCACGAGCGCTTGGGGGGAACTATGGGCGCAACCAACCTGCCGCTGCCAACCCTCCCGGAACCAGCCATCGCAGCCAAACCTGCTTCAGAAGAACGAGTCAAAATAGCCGTAGTCGGCGCTCATTTGAGCGGTGAACCGCTGAATTATCAACTAATCGAGGGGGGAGGCGTTTTGGTTCGCGCCTGCCGTACCCGCCCGATTTACAAGCTGTACGCTTTGACGGGTACTGCTCTGGGCAAGCCGGGATTGGTGCGTCAGATAGAGGGCGGTAGCGCGATCGAGGTGGAAGTTTGGGAGTTGTCGATCGCGGCTTTCGGCGGATTTGTCGCTAAAATTCCCCCGCCGCTGGGAATTGGTACGCTGGTGTTGGAGGACGGTTCGACGGTGCAGGGCTTTTTGTGCGAACCTTATGCTGTGGCGGATGCGATCGATATTTCTCATCTCGGCGGTTGGCGAGCTTATAACTTCCGCTTTTAAGTTAAGTTAGAATGGCAAATTTCTACCCATCTTCAGAATCATGCCATCAGCAGTGCCAATTCGACCAATTCCCGTTACAACCCCAACCCCCACCGGCGGCGGTACCCGTCCCGGAGGGGTATCTGGCGGCACTCGCGGCACCAGCGGCCCCGACTCCCTCAGAGGTACTGCGGGCGCTAACTTGATATTTGGTTTGGGTGGTCCTGACAGCATTTTGGGCTTAGGCGCAGACGATTCCCTCTACGGCGGCGACGGCGATGACTCACTGCTGGGCGACATTGGCAATGATTTGCTGTTCGGGGGTGCCGGCCGCGACAGCGTTGTGGGCGGCGCCGGCGACGATACTTTCTACGGTGGCAAAGGTTCTGACTCAATGCTGGGTGCCGATGGCAATGATTTGCTGTTTGGCAACCAAGACACCGATACTTTGTTGGGAGGCGCGGGCGATGACTCGCTTTTTGGGGGTGCCGGCGATGACTCGCTGTTTGGTGGCATCGGCAATGACTGTTTATCGGGCGATCGCGGGCGAGATACTTTAACTGGCGGCGCTGGAAACGATACTTTTGCGATCGGGCGTTTGGCAGATGGTGATGTGATTACAGACTTTACTGATGGTATCGATCAAATTCGCTTGACTGCCGGTCTCACCTTTGGCGAACTCACCATTTCCGCTGGGACAGGAACTTCGCCGAGTACAATTATTCAGCTTACAAACACCAAGGAAACTCTCGCTACTTTATTCGGAGTTGCCCGCGGTTCTATCAGTCAGGCAGACTTTATTCTTTAATTGGGAATTGTTGACGGTTGACGGTTGACTCTTGACTGTTGACTGTTGACTGTTGACTGTTGACTGATACAAAATCCGGGTTTGCTAACCATTTTATGAGACTCGGTGCTTGAAACCGCTTTTGACCTCAAACTACACAAACGAAGTCTGCCTTCGCAGACTAAGATAGAGAAAGTTATTTAAGCAGGATTTGGTATGACAACTGACTAATAACAACTGACTAATAACAACTGACTAATAACAACTGACTAATGACTACTAGCTACTGACAACTGACAACTGACAACTGACTAATGACTACTGACGGTTTTCTCAATCTCAACAAACCTGCGGGCATGACTTCTCACGACTGCGTGGGGCGAGTGCGCCGACTATTGAAACTCAAGCGAGTCGGACACGGAGGAACCCTCGATCCTGCTGTGACTGGCGTTTTACCGATCGCCCTGGGCAAAGCAACCAGACTGCTGCAATATCTCCAACACAATAAAGCTTACCGAGGCACGATTCGGTTTGGCTTAACTACTGCTACTGACGATTTAGAAGGAGAAATTATCCATTCTCGACCGGTATCGGAGTTGAGTTTGGAAAAAGTGCAAGCTGCACTGCCAAAGTTCCTAGGAAAAATCGAGCAATTTCCGCCTAGTTTTAGTGCGGTGCAGGTGGGAGGAAAACGCCTTTATGAGTTAGCTAGAAAAGGCGAAACTGTGGAAGTTGCTGCTAGAAATGTTGAGGTTTTTCGGCTGGAAATATTGGATTGGCGGCCGGGGGATTTTCCTGAATTGGATTTGTCGATCGCCTGCGGGGCGGGTACTTACATTCGGGCGATCGCACGGGATTTGGGTGCGGTGTTGAATACAGGCGGTACTTTGGCTTGTTTGACTCGCACCGAAAGTAGCGGTTTTTCGATCGACCAAAGTCTCACTTTTGAAGAATTAGAACTGCAATTGCAGGAGGATAAATTCTGCCCGATTTTGCCATCGGCGGTTTTGGGACATTTAGGTGCGATCGTCCTTTCCCCTGAATATACCAAACGCTGGTTTCAAGGACAGCGCCTCCCGATTCCCGAAACGCCGATCGGGGGAGAGGAAGAAAGTAGGAACAATCCCCCCGACAACCTAATACCCCAACCTCCCTATCCGTTGCAGGTTTACGATCGAGACGGTAATTTTTTAGGTATCGGTCAAGTAGCCAACTCAGAGACAAGTACCATATTATCTCCTCAAATTGTGATTTAAGTATCTAAAATAAAAATGAAAAAAGGTATAATTGGTACGGGCAAAGTTGGCGGAACTCTAACCGCTGGGAATGCTCTCGATGCACCTAGCTTACAGCGGTACGGGATGATATTGGCCTGTTAATCTAATCAATCGCTGAGGTAAAAATTGTGAAAATATTGCTGATCGGATTAATCCGAGGCTACAAAATGGGGATTTCTCCTTACCTGCCTAACGCCTGTAGATTTCAGCCCACTTGTTCGCAATACGCGATCGAAGCAATAGAAAGATTTGGGGCTGCCCGCGGCGGTTCGATGGCAGTTAAGCGGATTTTGCGCTGTCATCCTTTTCATCCAGGGGGTTACGATCCAGTACCTCCCACAGATAGCGAGGGCAATTAATTATTAGTTATAATCCTGATTTTAGTTATTAGTTAATAGGGCAAATAGCCGTTACATCCTCATGGCTAAAACTCCTGGGGGGAATCAGTCCCTAAGAGGGTTAAATTCTCACAATTAGTGGTGTTTTTTAACCTAAATTCAGTAAAATTACTGTTATCTTTCAAAACTCAGCAGCTATATAATGGTACAAACAGAGTACAGGGGATGCGAGTTGATATGTCTGCTACCGCAATCGGATACAAAATGTTGTCCCATACTCTGGCTGTACTCAGCCAGAAACAAGCAACGGGGAAACTGGTGTTAGAGCAAGGGGAACAACAGTGGCAACTTTACTTTTTTCAGGGTAGTTTGGTGTATGCCACGGGAGGATCGCACAGAGCTAGACGCTGGTACAGGGCGATCGGGCAACACTGTCGAAACTTTCAAGTGGATCTCAGAGACCTCGATGCTGGAGAACTGTGGGAATATCAACTGCTTCAGCGAGGGATAGCAGCCAGCGAAATGAGCCTGGAACAAGCTAGGGCGATCGTCCACACCAGCCTTTCCGAAGTGTTATTTGCTCTGATTGGTCAATCGGGTTTGCGCCGGGAGTGGCGTCCGTCCCAGAAATATTTTTCTACAATTACCTCTTCTTTGCTGCTGTCTTTAACAGAAGTAGAGAAAGTTCTGTGTTGTACAGAAGAAATTTGGCAGAAGTGGAAAGCAATGGGTTTGTGGTTGGTAGATCCAGAACAAGCACCGCTTTTAAAACCGTCGGCTCAGTTGCAGCAAAATCGATTTAGTTCTAATTCTTTGATCGCTTTGGGTAACGTATTCAACGGCGAGAATACTCTTTGGGATATTGCATTTAAGAAAAAGCAGTGCGTGACAGTGGCAACTCGCGCTTTAGTCAATTACATCAAGCAGGGTTTAGTAAATTTCCGCACAGTACCAGACTTGCCGTCGCCTATAGAACAGTGGCGCCTGGCCGCAGCTATCGCTGGGCCGGGTCGCCCTTTGATTGCTTGTATTGATGACAGTCCGACAGTTTGCGAATTTTTAGAGCAAATTTTATTGCCGGAGGGCTATCGAGTCCTAAAAATTCAAGACCCCATGCAGGGAGTGGGCCTCCTCGCCAAACAAAAGCCTGCTTTAATTTTTATGGACGTGGTGATGCCGAAGACAAGTGGCTTTGCTTTGTGCAATTTTTTGCGAAAGACACCTGCTTTTCGGGAAACTCCGATCGTGTTTTTGACCAGTCAAGACAGTATAATTGACCGCACACGAGCGAAATTGACAGGTGCTTCCGATTTTTTGAGGAAGCCAGCCAATCCCGAGCAGGTTTTGGAAATAGCTGACAAGTATTTGAAGGTAAAAGGCGATCGCTACCCTTCAGCAATTCGCCCCCAAGATATACTGAACACGCACCAACTTACCTTGGCAAATTCTTGACCCCAAATTAATGAACACAAGAACCCCTTGCTGGGTGCGTCAGTTCCTGACGCACCCTACGCTCATTGTAAAATAAAGACGCAATCGAATTTAAGATAATTAATGATGAGTAATGTTACGATCGATCGCACTCCGCAGGTGAGCGTAGTAATTCCGGCTTACAACTGCGCGGATTACGTCGGCCAAGCCGTAGATAGCGTTCTGCACCAAACCTATACTAACTGGGAAATTATTGTCGTAGACGACGGCTCCCGAGACGATACCAAATTAGTTTTAGAGAAATATGGCGATCGAATTCGCTACATTTACCAACAAAATCAAGGAGTTTCGATTGCCAGAAATCACGGCATCGAGCTAGCGCGAGGAGAATTTATCGCCTTTCTCGATGCTGACGACTACTTTTTTCCCGACAAATTAGCAGCACAAATGGCTGTATTTGCAGTGCGACCAAATCTAGGAATCGTCCACAGCGGCTGGCGTCTAGTTAATAGTATAGGCGAACCCCTAAAAGATGTAAAACCCTGGCAAAATGTACCTAACTTAGACTTAGAAATGTGGCTGCGGTGGAAACCAGTATTACCCAGCGCGATGGTATTTCGCCGTCAGTGGTTAGAGCGCGCCGGCGGATTTGATCCTCGATTTCCCCCGGCAGAAGATACAGATTTAGTGCTGCGTTTAGCCTTAATGGGATGCGAAGCAGAGTGGTTGCAACAAGTAACTGTTTGCTACCGCCAGCACGAACAAAGCGCCATGTACAAAGGTTTACCCCAGGCTAAATCCCTCGCCGCAGTGATGGACAATTTTTTTGCCCGCCCCGAGTTGCCGGATAAAATACGTTTGTTGGAAAAGCAAATCAAGTACAGTACCTTAGTTTGGATTGCTTGGTATTTGTACCGCACCGGTCATTCTGTTGAGATGGTAGAGTTTTTGCAGCGTTCTTGGAATTATACGCCTTATTTGCCTGTGGAAACAGTAATTAATTGGGCGGAAGCTTTCGCCGAGTTTTCGCAGGATGCGGGAAATGAATTCGATGCAGATTTATTCGCTCAATCTCCTGAGTGGCAGCAGTTAATGCAGTGGATGATTCTCGGTACGCCAGCTTGATTGAAAGCTTTTCCATTGCACTCATATCGTTTACGGTTGCATAGGAATTATTTAACCGCAGAGAGCGCAGAGGAAGAGAAGAGAGGCTTTTCGCATTTCTGGCCATGTAAAACCTGCATAAACTTTATTAGGCTTCAGTTTGAGTTTCTGCTTCAGTAAAAATTGGCGGCCACAGTTCAGCAATTGGCAATTCCCAACCTGGGAAGAGTTCGGCGACTGTCAAAATATCTTCATTTCCCAACACAATTGGTTCACCTTCCTGACGATAAACTGTTACAGTTTCTTCATCTGGATCGATCAAAATTCCTACTTCGGGCTTGCTGAATATATCGATGGCACTTGACGTAGCCTGGGTTATGCGCTCGCGAGAGCGAGGGTAAAGTGCAAAAT
>NZ_JAUBOY010000117.1:0-3328 GCF_036700465.1 Microcoleus sp. T3_A4 | reverse complement strand
GATTGCACTCACTTTTTTCACTTCTCTATTTTATTGCGATCGCATTCCTCTTTAAAAACTGTCCGGAGTATTGTTTTTAAAACTATCAACAAATATATTGCCGACTATAAATGGCAATTAGTTTTAGTCTATAGCTGCCTAATTTTCGACGCCGCCTTCGATACAGTCCTGAGAGCCAGCTTAAAATACATTATCGATGCCGCCATCGTTCCCAAAAATTATAATCTGCTGATTCTCATCCTATCCCTCCTAGCCGCGGGAGCCATTTTATATGCTGCTATCGGCTTGTTTGCCAACTTCTTAGGAGCGCGTTTGGGTGTTTTAATCGTCAACAACATCCGCCGTTCCGTATTCGAGTATCTCCAGAACCTGTCAATGGAGTTTTTTGGGCGACGTTCAGCCGCAGATATTGTCAAGTGTGTCATGTCCGACACACAGCATGTGGAATATGGTTTAATTACCACCGGGCTATCTGTCGTTATTCTCGAAATCGGTAGCATCCTGTTTTCAGGTATCTTCCTCTTTCTCCTCAACTGGCAGCTAGCTGTTATCAGTTGCATTGGTTTAACATTCTGCACCATTGCCCCGGCAAAAATCGCCCAACGGGCGACTGAAGAAAGTTATCAATTAATGGAAAAAGAAGGACAAATTGCTAGCGGAGTCGAAGAGAATATTCTCTCGCAATCGGTTGTCAAGATATTTGGGATGGAAACCCAAATGGTCAAGAATTTTAATACCGATCTAAACGACTTGAAACGGGTTTATATCCGAGCTACATTTCTGTCCTACTTAGTGCAGAAAATTCCCATGATTGGTTTTGTCATGACGCAGATTGTGACGTTAAGCGTCGGTGCGTCAATGACTTTCTCAAATGTGATTTCGGTAGGAACCCTGGTTTCTTATCAGCTTTTACTGGTCGGGTTGAATCTAAATATTCTCGCCTTAACTTCATCGGTACCTTATTTTATCGATGGAGTAGCAGCCCTGCGGCGCATTAACGATATCTTGTCAGAAGTCCCTGATGTTCAGGATGCCCCAGATGCGATTGACTTGCCCCATTTTCATAGTGATATTTACTTTGACGATGTTAGCTTTAGCTACTCCCAAGATAGAGGAGGAGTTAAAAATCTATCCCTAAAAATTCGCCAAGGAGACTTCGCGGTATTTGTCGGTCAAAGTGGCGCAGGCAAAAGTACAATTGTCAACTTGCTGACGCGATTTTATGACCCGGATAAAGGACGCATTCTGTTTGATGGAATTGATTTGCGTGATGCAACAGTACGCTCCCTTCGTTCTCAAATTGGGCTGGTTTCTCAGGATGTAATTCTGTTTAATTGCTCGGTGCGAGAAAACATCCGCATGGGCTATTTACAAGCTACTGACGAACAAGTCGAAGCCGCAGCCAAAGACGCCGAGATTCACCAATTTATTTTGTCCTTACCCCAAGGCTACGATACACTTGTTGGTGACAGGGGGGGACAGTTATCAGGGGGACAACGGCAAAGAATCGCTTTAGCTAGAGCCTTGGTGAGAAATCCAGCAATTCTAATTCTGGATGAAGCCACATCCGCCCTCGACCCCGCCACAGAAGCCAAAATCCTCACCACCATCGAGCACATTAGCAAAGAACGCACCGTGATTTTCATCACCCACCGCATAGCTAATGCGCTGCTCGCGGATGTCACTTACGTGATGGAAAACGGCAGCTTGGTGGTGAGTGATTGACACGCAGATTTGACCTATACTGAACATTTTGGAGTTAAAAATTATGACCAGCACAAATGATTACAAATGGCTAATTCCCTCTTCTCCTAACCTAGGCTCGAAATCTCTTGAAGAAGAGAAAGCTCTCTGGAGATAAAAGCCACGAAGATTATACCAACACCGCTTTCAGCATCACCCAAGACCCCAAAATCTGCAAAACCCTAATCCGTCCAGAGCGTTCTCCCGGCTATGATATTCCCAACTCGCCTGACATCAAAGTCCTAATTCCCGGTTGCGGCTCGGAAATTTATCTTCAGAAAACTTTACTAGAATTTTGCCCCCAAATTGGACAAGTCTACTGTACCGATTTTTCCAAAACAGCCATTGAAAAAGCACAAGCACACTGGAAAACAGCAGATGGAGATTCCCGACTCAACAATCAGCAAATCGTGTTTGAGCAAGTAGACTCCACGCGAATCACCGAACAAAAACCGGAGTGGAACGAGAAATTTGATTACGTCCTACTCGCAAATTCCGTGGTTTCCAGTGAGGATAAAACCAATCGCGAGATGATTCGGGAATTTGGAAAGGTTCTCAAGCCAGGTGGCAAGATATACGGATATTTTCCAACCACCTTATGCTTCTTAGAAATTGCCTATTTCAGTCGCAAACACGCTCACTGTGTTACAGAGGGATATATCGATGTCTACGGCAATAAAGTTTGGGATGCTGAGTGGCAAGAGGCCCAGATTTATTACACTCCCTTGCGGTTAAATCGCATCTTTAAAGAAGCGGGATTAAAACAACTCAGTTTGGAGATGCAGTTTTTAGACTATGAGCCTTTTGTTTCCATGTTTAAAGAGATGATCGATCATGACGACCCGGATATCTTTCTCTGGCATCTTCTAGCCCGTTATGAGAAATAGGACTTAGGCATTTGGGCGAAGCATCTCGCTCGATGCTTCGTTTCACTCAGTATGACACATAGGCTTTTCGTAAGTAGGGACACGGCATTGCCGTGTCCTTCTTCGTATCAACAACTAGGTTAAACCCGCAGTCCGGCAAGGGTTGAAACCCCTGCCTCAAAGCTAAAGTCCTCGCTCAGAGGACTGAAAAACTCATTAGTCCTCTGAGCGAGGTAGACAGGGAATTCATTCCCTGGCGGTCTGGCGGACTGGCGACTGTCAGCGGCGAGTTGTGGTTGAGGTCAAATTCTAGAATCGGGAAATTAACAGAGGCGAGAAGTGCGATCGCCCGTTTGAAGAGAAATGTATCGAAATAGAAACGCGATCGCAAATTTATTTTTTCTAGCCTCCGATAACTCCCCCCCTCCAGATTGTTTCCCAACTACGCTTCAACTATCAGAGTAATGTTATCAAGTCTCACGACGCGAACAACTTCACCGGGTTGCAAAGTTATTTCTCGAACGCACTTGGCTGGCCACCAACTGCTTTGAAATCGCACGCTGCCGCACTGATTCGGTTTAATTTCTTCTTCAACGATCGCTCTTTCTAAATGGCTGACAGTCATGATTACTTTCTCCTGATTCAATACTCCGGACAGTTTTTAAAGAGGAATGCGATCGCAATAAAATAGAGAAGTGAAAAAAGTGAGTGCAATCTCA
>NZ_JAUBOY010000116.1:0-3343 GCF_036700465.1 Microcoleus sp. T3_A4 | reverse complement strand
TAAGCCGGATGTGCTGAAAGGTACAAGTCCGGTTTTGAGGGGAGGGGGTTACAGCGATGTAATCCCTTTACCCGACTTCTCTGCGAAACCCAAGAAGATGCCAATAACGCCAAGGACGAAATAATCCACTGGCTATTAGAGAGAGGTCTGAACCTCTCCGAAGAAAAGACCAGAATCGTTCATATGACAGAAGGATTCGACTTCTTGGGGTGGAACTTCAGACATTACAAAGTGTCTGACAGAAAATCAGGGTACAAACTACTAATCAAGCCAAGTGCCAAATCCATCAAAAACATCCGCGATAAACTCAGACAAATCTGGCTCTCTAACCGGGGCAAGGAAATTGGGGCAGTCATTACAGAGCTGACTCCCGTTGTCAGAGGATGGGCAAATTATCACCGAAAGATGGTAGCCTGCGAGGTCTTTCACGAACTCGACAAGTGGATGTTCGACCGTGTTAAGAAATACGCCAAACAGAGACACCCAAACAAAAGTGACAAATGGAGAAACCAACGCTATTTCGGACGATTCAATCTCGATAGGGAAGATAATTGGGTATTTGGCGACCACCAAACTGGGGCGCACGTCCCAAAATTCTCTTGGTTCCATATCGAACGTCACACCCTGATACCTGGTGATTATTCCCCAGATAATCCTGACCCAGACGTACAAGAATGGTTCAGGAAAAACAGGGCAAAACAAGCCAAGGGCTATAATAAGTCGTGGCAAAAAATAGCCCAGAGACAAAACCATGTGTGTCCGAGGTGTGGTGACTCGCTATTCAATGGCGAGAACATACATAAACACCACTCGACCCCCAAAGCAATCGGAGGAAAGGACACATACGCCAATTATCAACTTGTTCATCTAATGTGTCACCAGCAAATCCATCATGAGAAGACACAGTGATTTGCTTGAGCCGTGTGCAGGGAAACTTGCAAGCACGGTTCTTAGGGGGGAAGGGGACAGCAATGTCCCTGCCCTACCCGACTATTGGAGTTCAAGAATGGGAAAAAACCCTGAATTGTCAAGTCGATTGGCACTGCTCTTAAAAAAGCAGAAGGGTAAATGTTCTCATTGCGAATTTATTTTCAGAAATGAAGATGTAATGGAAGTTGACCACATCGTCCCCAGAGCCATTGGAGGTAAGGATGAATACAAAAATCTTCAACTATTGCATCGGCATTGCCACGATGTTAAAACTAAAACCGACTTGGAATTAATCAGGAAACATAACCTGGAAATCGTCTCTTCAGGAAAGAAACATCCAAGCAAGTCGGAAGAAAGAGAAGCCCTCAAATGACAAGAGGACACCCGAGTAGCCGTGTGCTGCGAAAGTAGCAAGCACGGTTCCGAATGGGAGGGAGAGGATGCTAACATCTTCTCTCGACCCTACCTGTCAGAATCCTCTCTCTTAGATTTAGTTGCCGATAAAAAGTTTTTTGTGCAGCCATTGCCGGAATTAATAAATCTTCCAGGTGATTCGCGCTCACTTCATTTTCTACTTGGGGACGATTTTTTTTCTTTGCATGATCTCGGTTGATTCGTTTTTTGCTACTCATAACTGGTTCGATTATGGCTCAACTGCTTGCCCGGTAAAGGTTTCATCCTATTTTACTTTTTTTTGTCTACCCCCTTGACAATTTGCACTTTTTCTTAACTTGTCACAAATGGTATGTGGCTAATGCTGCGCTAAGTTTTTGGATTTCTTGCCATAGCTCTACTATCAAGGCTTCTTTTGCCTCGTTCGATAGCTGTTTTAGGTCGGGGAGTTTTTCCATTCCTTTATCTAATGTCTATCTCGTCTTCTTGTCAAGGGGGTTGAGCAATGACAAATTATGTTTCGGCGAACTTGAATCACCCATCAATTGCGCTCGTGATTTTTCTTAACTTATTCAGCAAGCCCTAACTACCAAAAATTCGATTAATCATTTGATTCGCCTGGCACTCGTAACTCCCACCAAACAAATTAAAATGATTTAAAATGTGATACAGATTATAAATAGTTTTGCGTTCTTCATACCCTGAATCCAAAGGCCAAACCTGATTGTATCCCCGGTAAAACTGTGGCGAAAACCCGCCAAATAACTCCGTCATCGCGATATCAACTTCTCTGTCTCCCAAATATGCCGCCGGGTCAAAAATGACAGGTTCCCCCGCAGATGTCACCCCCGCATTTCCCCCCCACAAATCCCCGTGAACTAGCGAGGGTTGAGGTTCATAACCAGCTAACAATTCAGGAATCATCTCTAATAAACGTTCCCCTTTCGGAAAATGACCGCCTCGACGCCTAGCCACTTTTAACTGATAACCAATCCGATTTTCAGCCCAAAATTCTGCCCAATTTGCCGTCCAATTATTAATTTGTATAGTTGAGCCGATCGTATTATTAATATCCCACCCAAAACCCCCCCTGAACAAGCCCGAATCAGGCTCTTCTCCCCCCCTTAGTAAGGGGGAGTTGGGGGATGTGTATTTGTGCATTTCCGCGAGTTTTCGCCCCATTTCTTCCCAAGTTCGATCGCCCCCGCGACTTCCCAAATCCAGCCATTCCAGCACAATATAAGCTGAATTCCCCTCTGTTCCCCAGCAAATCGGCTCAGGTACTCGAATCGTCTGGGTTTCCCCCATTTGCTGCAAACCCAGCGCTTCAGCTTCAAACATCGCGACTTGGGAAGCTTGATTGATTTTCACGAAGTAAGTGCGGGTACTGCTGCTGATATAATAGCCTTGATTGATGCAGCCACCGCTGACGGAACGGCGATTGTCGATCGAAAATGTTTCTCCGGTTGTTTCACAGATGTGCGCAGCAATTTTGTCCCACATAGCATGAAATCGTGTTGAGGGTTGAGGGCGATCAGAATTAGTTTAATATCATGTCCGGTCGATCAACCATGATATAATCAGGAGGAACACTACCCCCATCCAATAAAGAATGCCAAAACGAATTACGATCGCACCTCATCTGAGTCCAGAAGAGCTACAAGCTCGTTTCCGTCAAGCTAAAACAACCACCCAGGCTCATCATTACCAGATTATTTGGCTGTTAGCCATTGGAAAAACCACCGCAGAAGTAATGGCAGTGACAGGTTATAGTCGTGGTTGGATTTAGGAATTAGTCTGGGGCTACAATCATTTAGGACCTGAATCCCTCGGAGATCAACGTTGCAAAAATAGCGATTGTGACCCTCTGCTGAATGATGTGGAACAAGCTCAATTGTGGCAAGTCTTACAGCAGCCACCCCCCGATGGCGGGCTGTGGAATGGGGAGCGTGTCACTTTTGCGATGAGTATAAATACTCAGAAATACTAGGGCAGAGGTTTTGAGCTATTGTTGGGCAAA
>NZ_JAUBOY010000059.1:0-36577 GCF_036700465.1 Microcoleus sp. T3_A4 | reverse complement strand
TTTAAATCACCCTAACCTTCCTTCAGTCTTGTCTTATGGTACTCTGGCTGCTTAAAAACTGTCCGGAGTATTGTTTTAAGAAAACCCAGGGAAATCCCTTCTTCTTGACTCAACTGCTCAAATCCCTTTATCAAGACCAGCTCCTCTCCTTTGATTTCAATCAAGTTTGTTGGCAATGGGATATCCAACTGCTTCAAGGCATTGATATCAGCGATAATGTCGTCGAATTGATGGTCAGCCAAATTCAAAAGCTATCGTCCCCGACGCAGAATGTCTTAAAATTAGCTGCCTGTATAGGAGATAAATTTAGTTTAGACGTTTTGGCGATTGCTAATAAAAAATCTCAGTCAGAGACCGCAAGGGATTTATGGGAAGCGCTACAAGCTGGTTTCGTTCTGCCACTAAATAATTCCTACAAAATCCCCCTGCTATTTGACTCGGAAATATCTACAGAACACTCAACGGAGCAGTTTAATGTCACCTACAAGTTTTTGCATGACCGAGTGCAACAGGCGTCTTATTCTCTGATACCCGACGATCAGAAAAAAGAAACTCACCGAAAAATTGGTCAACTACTGCTGAAGTCCACAAGCCCTGAAGAACGAAAAGAACATATCTTTGCACTGGTTAACCAACTAAATTATGGAACGGATTTAATCACTTTAGAGGTGGAAAGATATGAGCTGGCAGAACTGAATCTGATCGCCGGACAGAAAGCCAAAGCTGCCACAGCTTATGAGTCGGCTGTCAAATATTTGAATGTGGGTTTAGGACTTCTCCCGGAGGATAGATGGCAGAGTCAATATGAGCTGACATTAAACCTCCATTTAGAAGCAGCCGAAACTGAATATATAAACACTAACTTTGAGCGATCGCAACAGTTGTCGGAGACGAGCCTGAAACAAGCAAAAACCCTTCTGGAACAAGGCAAGGTTTACGAACTTAGAATTCAATTAGAGATGTCTCAAAATCGGAGAATATCAGCTATAGATAATGGACTCGCCGTTCTGGAAATGTTCGGAATTAGCCTAGAGCAAGAACCACCTCAAGAACTGATAGTTGATGATTTAGCTAACTTGCCGACAATGACAGCTCCCGATAAACTCGCAGCTATGCGAATATTAAATCTTATTATAACACCAGCTTTTATTGTAAATCCTGCGCTGTTTCCGCGAATCCTTTATACAAAAATAGCCTTGTCTATTAAGTATGGAAATTCGCCTGAATCTGCTTTTGCTTATGTTTGGTATGGAGTGTTACTCTGTGGAGGATTAGGAGACATAGATTCTGGATATCGATTTGGTAACTTAGCTATTTTTTTACTAGAAAAATTTAACGCTATTACCCTTAAATCAAAAATAGTTTGTATATTTAATTGTCTGGCAAGGTTTTGGAAAGATCCGCTTAAGGCCACCCTAGAATCTTTGGTTGATGCAATTCAAAGTGGTATAGAAACTGGAGATATAGAATATGCTTGTCACAGTATAGCAAATTATTGTAATCACTTACTTTTTAGCGGGGGAGAGCTACAAAAACTTGAGCAAGAACAGGCAAAATATGTTGCTATGACCATTCAGCTCAAACAAGAATATGATACTTTATTTGTGAAAGTTCACCAGCAAATAGTTGACAATTTACTGGAGAAAAACTCAGACACATACCATTTACTAGGTGCAAGCTTTAATGAAGAAGAACTACTGCCAGGAATTATAGCTTCTAACAATGGGACTTTGCTCTATGCCTATTATGCCGGCAAAATGATGCTATCTTATTTATTTAAAGAGTTTAATCAAACATTAATTCTTGCTCATTTAGCATTAAAATACGCCAGCATGGGTGCAGGATTAATTCACATGAGTATCGACAACTTTTACCATTCTCTTTCCCTCCTAGCACTGTATCCAAAAGCCTCGCCAAAAGAGAAAGAAAAATATCTAAGTGTAGTAGCAGCTAACCAAGAAAGAATGAAGACTTGGGCGTTCCATGCGCCGTGCAATTTTCAGCACAAGTATGAGTTAGTAGAAGCAGAAAAAGCGCGGGTTTTGGGACAACCTTTAGAAGCGAGCGATTATTACGATCGCGCCATAGCAGGAGCCAAAGAACAGGGATATATCCAAGAAGAAGCATTAGCCAACGAATTAGCAGGAGACTTTTATTTTTCCCGTTCTAAAGATAAAATTGCTCGGATTTATTTAACCGATGCTCGCTACGGATATAGTCGCTGGGGAGCGAAAGCTATAGTCAAAGATTTAGAAGCCAGATATCCTCAAATACTTTCCCGGATAGCCAAGCCAGAAAGTCAAGGTAGCCCGGTCACGATGATCACTAGCTCGACGAGTGCAGCGAGTGGCGCACTAGATTTAGCGACTGTCATCAAAGCCTCTCAAGCTCTCTCTGGCGAAATTGTGTTGACTAATTTGTTAGCGAAATTGATGAAAATAGCGATCGAGAATGCGGGTGCTCAAAGTGGCATTTTCATTTTAGACAAAGCTGGAAATCTACTCATTGAAGCTTATGGCACTGTAGATGGCGATGTAGAAGTGCTGCAAAGAATACCAGTGCAAAACACTAAGCAACTACCCATATCTTTGATTAACTATGTTGCCAGAACTCAGGAAAATGTGGTATTAAACGATGCGAGTTGTGAAGGAACCTTCACGGCGGATACTTATATCGTCAACCAAAAACCCAAGTCAGTATTATGTACTCCCATAGTCCATCAAGGAAAACTGACTGGGATTCTTTACTTAGAAAATAATCTCACAACTGGTGCTTTTACTCCCGATCGTTTAGAAGTTTTACAACTTTTATCTTCTCAAGCAGCTATTTCAATTGAAAATGCCCGTCTTTATAACGATTTGGAAGCAGCAAATGCTACTTTAGAAGCGAAGGTGGCAGAAAGAACGCAACAGTTACAAGAAAAAAATATCGATTTACAAAAAGCAGAAGAATTAGCGAAAGCCGCCAACTCTGCCAAGAGTGAGTTTCTTGCTAATATGAGCCACGAGTTCCGAACGCCACTTAATGGCATTTTGGGTTACACCCAAATCCTCAAACGACAAAAAAACTTGGCTGACCAGCAAAAAGATGGTCTGAACGTGATTAGTCAGTGTGGCGAACACCTCTTAACCCTAATTAACGATATTTTAGATCTCTCCAAAATCGAAGCCCGAAAAATGGAAATCCACTTGAGTAATTTCCATTTCTCACAATTTTTGGAAGGTCTGGCTGAAATTTGCAGTATTCGGGCAGAACAAAAGGGAATCTCCCTTATTTACGAGCCCATTACCCAACTACCTATTGCCGTCCAGGGTGATGAAAAACGGTTGCGTCAAGTTTTAATCAACTTACTTGGCAATGCGATTAAGTTTACCGAAAAAGGCGGAGTGGCATTCAAAGTAGGATATCAAGATGGCAAGATTCGGTTTCAAGTGGAAGATACCGGAGTGGGTATGGCATCAGAGCAATTGCAAGACATATTTTTGCCTTTTCACCAAGTAGGAGAAGCCAACCTGAAGGTTGAAGGAACCGGGTTGGGACTCGCAATTAGTCGCCAATTAGTCCAGATGATGGGCGGTGAAATAAAGGTGAAGAGTACATTAGGAGAAGGGAGCATTTTCTGGTTCGATTTAGATTTGCCAGAGGTATCGGAATGGGCGACTAATGCAGCCAAAGCCAATGCCCACACAATCGTTGGTTTCAAAGGCCGAAAGCTAAAAATTCTCATAGCTGACGACAAGTGGCAGAATCGTTCGATCCTGGCGGGAATGCTTCAGCCGTTAGGATTTAAAATTCTGGAAGCAACGGAGGGTCAGGACTGTTTAAACAAGGCGGTGGAGTATAAGCCCGACTGTATTTTAATGGACTTGATGATGCCAGTAATGAGCGGCTTAGAAGCAACGCGCCGGATTCGCAAATCATCAGATCAGACTAATTTAGTGGTGATTGCTACTTCTGCCAGCGTTTTTGATTTCGATCGACAACAAAGTGCCGAGGTAGGTTGCAATGATTTTATTCCGAAACCCATACGAATCGAGGAGCTTTTAGAAAAATTACGTACTCATTTAGGGTTAGAATGGATTTATGAAGAAAATCTGGAAGAGATTAGGAAAGCAGAAGGAGAAAAAAAATCTCTAAGTTCTGAAATTGTAGCTCCCCCCGATGAGGAAATCGCCGTTCTATTCGATCTAGCGATGATGGGCGATCTCCGAGGGATTGCGGAGCGAGCTGCAAAACTAGAACAACTCAATGAGCAATGGGTTCCCTTTGCCACCCATCTGCGCCAGTTAGCGAAAGGATTTGAAGAACAACAAATCCTAGAGTTTATTAAACAATATAGGACGACAACCAATGAGTAGTGAACTTGCCGAACAAAGCACCATTTTAATCGTAGATGACACCCCGACTAATTTAGGTGTCCTGTTCGATTTTTTGGCTGATTTTGGATTTAAAGTATTGGTAGCTAGGGATGGTCAAAGTGCTCTCCAGAAGGTCGCATATGCTGCGCCCGATCTGATCCTGTTGGATGTGCTTATGCCAGGAATAGATGGGTTTGAAACTTGTCGCCGTTTGAAAGCTAATGACTTAACGAGAGACATTCCCGTGATTTTTATGACGGCTCTTGCTGATACGGTGGATAAGGTTAAAGGTTTGAGTCTGGGTGCGGTCGATTATATCACTAAGCCTCTTCAGCATGAAGAGGTTTTAGCTCGTGTTAATGTTCACATGAAGCTCCGCAATTTGTCGAAGAAACTCTTAGAGCAAAATGTGTGCTTGCAAGCAGAAATCGAACAGCGTGTCAAAGCGGAATCTTCGCTCTTGAAGCTGGCATCGGAGTTGGAAAGGCGAGTTGAGGAAAGGACGGCTGAACTTTTTCAATCCAATCAATTGCTCAAACAGGAGATTCAAGAGCGTCTGCAAGCAGAGGCGGGATTGCAACAATCGGAAGCTCAATTGCGAACCCAAACTCAATGTTTAGAAAAGGCTTTTCTAGAATTGCAAATCACGCAGACTAAACTTGTGCAGAGCGAAAAAATGTCTTGTCTAGGTCAGCTTGTTGCAGGTGTAGCCCATGAAATAAATAATCCCGTTAATTTTATTTTTGGGAATCTTTCTTATGCCGATGATTATACCCAAAATTTGATTGATCTCGTCAATCTTTATCACCAAGAATTTCCGGATGCAGGGCCAAAAGTTGAACAGAAAATAGAGGAAATAGAACTAGGTTTCTTGGTTGAAGACTTACCTAAATTGCTGAGTTCAATGAAGGTAGGTGTTGACCGGATTCGCGAAATTGTTCAGTCGCTGCGAATCTTCTCGCGATTGGATGAATCTGAAATGAAACCGGTGGATATTCACCAGGGTATTGATAGCACTTTGTTAATTTTGCATAACCGTGTTAAAGGAAGGGGCGATCGACCTGCAATTGAGGTGGTCAAAGAATTCGGAAATCTGCCTCTGGTAGAGTGTTATGCGGGTCAGCTTAACCAGGTGTTTATGAATCTTGTTGCTAATGCTATTGATGCCATAGATGATTATAATACGACGCGATCCTTAAGTGAAATGAAAGCTAATCCTTCTCAGATTTTCATTCGCACTGAGGTCACGGAATCTAATCGAGTGTTAATTCATTTTACGGATAACGGGCCGGGGATGACAGAAGAAATTAGCCAACACCTATTTGAGCCATTTTTTACTACTAAGCCTATCGGGAAGGGTACTGGTATTGGGCTGTCGATTTCCCATCAGATTGTAGTGGATAAACACGGGGGCAAGCTCAATTGTATTTCAGCTCCTAATCAGGGGGCAATCTTTATTATTGATATTCCAGTTCACCAGAAAATTTTGGCTACTAATTTAATTACGATGTCTAAAACAGCTTTGGGTATTTCTTAGTTAATTTTAACTGAAGGCGAGTTCAATAAATTTTAAGGGTTGCACGACTATATCAAAATCGATCAGGCAGGGGAATATTCCCCTACTTTAGGTAATGAAGTAAGAGACGGATAGAAGCCTTCGGGAGCATCTCAATGAAAGCAGCGAAGCTAGAAATTGGAGTTTTGAGGCATGAGGCAGAAGGAAGGAACGAGAAGAAGTGTTTTTATAACCCACATTCGGCACCCCCAACTGGCACATACGCGGATTGAGGGGGTAAAAGTGAATCATCCGAGATAATAGTGAGTAAAAACACCCGAAAATCTGTGCAACGCTCGCATCACCCAGTTAGGAATTCCTAAAAATTGCCATGAGCGCATGAATTAAATTTATTCAGCCATAAAAAGTCAAAAATCTGACCATTACTAACTATTACTTCCCAGCATATATCGCTAGCATTATGACCATGAGGCATCACTTCTGCATCTACAATTACTTAAATGTAAATCAGTTTTTCCAATCAATATTAGACTTAATTCACAACAAGAAATAATCAAGTCTACAGGTGAATGTCAATAAAATTTCTATCGCCAACCGTTCAGATATCAAATTAAAAACTTATTGAATTCCTTGAATACAAACGGTATGAATAAATTGAAAAGTTGGGGATTTCCAGCGTAGAGCAAGTTGTTTTTTTCCTTGGGGTAACTAATTTTTGAGTTGAGAATTTGTGAGTTGCAAGTTTTGACGTAGTAACCTTTGATCTCAAGTATAAACCAACAAACACAAACCCATTATCAAAGTTAATGCCTCTATTCTTTCCGGCGACTTGAGGAACACGCTATTCGTAAAAAATAGGGGGTCTTTCAAAAATCCCAGCCCTCTCTCTGCTGCCTGCTGTTCCTTATATTTCACCATCATTTCATCAGGATTTAATTTTGATACATCCAGCACATTAGTAGCTAAGATAAATCGGCCACTAGCTTTGGTTATGCGGGCGATAGCACTAGCATCTAATTCCAGTTTGGCTTAAACTTTAAATATCAAGCTAGAGCTAGAATTTTCATGAAAAATGGTCAAATCAGTAATTGGTCTTCCTGTCGCTTCTAGAGTGCTGCTTTGAGTTAAATTATGACATTTTAGTTGTTGGGATAAACGATTTGCTGCTGACTCCAGCATCGACCATACAAGCAAATTCAATAATTGATAAACCTTGCCCCTTTTTTTGACCCTCAATTTCAGGTTTTTTGATTTTTTTCATTCCTTAACTCGGTCAGCATCACGACGCAAACTACTCTCTATTATTAACCATTTTTGTGTAAGTTCACCAGAATTAGTTTTGTGTTTTGACCAAGTATATCCCGTCTGAGAAATATCCTGCAATTCTGATTCATTTAATTGAGATACCATTGGCTGCGCTTTTTTCAGGCTTAGTAGTACACGAGTTAACCATCTTAAATTGGTTAAGATTTCTAAATTTGGAGCGGTATATAATGCACTGTCAGCTACCATTAAACTGTCGAGATTTAATGGTAGTTTAAAGTCTTGACAAATTGAGGCAAATATGGAATTATCTGATTCGTTCCCTGAAGCTACTCGCAAAAATAGTGGTACATCTTTGTCTCGACTACAAATTAGGTCTAAAATGAATTGTTTTAAGTCGGGATTTGGCCATTGAGAGTAGCCGTAGGTGATCTTAATTGGTATTGGGGGTGTTTGATGGTTGATTGATGAATTATCTGAGCGATTGCCTTCGATTTATGTGTGATAAAAAGATACTGATGGCAACTCTTGTTCATATTTTCTATGTAGATCAAATGAGCTTGAGTCTAAGTGAGATGTGTCGATATTTATCGGGAATTTTTGAGCCGCTGACAGGGCAATGGTTGTGAATATTTCGGTAAGTTCGGTTCTTTATAATTTATCTAATACTCTTCCTAAACGGTCATCATTCAGATGTGATGCTTGAATTCCTGGCCCAAGTAAATGTTCTATTGCTTTCCCTTCAAAAAATTTATAGAATAAGTATAGTCGGGCGGAAACCAACCCTAATCCATTGATAATCATGGCTTTGACTACCAGGCCGGGACTGACTATCTCGCCCGGTTGTTCGCCTACTAATTCATTGATTTTTTGGACAATTCCTAGGTCATTAATTAGACCTGCTACTAAGCCTAGATGGTCTAAGTTTTCTACTGTCATGTCAGATGCTTTCTGCATGGGCTGCTGAATTCTGATTTGAGCGTTCATCGCGATCGCAAGTTTACGCTATTCTTGGTGATGATTGACTATGGTTGCCATCGCAATTAACGCATTTTCGTCATCAATCAGGTAACAGTGAGGTAATAAACTTGGTTGGTGACGATCGCAATTTTAACCTACATCAGATTTAACTCACGCCCTCACGTCTATTATCAGGAATGCTTAACTAGGTGATGCGAGCGTGACCGAAATAATTGAGTATTTTTACTCACTATTGTCTGGGATGATTCACTTTTACCCCCTCAATCCGCGTATGTGCCAGTTGGGGGTGCGGAATGTGGGGTGTAATATCACTTCCGGCTGCACTCCTTATAATACTGAGGACACGGCACTGCCGTGTCCTAATTTCTTCTTCCTACTTCTTCCTTCGTGTTCTTCGCGTCTGGGCGGTTCAATCAAACCAATTCTTCTGGCACCAAAGGAGCAAATGCACTAATTTTCTGCAATTACCGATCGCTCTTTAATCCAATCAAGTAAAATAGGATTGACCAATTCCGGCGCTTCATCTTGCGGGCAGTGTCCCACTCCCTCCAAAGGAATAAACTTTTCAACAGCCGGAAACTTTGCCAATTCTCGGCCCAATGCGATCGGCTCCCAAGGGTCATCCGTACCCCACAAAATCAAAGCCGGACAGCTTAAAAGCGGCAACAAATCCTCCGGTAGCGGGCCTTGAGAATAACTGATAAATGCTACGAATACTTCGACTGCGCCGCTGTCTTTAGCAGGTTCCAGCAGCATATTTACCAGTTCGTCGCTGACAGCTTCAGGACGGTGATAAGCTTGCAAAAGCACTTTTTTTACTGTTTTTGGCGTTGCTAATTGTTTAAAAAATAATTGACTTATCCACTTGACATTTAAAACTTTTTGTGCGATTGGCGCTCCAAAACTGCGATACCAAGGCAATTCGGCGCGTTTGCGATCGTGCAGCAACCGCAGGGAACAATTGAGTAAAATTACGCCAGAAGCAATATCGGGAAAATCCACAGCCGCTTGCATAATTGCCACACAGCCGATCGAATTTCCCACCAAAAAAGCCGGCCCGCCCGCAACTTCCCGACAAAAATCAGCAATTAGCTGTCCCCAAGTTTCAAAAGTATAGTCAATTTCAAGCTTGGGCGCGGGTTTAGCAGAACCGCCAAAACCGATGAGGTCGATCGCATAACAGCGGCAATCAGCAGCCAGCGCCGGCAAATTCTTGCGCCAGTGGCCCCAAGACGCACCAAAACCGTGAACAAACACCACCGCAGGCCCCTGGGAACCCGCAGCCTGGTAGCAAATCGGAAAGCCTTTCCACAGCCAAGTTTGAGGTGCAACAGCAGTTGACGAAGTGGGAGTAGAAGATGTCATACGATTTTAGATTTTAGATTTTAGATTTTAGATTGGGCATGGGGCATAGGGCATAGGGCATAGGGCATTGTCAACAGTGCCAACTGCCAACTGCCAACTGCCAACTGACTACTTTGCAGTTAGAGCCGATATTATGTCACGATTAAACCTGCTGACTTCTTTGCTGTATTAAAATTTCCCTTATGCCAACGATCGTTTCCACTGCCGTCGTACCGTTTCTGGGGTCGGAAATTGTACCCGACTACGACACCGCCAAAGTAGTTATCTTACCAATTCCCTACGAAGCTACCACCACTTACCGCCGGGGGTGCGAAAACGGGCCCGCTAAACTTCTAGAAGCTTCTCATCAACTCGAGTGCTACGACGAAGAATTGGACTCCGAAGTTTGCTACGATGTCGGAATTTATACACAAGAGCCGATCGCCGATACCCGCAACAGACAACCAGTTTCATCCTCAGAAATGCTGCAAGTCACCCAAGCAGCAGTCTACCAGCTAGTCACCGAAAATAAATTTGTCATCTCCCTCGGAGGCGAACACAGCATCACTGCCGGCGTTGTTGAAGGTTATCGCCAAGCATACCCGGATGAACCTTTCACAGTCGTGCAAATCGATGCCCACGGCGACTTGCGGCACGAGTACGAAGGCTCGATTCACAACCACGCCTGCGTGATGCGACGTGTTGTAGATATGGGCTTACCGACACTGCAAATCGGGATTCGCGCTATCTGCAAGGAAGAAGCCGACTTGATTAAAGCAAAACAGCTAAACGTGATTCGAGCTCGCGAAATCGCTACTCAACCGGATTGGGCCGATCGGGCAATTGCCAGCATCACAACTAAGCGAGTATTTTTGACGATCGACTTAGACGGCATCGATCCGACTTTAATTCCAGGGGTGGGAACACCAGAACCGGGCGGGTTAAATTGGTATTCCCTCACCGCATTTTTGCGCCGCATCTTCGAGTCCTACGAAGTAATCGGGTGTGACATTATGGAATTAGCACCTATTGTAGATTCTGTAGTCTCAGAATTTACCGCCGCCAAATTAGCATATAAACTTATTGGATACCAAGCCCTGGCTCAAGGTTGGCTAAAGCCAGACGAGGAATAAATCGCGAAGTACGAATCACAATAGGCTGTTGGCAAGGCTAGAATTAAGCTAAAGCCAAACAACAGCCAATTTTATTCGTGCTGACAGTTTCATCTTTCATGCTGGCAAATACTGCTCTTCACCTCCTGAAAACATGAGTTTACTAATCGATACAACCGGTACTCCCATTAACGGCTACGCTCCCGATTTTGAACTGCCGGGAGTTGACGAAGAAGTTCACCATTTAGCTCGATATTTAGAAAAATTTCGGGCGATCGCGGTGATATTTATGTGCAATCATTGCCCTTACGTGCAGTTGTATCTCAATCGCATGAAAGAACTTCAAGCAGATTTTCAAGATCGAGATGTTACTTTAATCGGGATTAATGCTAATGATGCAAATCAATATCCCGACGACAGTTTTGAGAACATGAAAATTTTTGCCGCCAACAATCAACTCAACTTCCCGTACATCCGAGATGTTGCTCAAGATGTGGCTGAAAGTTTTGGGGCTTCTAAAACCCCGGAGGTTTTTTTGTTAGACCAAGACGGCAAACTGCGCTATAAAGGTTTAATTGACGACAACGCTGACGATCCGGGGGCGGTGCAGGTTTCTTATCTGCGGAGTGCGATCGACCAATTGCTCAACAGTCAACCCGTTGAGCCTTCAACTACAGAGGCGATAGGCTGTTCCGTCAAATGGCGATCGTAGTCATTAGTCAGCAGTCATCAGTCATTAGAAGATGATAATCCTGGACAAACAGCATCTACTTGTAAGGTGTGCGGGGCGCACCTTACTACTACAGATAGTGTAGATCGCCCTAGGGCAAATTATAATACAGCCTTGTGGAAAGAAAACGCATTTTCAACTCGATCGTCGCAGCCGCTGTAGCGCTGACACTGCTGATTGCTTGGAACTTGTTTAAAAGCGTTTCCCCAACAACAGCACAGAAGCAAACGTCTTTAAACGTATCCGCTGCTATCAGTCTATCGAAAGCTTTAGGGGAAATCAAAACTGTTTATCAAAGCAGTAATCCGAATTTTACTATTACTTATAATTTTGGTGGTTCCGGTGCTCTAGAACAGCAAATTCAGCAAGGCGCCCCGGTAGATGTATTTTTCAGCGCCGCCACCAACCCAATGGATGCTTTGCAGCAATCCAACCTGCTAATTAACGACACGCGCCACAATTTGCTGACAAATCGCCTAGTTTTGATTACTCCCAAAAACGGTGTTGCTTTGAGCGATTTTAAACAGTTGACAGATGCCAGAATCAAGAAAATTGCGATCGGCGAACCGAAAAGCGTACCTGTGGGCCAATACGCTCAGGAAATGCTAAATAAACTTGGATTGTGGCAGCAAGTCCAGCCAAAATTAGTGCTAGGAAATAACGTCCGCCAAGTGCTCACATTTGTCGAAAGCGGTAACGTTGATGCTGGCATAGTTTATGCGACTGACGCCACAGCCTCCGACAAAGTAACTGTGCGGGTAACGGCTGCCGAAAATTTGCATTCGCCCATTGTTTATCCGCTGGCAGTTATCAGAAACAGTCGCAATCCGGCTGCGGCAAAAGCGTTTGTTGACTTTTTGGCGGGCGATCGATCTAAAATAGTATTTCAGAAATACGGATTTGGCATAGCTCGATAATTAGTCTCATACAACCAAATTTTGTAGGGGCGGGTTTTACCAACAATATCTAATTCCCGCCAACAATCTATATAAACCCGCCCTCACACAACAGATAACCTTGTGTATTCAAAGAGATACATTTCGATTTGCCCTTGGGTGGGGGCGGGTTTACGAGATTATTGGTATTAGCCCAAAATTGTTGGTAAAACCCGCCCCTACGAGCGAATCCCCAAATTATACATTTTGATTTATCTGTGTGTGGGGGGGTTTAGGAAATTATTTGTTTGAGGCAATTATTGTTAGTGAAACCCGTCCCTACGATTTATGGAATTTGATATTTCTCCGCTCTGGATATCTCTAAAATCCTCCGCTATTGCGACATTTATCACCTTTTTCCTGGGAATAGCCGCCGCCCGGTGGATGCTTTCAACTCCCATCAGAGGTAAAGCTTTAATTGAAGGCATTTTCATTTCTCCCTTAGTTTTGCCACCGACAGTAGTGGGATTTTTGCTGCTGCTGCTGTTTGGGAGAAATGGGGCGATCGGTCAATTCTTGCTACAATTAGACTTAACTATAATTTTCACTTGGCAAGCCGCCGCCATTACTGCCACAGTTGTATCATTTCCCCTCATGTACAAGACTGCTTTGGGAGCTTTTGAGCAAATTGATGGGAATCTTCTCAATGCAGCCCGCACTTTGGGAGCCTCGGAGTGGCAAGTCTTTTGGCGAATTATGTTGCCGCTAGCATGGCCGGGAATTTTAGCAGGAACTATTCTCGCATTTGCTCGCGCTTTGGGTGAATTCGGCGCGACGTTGATGTTAGCGGGGAACATTCCCGGACAAACTCAAACTATCCCGATGGCAATTTATTTTGCTGTGGAAGCAGGGGATATGAGGCAAGCTGCTATTTGGGTTTTGATTATTCTTAGTATTTCTTTGACGATGCTCACTGCTGTTAATTTTTGGACTGATTTACAAAGGAGATCGATCAAACCGAATTCGAGCCAAAGACTGCAATCAAATATTCCTCAAGTCGCGTCTACTTCTAACACAAAATCCCAAAAACAAAAACCGAAAAGCGGACTTTGTTTAAGCATTTTTAAACCTCTCTCCAGCTTTGCTTTGGATGTCGGTTTCGATATTGGCCCGGAAGTGCTGGGAATTTTGGGCGCGTCGGGTTCTGGTAAAAGCATGACTCTGCGCTGCATTGCTGGTTTGGAAACTCCCAGGAGCGGTAAAATTGCAGTCAATGGCAGGGTTTTATTTGACTCAGCACAGGGCATTAATGTACCTTCTAAAGACCGCCGCATCGGTTTTTTGTTTCAAAACTATGCTTTATTTCCTCACTTGACTGTGGCTCAAAATATTGCGTTTGGCTTGCAGCATTTATCTGAAAGCGAGCAAAAACTTCGGGTAAAAGAACAGCTAATTTGGGTGCAAATGTCGGGACTGGAAAACCGCTACCCGCACGAACTTTCGGGGGGCCAACAGCAGCGGGTGGCTTTGGCGAGGGCGATCGCCCCTTCTCCCGATTTGCTGCTGTTAGACGAACCGTTTTCTGCTTTGGATACTCACTTACGCAGTCAACTAGAACGGGAGTTAATGCAGACTCTGGCTAATTATCGGGGAATTACTTTGTTTGTCAGCCACAATTTAGAGGAAGTTTACCGGGTGTGCAAAAATCTGTTGGTATTGGCCCAGGGAAGGCCGATCGCCTTTGATACAAAACAGAACATTTTCGATCGCCCTGGCAACTTCACTGTCGCCCAGTTGACGGGCTGCAAGAATTTCTCAGCAGCTAAACCGATCGCAGAAACTCTCGTGGAGGCGATCGACTGGGGCTGTACTCTGACTGTAGTCGAACCCATTCCCAAATCTCTAGTTTCTGTGGGAATTCGGGCTCATCAACTGAGTTTTGTTAGTGGGTGCGATCGTGAAAATACTTTTGCTTGTTGGATCGCCTCGACTGTGGAAACTCCGCACCGGGTGACATTATATCTCAAATTGCACTCGCCTCCCAATGATTCCCAAGATTATCACTTGCAAGCCGAAGTTTTTAAGGAAAAGTGGAGGGCTATTAAGGACAATCCTTTTCCCTGGTATGTTCATATCGAGCCAATTAGGTTAATATTAATGGAAGCCTGAGTTAACTAGCAATATACCGTTAACCGTCAACACTCAACAGTTAACAGTTAACCGTCAACACTCAACAGCTAAATACATCTTAACCCAACATCAAATCATGCCTGAAAAAGTTAAAAAAACCGACGCAGAATGGCAACAACAACTCACGCCAGAACAGTTTAAAGTCACCCGCAAAAAAGGAACGGAAAGAGCTTTTAGTGGCGAATATCACGACAACAAAAAACCAGGAAGTTATAAGTGTATTTGCTGCGGCACTGAGCTATTTAAATCAGAAACCAAGTACGATTCCGGTACCGGTTGGCCGAGTTTCTACGCTCCAGTTAGCGAAGAAAATGTCAAGTGCGAGTCGGATAATACCTTGTTCATGCGCCGAACAGAGGTACTGTGCGCTGTTTGCGACGCTCATCTCGGTCACGTATTTAACGACGGCCCGAAACCTACCGGTCAGCGTTACTGCATGAATTCTGCTGCTCTTAATTTCGTCCCCAAGGATTAAATTTAGTCAACCGTTCTCAGTCAAGTGTTCTGGAACAGACTTTTGGGTCTGTTCTGGGTAATTGATGTTCAAAATGCACCCGTACTGCTATCTTATGGTGGAGGCAAAAAGAGTAAAAAAATAGTGGCGGCATGGGGATGGTATATCAGCGAGTTTTGCTGAAGCTCAGCGGTGAAGCGCTGATGGGCAGCTTGGGCTACGGCATCGATCCGATAGTTGTTCAGTCGATCGCCCAGGAAGTGGCCAAAGTCGTGTCCCAAGGCATTCAAATCGCGATTGTTGTCGGTGGTGGCAACATTTTTCGCGGGGTGAAAGCTGCTTCGGCAGGGATGGATCGGGCAACGGCTGATTATGTGGGCATGATTGCTACGGTGATGAATGCTATCACTTTGCAGGATGCCCTGGAACAAGCAGGAGTGCCAACGCGGGTGCAATCGGCGATCGCCATGCAAGAAGTAGCTGAACCCTACATCCGGCGGCGGGCAATTCGCCACCTAGAAAAAAAACGAGTAGTGATTTTTGGTGCCGGTTCTGGCAACCCTTTTTTTACTACTGATACTACAGCCGCTTTGCGGGCTGCTGAAATTGATGCAGAGGTGATTTTTAAAGCTACTAAGGTAGATGGGGTGTACGATTCCGACCCCCACCTCAACCCCAACGCGCGCAGGTATCAAACCCTCACCTATGCCCACGTCTTGAATCAAGATTTGCGGGTGATGGACAGTACGGCGATCGCCCTTTGCAAAGAAAATAATATTCCTATTATGGTATTTGACCTCTCGGTGTCGGGCAACATCTACCGAGCTGTAATGGGAGAATCTATTGGAACTCTTGTCGGAGGTTTTTGTGAAGTTAGCTGAAGCAGAAGATCATATGCAAAAGGCAGTTGAGGCTACTCAACGGTCTTTTAATACTATTCGGACGGGACGCGCCAACGCCTCTCTCCTCGATCGAGTCATGGTAGACTACTACGGCTCTCCAACTCCGATCAAATCCCTTGCCAACATCGGCACCCCGGATGCGACTACGATCACCATTCAACCGTTCGATCGTACAGCGCTTACCTCGATCGAAAAAGCAATTTCCCTGTCTGATGTAGGACTCGTACCCAACAACGACGGTTCAGTTATTCGCTTGAACATTCCGCCGCTGACGAGCGACAGACGCCAAGAATTTGTCAAAATGGCTAGTAAGTTTGCTGAAGAAGGTAAAGTTGCAATTCGCAATATCCGCCGCGATGCCGTTGACTCGATTCGCAAGCAGGAAAAAAGCAGCGATATCTCTAAAGATGAATCCCGCGACTTGCAAGATAAAATTCAAAAACTGACGGACAAGTACATTGCCAAAATAGAAGAAGTTTTGGCAGCCAAAGAGAAAGATATCACGACTGTTTAGGGAATGGGAAATTGGGCAGGGGGAATAGGAAGAGTTTTGAGATTGCCGAGATACGGCCGCGAACAACGAGCAGACGCTTAATGATTTGTGAGTTGTGAGTTAAAAACTCAAAATTTAACACTCATTAACTTACCAATTCCTCCTGCCCCATGACCAATCACCCATTACCAGTTGTCCGCTGAAGGAATTCGTCCTGCCATTGTTAGCGGATTTAAGGTTGCTGAGGCGATCGATCGAGCTCTAGGAGGTGCCGAAGACGCTAAGGAGCCGTCCACTCAATCGATCGCCCAAGAATGGAACACTCATATGATTTGGGCCAGTCGCTTGGCTAGAGCATTCTATCAGTTTACATGAGCTGCTTACAGAGCGGGGGTCAAATTGCCGATGACTACTCAGTTGATGAGCAAAATTTTGTGTGGCGAACTGCGTTATGCCGATATCGCTAACCGCCCTCTTAAAAAGCTGATGCCGTTTTAGAACGAAGGAAGTTCGGCAACGGATTTAACGCATGGATTTTGAGGGAAGAAAGAAGAGAGAATCTTCTTAAATCCCAATTCCTTATTCTCAATTCCTCATCCCCAATAGCGGTAAGGTGCGCCCCTAAGCACCCTAGATAATTGGATTTCGCGTAAATCCTGTAAAATTTAAAATCTAAAATCTAAAATCAAATGATAATTTATTTTTATAAAGTAGAGGAGCCTTACGGCTGCTTTTCTAATTTTTCACTACACGACATTTCTCTGCACGGTCAATATTGGTTGACTGTGGAACATTACTATCAAGCCCAAAAATTTGTCAGCACAGATAAAAGATTAGTGGCGGCGATTCAAGCCGTAGCAACTCCTCAAGAAGCCGCTAAATTAGGTCGCGATCCCAAGCACCGGATTCGTGCTGATTGGGAAGCAGTGAAAATTCCCATTATGCGCGAAGCAGTTTTAACTAAGTTTCTCACTCATACAGACATTCAAGCTATTCTTCTTGCCACAGGGGATCGAGTGATTGTCGAGGATTCGCCAACGGATTACTACTGGGGGTGTGGCTGCGACAGAACCGGTCAAAATCATTTGGGTAAAATTCTGATGAGCGTGCGCCAAGAAATTAGTCAGGGCCAGGGGCGCTGAGAGAAACTCAAATTCTTTCGTTAATTATCATTATATGAAGTTCTACAACAAATGTCAAGTTATCCTAACAATGAAGAATTTTCATAGTGAAAGTTTAAGATTGCGAGAAATTTATAAGAGCATTAAAATAATAATAATTATTTGCTTAACTCGCTCTGCCTGTTGAAGGCAAGGATTAAACTGGCGCGATCGCAGATTTTCCTTACGCCAGTGCGCCAGAGGCGATACACCGTCGTCTGTCTACGTTGCGCTAGCCATTAATTGTACAGATCGGTTGAGTCAAAAACTCAGGGTAAGGCATTTGAGTTGGCTCGCGACCACAGCACCTCAAAACTTCTTATTATCATTGTATTAAGTACAAAAGGAGATTTATGCACCTCAGAGAAAATACGCAAGAATTACATTATAAACTAGATAGAGAAGTTTTGATACGGCGGATAACAGAACGCATCCGCCAATCTCTAGAATTAGAAGATATTTTAACCAGTACGGTAGCAGAAGTGCGGTCTTTTTTGAAAACAGATCGCATTATGATTTACAGGTTTAGTGCTGACGGCAGTGGAGAAGTTGTTGCTGAGTCAATTAATAACAACCATCTTCCTTCCTTGAAAGGGCTGCACTTTCCAGCAGACGACATTCCCGCGAGCGCCAGGGAGATGTATGTCACTTTGCGCCAGCGGACAATAATAGATGTTAACTCAGGGACGATCGTTCTGAGTCCCCTCGATGCTGCAGACACCGGTCAACCTTTAGCAAAGGAAGAGATGCACTACCGAGCGCTCGACCCTTGCCACACAGCTTACCTGATGGCAATGGGAGTCCAATCTTCCTTAGTCGTGCCGATTTTGCACCGCAGGATAGCGTCGGAAAACAGCAAAACAGATATCTGCGAGGCGGCCACGTGTCTGACTCGATACGAGCCAGGAAATAATCAAAAAATTCACATCGAACTGTGGGGACTTTTAGTGTCTCACCACTCCGCGCCTCTCAATATTTCACCAGCAGATTTAGAAGTAGTTCAGCTCGTATCAGATCAATTGTCTAGCGCTATAGCCCACGCACTTCTCCTCGAGCAAACCCGCTCTCAAGCGGCCCGCGAAGCTACCGTGAGCCGCATAGCAGCCCTGTTATATGGTCACGTAAACATTCAACTGCAACAGGGTTTAGAAGCCACCGTCACCGCTTTGGGCGGCAGCGGTGGCCGACTCTATCTCAACCCGCCGAAAATCAACGGTGAAAATTTATCCCCTCCCAAGATTGAAGGAGGATTGCCAACTGCCCCGGCCCACAGTGATGCTACCTTTGAACTGTTCACCACAGGAGAACAACCGACACTTCCCAACTGGGAAAAAGTTAAGGCGCTGGAAGCTCATCCCCTCTGGCAGGAATGGCTAACCAAAGGATTTAAAAATACTGAAGAAATTCCCAAAATTTCAATTTTTACTAACTGTCAATTCCCAGTTTTGATAATTACCGACTTATACAAAGAACCTCTATTTAGAGTTTTAGTTCCCGCTTTCCAATCTACTAAAATTAGGGGTTTGCTGGTAATTCCCCTCCACTACAAACAACAAGTAGTTGGCTGTTTGACCATTTTTCGCAATGCAATTGATACCGAAAAAATGTGGGCGGGGCGCTTTGACACCAGCGCTGCACAAACCCTTCCCAGACAATCCTTTGAAGTCTGGCGAGAAATAAAAAAAGGTCAGTCGCCCGAGTGGAAGTACGAGGAAATTGAGCAAGCTTTAGCTATAGGCAGCCAATTTTGTTCGGCCATTGGGCAGTACGTTCTTTATAAAGAAGTGCAAACCCTGAATGCCAACTTGGAGCGCCAAGTTCAAGAACGCACCGCCCAATTGCAAAAATCCTTGGACTTTGCCAAAGTATTGACGCGAGTTAGAGACCAGATTCGCAGCACCTTAGATTTAAAAATCATACTGCAAACTATTGTGCGAGAAGTCAGAGTTTTGTTGGATACCGATCGCACGGTAATCTACCAATTTGCGGCCGACAAACAGGGCGAGGTAGTTGTCGAAGCTGTTTGCGGCGAGTGGCGATCCATCTTAGGTATCACATCTCCACAAGAATGCTTTCCCGAAGGCTCAGACTGCTTTTATCGAGCCGGACGGGTGCGAGCAATTAATGATATTTATACTGAGGATTTAACACCCTGTCACCGCGAATTTTTGGAAGAGTTGCAGGTGAGAGGAAGTTTAATTGTGCCAATGAAAGGCAAAGATTCCCAATTGTGGGGGTTGCTGATTGCCCATGAGTGTTCGGGACCGAGAGTTTGGCACACAGCAGAACAGGAATTGGTGCAACATTTAGCGGCTCAAGCTGCGATCGCCATTCACCAAGCAGAACTTTATCAAGAAAGTCTCAATGCAGCAACTGCCGATCGATTAAAAGCCGAACAGCTAGCTAAAACCCTCACAGAACTGCACAATACCCAAGCCCAACTGATTCAAACCGAAAAAATGTCGAGTCTCGGACAACTCCTGGCCGGAGTCGCCCACGAAATCAATAACCCCGTTAACTTTATCTACGGCAATCTGTCCCACGCCAGCGAATACACCAAAGATTTACTCTGCTTGGTGGAACTCTACCGCCAGCACTACCCCAATCCCAACCCAGAAATTAGTGAGTGTTCCGAAGCCATCGACATCGAATTTCTTGCCGAAGATTTGCCAAAAATTTTGGGTTCCATGACAGTCGGAGTTGAGCGCATCCGCCAGTTAGTTGTATCTTTGCGTAATTTTTCCAGGAGCGATCAAGCCGAGAAAAAAGCCGTTGACATTCACGAGGGCATCGACAGTACCCTGTTGATTTTGCAGCACCGGATCAAAGCCAATTCTGATCACAACACCGTAGAAATTATTAAAGAATATGGCAAGTTGCCCTTAGTAGAATGCTATGCCAGCTCGCTCAATCAGGTATTTATGAATCTGATCGGTAATGCCCTTGACGCCCTAGAAATGGGGAAAAAAGAGCGAGTTATGAATCTTCCCTTTAAAGCGGCAAGTGCAGCGGCGACACATTTAAGCTCCCAAATACGGCCTATCGAGTCAGGAGATATAAATGCCACCACCGAGTGTTTGATTCCTGATTTCCCCTCTCCTTGCATTCGGATTCGCACTGAATTAATCGATGAAAAAACGGTAGGAATTTGCATTGCAGACAATGGTCACGGCATCCCCAAAGAGTTAATCTCTCATATATTTAATCCGTTTTTTACTACTAAACCCGTAGGTCGGGGCACGGGTTTAGGACTGTCTATCAGTTACCAAATTGTAGTTGAGAAACACCAAGGCGTACTTAAGTTTGTTTCTGTACCCGGTCATGGTACAGAGTTCTGGATCGAGATTCCCCTGAATTAGGCAACCGTCAAGGCAAGATTAGCTTCACCAGCACAGAACCGATCGAACCGAGGAGACTCATAAAGTCGCCGCGGCTGGAAGTGCGGGGTTCCGTAGGCTTTTGGCGTGCAACAATGGCTTCGCCTAACTGCTTTGACAACTCCTGACCTTGTGGATTTCCTTGAGCTGCAAAGAGTTTGTTTGCTATTGCAGCGTCTTGAGTCGCGCCGGCGAAGTCTCCCAAGTCAGCGCGAGACATACTGCGCGCAAAATAAACGGCCGCTAAATCCGATTTCAGATTCAGCGCTTGATTGTAATAATCAATGGCGTTTCTGTAGTTTCCTGCTTGAGCTTCCAGCACTCCCAACCGGTAGAAGTCTTCAGCGGTGCCGATATTGGTTGGCATTCCTCTAACTCCGAGCAGTTGCGCGTTAGTTAAATTGGCGCCTTGCAAATTGGCGTCGCTGAGATAGGCACTTCTCAAGTCAGCACCGCTGAGGTTGGCACCGCTGAGGTTGGCCCCTGTCAGGTTGACGCCAAACAGGCTGGTGCCGCTGAGGTTGGCACCGCTGAGGTCAGCCCCGGTAAGGTTGGCTCGACTGAGGTTAGCCAACCTCAAGTCAGCACCTTTGAGATTGGCTCCTGTTAAATTGGCTAAAACCAAGCCCGCACTGCTGAGGTCGCAGTTGGGGCACTGTCGGGTGGCTAGTAATTGTTGCGTGTGTTGGATGTTCTCGGCGGGTGCAGGAGCGATCGGGGCGATCGCGCTCAGCAGCGTTACAGCAGCGAGGATTCTGAGTTTCATTTTAACCGTCCAAAATCCAAAATATTAAATCTAAAATAGCTTTTCTCGAAGCAATTGAAAATCACCATAACACAAGTTCAGCTAACAAATCTTTTGACTTGCCGTATGTAGGAGTTCTGGGCGCCATCAGCACCCTAAATTGAAGTTATCCGCCTTACCTTAGTGTCAAATAAAGATTTCGCTGCCAATAAATTAGGGTAATGAAAACCTCATTACCCTTTAGCCGCTGTTCTCGGCAACCATAAAAATTAACAAATAAATTAGTCGTGAATCGTGCCGTCGGGCATCGTTGTACCCTTAAGATATACTCCGCTCAGGTTAACTTTTGTAAGGTTTGCTCCCAACAGGTTTGCTCCGCTTAAGTCTGACGCACTTAAAATCGCTTCAGTCAAGTCTGCCCTAATTAGACTCGCCCCCATTAAGTCAGCTCCGCTAAGGTCTACTTTGCTCAAGTTTGCGCCAATTAAATCGCATTCTGTGAGCACCGCCCTACGCAAGTTTACTCCGTAAAGATTTACTCCGTGCAAGTCTGCACGGCTGAGTGTTGCCCGAGATATGTTGGCTCCAATTAAAGTTGCTTGGATCAGGGAAGCTCCGCTCAAGTCTGCTTTGCTGAGATTTGCTCCCATCAACTCAGCTCGATTCAGGTTAGCTTCAAGTAAAAGTGCTTCTGTGAGGTCTGCTCCACCTAAGTCTGCTTTGCTCAAATTAATCTTGCACAAATTGGCTTTGCCAAAGTTGACTCTGTTGAGTTTGGCTTTGCTGAGATTGGCTCCAATCAGGTCGGCTTCATACAGATTGGCTCCAATCAATTCTGCTTCGTAGAGGTAGACCTCGTGCAGGTAGACCCCGCTAAAATTTCTTTCTCCTATTGCGTATAGCTTGAGCAGTTCGTCAACGTTCATTGTGGCTTCTCTACACCTTTTAAATGAAGAATACTGTCAGCAAGCTGGTTGCACCGGATGTTCTGCAATTTTAGATTCTGAAATATTCACACCCTGGGTGAAACTTCCCTGAATCTGCAAGGTTTGAGTATAAATTAGAGGGTTTGGTGAGGGTGAAGGACAAAGCTGCATTCTCTTTTCCCTTTGGTTAAACATTAACCTTTAAAAATTTTAACCACAAGTTTGATCGCACTTCCCAAAGATTCTAGGTGGAAAGTCCGATCGATCAAACCCATAACTTTTTGTGCATAGTTGAGTTCACTGAACATAAGTGTGATATAGATCACTGACCGATGTTAGTAGTATCACATAGAACACCCCCTTTCGATCACAGCAGGCAGGAAAAAATAGCCGATACTCATACTGTAATGCTGAAAAATTGACAATACCACCCTAGTCGTGTTTTACTCAAATGGCGATAAAGTCAGTAGTTTCACAGATACTTGCCCGCTTGCTGTGAAAGTCGGTTGCAACGTCACTCGCCGCTACCCACTCCGGGTGATGAGAGTGTTGATGTATCAAGATTTCTCACACAGCGAAAGCCAGAAATGCACTTCTGGGAGTAGGGGAATGTCTGTATAAAAATGCGATCGCTGGTGTACAGACATTCCCCTGTTTGCTAGCACCTAATGGCTAAAAATCGCTTATACGTTCGCAAAAAATACCAATAAATACCAGGAAAACCATGATAAATGTTTAACAATAAGAGAATAAATGGTATTCCTTAAGAGTCACCTATTGCCGGTAATGTTACAGGCGATCCGTTCACTGCTATCACTATTAGCAATGACGCTTGTCCATCAAATACAAAAATGATCCAGAAACCTGGTTTTTTACCCACAAAAATCATGGCAACCTTGCTCCCGGTTAAAATAATCAGGTTTCTGAGCGTCTGACTGCCTCCAGGAAGGAAAAAGTTTAATGAGAACGATCGCTTTTGTATTGCTTCAGGGCAAACAAAAGGTCAGCATTTAGGATTGGAGCAGCTTTCGCTCCCTTGTCAAACAAAGGTATTGTAGAACGCGAATCGTGAGGTAATTGATATGGCTGGAGTATGTAAACTTAGCATCACAGAGACAAGTGAAGAGCTAAAAAACCTGTTAACTGAACAAAAAACGGCAAGCGGCTTTCAAAAAATTCAAGCACTTTACCTGTTCAAAATTTGTCATGTTAAGACAGTTAAAGAATTGGCAATGACCATTGGGGTAAATCGAATTACAGTGCAGCGGTGGCTGAGAAAGTACCGATCTGATGGACTAGAAGGACTCCTCGAAACAAAGCACAGCGGCGGCCGCAAGCCGGCCATTCCTCCGCTGGCACGCGCTAGTTTGGCAATGCGCCTCAGCGACCCCCATAAAGGCTTTAAAAGCTATGGAGAAATTCAAGAGTGGTTGCAGCAGGAATATAGCATCGAGGCTTCCTATAAAGCCGTTTACGCAACAGTCAGATACCAGCTCAAAGCTAAGCTGACGAAAGTCTAGACTGTGCATACCACGTCGGATTAAGCACCGATTATCTAATTGTTTGTTGTCAGCTTTTGAAGAGTTTGAGGAGTTGCGTCATCACGACAAACCGGACTAATTCTTTTTTAACAAAACTCGCTCTCATAAACTGCGGAGCATATAAATTGTATGTTGTGGCAATGGGGTGAAGGGGAGAAGATTTGATGCTTTTCCCGGGTTTGTGAAAGATGCTTAAAAAATTGCTTAGAAAGCATAACTTGCAAGTTTTGTCTAATTTGCAAGTTTTGTTATATGGATGGAAAAATTGGCAGCGGCTAAGGCAAAAACCGATCCAAAGCCGCTTTCAATTCTTCGATTTCCGTATCGATATTACCTTCTTTAGCGGCTCTGGCAATGCACTCGGTTAAGTGTTCGTCAAGAATGATTCTCGCTACGCGATCGAGCGCGCCTCGCACCGCAGCAACTTGCACCAGAACTTCGGGACAGGGACGGTTTTCTTGAACCATTGTTTTAATGCCGCGGACGTGCCCCTCAATCCGAGACAAGCGATTTACCAGCCGTCGCATCGATTCTTCATCGTGATGGTGAGGGTGGACTGATTGATCGTCGTGATGGTGGTGGTGGGAATTTGAGGGCAAGGATTTGTCAGTAGAAGTATCAGATATAATCATTGGGGTTACGAGGGAAATTTTTAAAAGTTAGAATTCAGAATATGTTGAGTTCGTGCGGGCTCGTGACTCATGTATTGTAACTGTCTAAATACATTTAGGATCTTCATAATGGCAGATTATTGAGTCCGCACGATCGCACACCTTTACCAGACTAACCCAGACTAACAAAGATTGACGCTATGCGACTATTTAAGTTTTTTCGGCCCGCACCTCGAATCGGTGCTCGTTGGTTCGCCCTAATTTTAGGAATGACGATCGCCCTGAGTGCGTTAGCAATCAATCCTGCACCCGCTGCCGCTGATGGCAGCAATCCGCCCAACTTACAGTTCCAGAGTTTCCCACCCACCGCCGCGAATCCCCAACTGTTAGCGCTGCGGAGTCCTGAACTCCCAGGAGATACCGGCAGTTTTGTGACCGCCGCTGTCGATCGAGTCGGCCCAGCAGTTGTTCGCATTGATACCGAGCGCACTGTCAGCCGCAACATTGATCCCTTAATGGAAGACCCCTTCTTCCGCAGATTTTTGGGAGAAGATTTACGGAGCATGACCCCCAGACAAGAACGCTTACGCGGTCAAGGTTCCGGCTTCATCATCGACAAAAGCGGGATTGTTTTAACCAATGCTCACGTAGTTGACAAAGCCGATCGAGTGACTGTCACCTTAAACGACGGCAGGACATTTCCAGGAAAAGTGCAAGGTACTGACGAAGTAACAGATTTGGCTGTTGTCAAAATTAATACCAAGGAAGTTAACTTGCCCGTGGCAACGTTAGGAGATTCAGACGCGGTGAAAGTAGGAGATTGGGCGATCGCCGTGGGCAACCCCCTGGGATTTGACAACACCGTCACCTTGGGCATTATCAGCACCCTCAAACGCTCCAGTGCAGCCGTCGGCATTCCCGACAAGCGACTCGATTTCATTCAAACCGACGCAGCCATCAATCCCGGCAATTCCGGCGGCCCCCTGTTAAACAGCAGAGGAGAAGTGATTGGCATCAACACGGCGATTAGAGCCGATGCAATGGGTATTGGGTTTGCGATTCCGATCGACAAAGCCAAGGCCATCTACGCGCAGTTAGCCAAGGGAGAACAAGTCAGCCATCCGTTTTTGGGAATTCAGATGATTGCTTTGACTCCTGAAATGGCCAGAGAGAATAATTCTGACCCCAATGCTCCTTTGATTGTCCCCGAAGTTAAGGGAGTGTTAGTGATGAGAGTTGTGCCAAACACCCCTGCTGAGAAAGCAGGGATTCGCAAAGGGGATGTGATCGTTCAAATTGAGGGTGAGGGAGTGACTGAGCCCGAACAGTTGCAAAATTTGGTGGAAAACAGCCAAATCGGTCAAATTCTGAAACTGAAGGTGCGCCGCGGTGCCCAGATTAAAGAAGTAGCAGTTCAAACTGCTCAATTGCAAGATTTTTAGAAGTGAAGAGGAAGGGGGGAAACTGTTAAATACCACATAAAGTTGGTAGTGAGGATTTTAGTCAAATCTTAATATGTTTAGGTAAGCTGTTGTGCATTTAAATTGTATGTTGAGGGCGGGTTCTCCTGCCCCTCACAAAAGTGAAAAACTATTTTACCATGCAATTTAAATGCACACATAGCTTAAGAGCGACTAAAATCCTCACTATAAAGGAGTTTTATTATATCAAATCCGTTAGCATCGGAATAGTGAATTCGAGTTGACTGTTGACTGTTGACGCCGTGAACAGTCAACAGTCAACAGTCAACAGTCAACATCATTCCCGTGTAACCGGAAATGATATTATGGGTGATTGATATGACACGAGTTCAACTTGCCTATCCCAAAATTCCCGATAGTAAAAATTGCCCTAATGAACAATGTATAGCTTTTGAGAAATACGATGGCACTAATTTGCATTGGGTTTGGGAAGTCGAACTTGGTTGGTATGCTTTTGGTACGCGACGCAGTAGATTTGATTTGGATGAGATGGGAATTGCAGAATTTAATGCTGCACATCCAGGTTTAGAAGCAGCACCGGAAATATTTAAAAGGGACTTTGCTAGTCCCTTAGAGTCTATATTTCGAGAGAATGAAGAGTATCACTGCGCTGAAATTACTGTGTTTACAGAGTTTTTTGGTGCTAGCTCGTTTGCGGGAATGCACCAAAAGGACGATCGCAAACAATTGGTGCTTTTTGATGTGGAAACCGAGGGCGGTATGGTTGTTCCCGATCGGTTTATTCAGGATTTTGGTAAATTAAATATTGCGCGAGTAATTTATCGTGGCAAACTGACGGGCAAGTTTATGGACGATCTTCGCAAGGGGAAATACGGTGTGGATGAAGGTGTTGTGTGCAAGGGAGGCCGCAATGCTAATAATCTGTGGATGGTGAAGATTAAGACTGATGCGTATATGCAGAGATTGCAGCAAGCTTTTCAGGATGATTGGGAAAATTACTGGGAGTAATATAAAAGCTTTGACTTTCTCAAGTTACACAAATTTGGTATTTTTGAACCAATACTCAATGGAACTACTGCTCGATCAAATCCTCGATCGGTTTATGAATGATTTGCAATCGCTATAGATACTTTCATAGACAGTATTTATGCTACTTTAATACTACCAATGGTCGCACATCGATCGAGCAGATAGCAAGCTGATGAAGTAGAGCAGCAGCAACGCCGATTCCGTCTGATTCCGATCGCCCCCTATGCAAAATTAGCCGGATCTTGATCTCGCCGATGCTTCAGCAGAATCGGAGAACCTTGACCATCACCCACCAAAGCCGCCGTTTCCTCCAACGCTTCCCTCAATCGCTTGGCCGCGTAGATGGACATATCGCGGGGCACATTCACCCGATCGCGCAAATACCGCAAAGCCGCATCAGAACCAGCCGGCGGCGTACAAACTTCGCCAGTCATCATCAAAGTTAAAGCACAACGCAAAGCCTCATCGAATAACTTGTCATCAGCAGGATTGACTCGAACGATGTTGCGCTGGTGCTTAATGACGCGGTGAAGTGCTTCAGCGCGGGAGGTTTCCGGTTCTGGATACATCACATCCGGCAGTCCAGCCCAAGGCCCATTATCCACGCGGGCTTTATTGACTAGCATCTGAGGTTCGCCGTTTTCATAACACCCGCCCATCTGAGGCGGTAAATCGTGGACGTGGGTGTGAAAATCGCTCTGAGTGCCGCGATAGGTAGGGCGGGTTTCCATTGCCGCAAACCAGTCAGCAAAGCGCGGGTTTTCTTCCCGCATCGAGTAGCCTTTGTAGTAGTAAAGACTGGCATTCATGCGTTCCACGTAGGGCGTAAAGATCACATCCGCAGTGCCAAATTCATCGAGGAAATAAGGCCCCGGAGTGCTAGCCAAGGCCTTTTCTACCTGGGCGACGACGCTGATAAATTGGTTGCGGTTGTGCTGTTCTACTTTGGCTGAACTTGCTGGGTAGCACAGCCAAGAGCACCAAGCCCTAAACAGCAGTCGCTCTAACCGTCGCATGGGTATTACTGCGGGGTTTTCCATGCCCAAACCCAAGGGGCCATAGACTCGTTCGAGGGCGATTAAGATATCATCGCTTTCAGTGATGATGCGGCCGTCTAGTTCGATCGCCGGTAGCATTCCCGATGGAACTTTGCGCTTGTACCAACTTTCCTTTTCCCCATAGCAGAACATAGTAACTTTGTCAATACGGTAGGGAATTTGTTTTTCTTCCAGCCACAGCCAGATTTTTTGGCAGTAGGGACACCAAGCATGGTTATCGCGGTACAGGGTGACTCGCACATCGGATTCGGTTTTACCAAAGAGGCGCAAGCAGGCTTGAGCGTTGGTTGGCCCGTTGACGCGATCGACTTGAAAGTCGGTGAGGGCTTCTAGTTCTTTCCAGCTTAGCGGGGTGGCGATCGTGGCGGTGGATGTCATAGGTGAATTAGTGCGGATGATACTTCCCCAAAATATAGACTAAATGTATAGCTTTTCTTGGTCGCGATCGTCCAAAAGTTAGCCACCCCTTGATGATTCGGCGGTTGAAACAGGGGCAACCACGGGGGGATTGCCCCTACCACACAAACTTTCGTCCGAGGGTTCTTCTGTTTCATTCTCAGTATTTTGTAGGGTCGTGCCCCCGTGCCGACCCTCCCCATTTATTTAAGCCGGATTTGGGATCAAATCAGAGCGAACATATCTTGGGTAAGCGAGCTTGATGACAAACCAGTGACAGACGCTAACAACTCACCAGTGCTGGCGATACGGATCAGGGTGTCCTGCGCCTGGATACCTGTACCCTGGCTAATTGTTAACTGGTTAAATGTTAGACCGCCGCTTAATCCGAGTAAATCTTGACCAGTCTGGAAATCAGTAATGATGTCCACTCCTGCACCAGAGTTCAGCACAAAGCGATCGCGACCTTCACCACCTATCAGCGAATCATTGCCTAAACCGCCATTGAGCAGGTCATCACCAGCACCACCATAAACAGTATCATTTCCCAAGTCTCCAAAAAGGGTGTCATTTCCCAAGTCCCCGGAAACTAGGTCATCATCCTTACCGCTGTGGACAACATCATTACCTTTACCGCCATAGACAGTATCATTTCCCATGTCTCCGAAGAGGGCATCATCTCCTGAATCTCCTAAAACCAGGTCATTATCCTTGCCGCCGCGAACAATATCGTTGCCTTTACCGCCGTAAAGAGAATCGTTTCCCTGATTGCCGTTGAGAAGGTCTTTGCCTTGATTGCCATAGAGCAAGTCATTACCCAATCCACCAAAAAGAGTGTCATTTCCCGAGTTACCGATTAAGACATCATCATTTTGAGTACCTGTGATTGAGTCGTCATTGTCAGTGCCAATTAAGGTGTCACCGCTAATCCCCTCAAGCGTTGGGGTTGGTAGTGGCGTTGGCTCTGGTAGTGGTGTCGGTGTCAGTGTTGGCTCTGGCGTGGGCGTGGGTTCTGGTAGTAGCGTTGGCTCTGGTAGTGGTGTTGGTGTTGGCTCTGGTAGTAGCGTTGGCTCTGGTAGTGGTTTTGGTGTTGGCTCTGGTAGTAGCGTTGGCTCTGGTAGTGGTGTTGGTGTCGGTGTTGGCTCTGGCGTTGGTGTTGGCTCTGGATTGGATGTCGGTGTCGGTGTTGGCTCTGGATTGGATGTCGGTGTCGGTGTTGGCTCTGGTGTTGGTGTTGGTGTGGGCTCTGGCGTTGGTGTTGGCTCTGGATTGGATGTCGGTGTCGGTGTTGGTGTTGGCTCTGGTGTTGGTGTTGGCTCTGGTGTTGGTGTTGGCTCTGGTGTTGGTGTTGGCTCTGGTGTTGGCTCTGGTGTTGGAGTGGGTGTTGGTGTTGGCTCTGGTGTTGGTGTTGGCGTTAGCGTGCTGCTCAAATAGTTGAGGATGTCACTCCCGGAGAGATTCGCCACAGTTTCAATTAAGCCAGCACCAGAACCCGACTCAGCGAAAAAGTCTAAAATAGCTAGGTCATTAGCAGCATTCGCAACCCCATCTTTGTTGAAGTCTACTAGCAACGTTGTGCCATTTCGTTCGATACCAATAGAACCACCAGCCGGAGCTGATAAAGAGATAGTTACGCCTGGAAGGTTAAGAATATCCGTGCCACCTGCATCTTGGATTTGACTGCCAGCAGCTTTTTGGGCGTCTAGCTCGTAAGTATCGTTCCCTAAGCCAGCTTTGATGGTATCGGCACCGCCACCGCCTGTCAGCGTGTCTTCTAAGGCACCGCCATAGATTTCATCCCCATAGGGAGTGCCGATAATCTTGAATTGCTTGATATTGCTGAAATGCAGTTGGCTTGGCCCCCATGTCTGGATTTCTCCACTGCCTGTTATTGGGTCGAATTTTGGGTAGCGAATACCAACGTTGACATAGGTTGACAGTGAAGGGCCATCACCACCGGAACCGCCAAAATCCCAGGTGCTATCACCTCCTGCAGGGTTGCCAATATCAATGAGTGTGGGAATCCCGGTGCCATCAGCATTCCCTACAAAAAGACCATTACTTCCTTTTCCATCGGTGATGTCTGTATCTTTGACAAAAGCTACTTTGGCACCGTCAGCAGCAAGAGACAGAGGGCCTGAAGCATTTTCGCTACCGGCAACCATAACGACCCCAGAGCCATCAGTCTTACCAGTCCGAATCATGCCAAGTACATTTGGTGAGTCAGCTACATACGCCGCGCTAAACCAAGCCACTTTGCTGCCATCTCCTGACATGGATGGACTGAAAGCAGATTCTGAGAATTTGTTTTCGCCATAGGTATCGTCGGACAGTTTCTTTATACCGGTGCCATCTGTGTTGGCAACAAATATTGATCTGTGTTGTGTTCTGATAGAACTTTGCCAAGCTATCTTCGAGCCGTCTGCTGAAAGGGATGGATAAGTATCATAAACTTCCGCGAAGGCACTAGATGTAGCAGAGTCATCGGTAATTTGTTTAATTCCAGTACCGTCAGTATTGGCAACAAAGATTTCTTCGTCTAAAACAGACTCCCCCACTCTAACCACCCCACTCCAGGCTATTTTCGTCCCATCGCCTGAGAGGGAAATTAGACCGTTAACTCCACCTAGTGGTTCAAATGGGGTAATTTTTGTGATGCCAGTGCCATCAGTGTTGGCAACAAAGAGGTCAGCTTCCCGATAACCCCTATCTTCTATCCAAGCTACCTTGCTGCCATCGGCTGATAGAGAGGAGGCGTAAAAGTTCGGATTAGTAGCAGGAGTGATTCTGAAAGGTGGATTAGAATTACCGACCTGTTTAACCCACAGTCCCTCTTCATCTGTCCACACTACTGTCGTGCCATCGGCTGATAGAGCAACGTCATAGTGAGTAGTGCTGTTGCCAATATCAACTGTGAGGGGTGTTCCTACACCATAAGCGTTTCCGACAAAGACATCCCATGAAGATGGATCTGTTGGGTCAATGTCTCTCCATGCGACAGCACGGGTGGGTAAAGCGGAATAGTCCAAAACTAACAGGTCAGTTCCCGTTCCCCCATCGATCGTATCGTCGCCCAAACCGGGGGTGAGGGTGTCGTTTCCGTCTCCGCCGTTGATGGCATCGTTGCCTCCACCACCATCTATGGAGTCATTCTGGGTGCTACCTGACAGCGTATCCCCAAATTCTGAGCCAGTTAGTTTTTCAATGGACAGCAATACATCACCGGCTGCGTCTGCGCCGGAACTTTTACCCGCTGTCAGATCGACGGATACTGCTTCACCGGAGGAGATATAGGAAACAGCATCAATACCCTCTCCACCATCTAGACTATCGGCTCCGGCTCCTCCAGCAAGGTAATCGTCGCCCGAACCAGCCAAAAGTTTGTCCTCACCCGCTTCCCCAGAAAGGCGATCGCTTCCATCACCTCCAAAGAGGCGATCGCCCTGATCGCCACCTCTCAAATTATCGTCGCCGCCCTCGCCAAAAAGCTCATCGCTGCCTGCACCACCAACTAACTGGTCATTCCCCTCACCGCCGTGGAGCGTTGCCGAGCCAGTCCCCCGATAGTAAAGCTGATCGTCACCAATCCCACCTGAAAGGTCTGCCGGAGTTTGGACGCCAGCCTGAATGTTAATTAAATCGTTACGAACACCGCCATCGCCAACAATTTTACTGCTGACATTGTGCTTCTGCCTGGTCTCGAATGCTGATATGTAAACAACCCCGCCTGAATTTGGATCTGGCGAAACGGTGAATATCTCATTTCCATCGTTGAGATCGCCCCTAGTTCTAGCAACTGCATTTGGCCCCATATTCAGCCGCATCACGCCACCGCCAACATCTTCCGCCAGCTTCACACCTGTTTTATCATCGCACTTGGAATCAAAGCTGATTAGTGGCGGAGTTTTGGCCAGACCGATTTCTTCACGACCTCCTAAAAACTTATAGTAAGCGTACAACCCAGCAGTAACTTCACCGCTAGTATCAAACAAACACAGCGGATCTTCTTTAATTTGCTCCAGAATTTTATTGACCCGAACCTTGCCATCACCATTGTGTAGATTATCGGGCAGATCGAAGTTAACTTTGGTGCGAACGCTTGCTTCTACACCAGCACTAGCTAATACTGCATTGATTTCGCCAGCGCCTGCAATCCCTCCAGTCAGACTAACTTCTGGAACCTTTTCAATCGTTCCGTCGGGGTTAGTGCGGAAATCGTTCACAAAAAATCCGTTGAAAATATCAGCAGTTTTGCCACTATCTGCGAACTGCTTTAGCCCTTCTGTATCAAAGCCAAAAGCTAAATCGATGTTGGCACTAAGGTCAAAGCTGAAACGAGCTCCCAAAATATAAATGATGGGGTAAAACTGACTGTATCCCAACTTGAATTTCAGCTCCGGCATATCGTATGTAAACAAATCTGCCGTTTGCCCCAGCAGCAGCTTAAACGCATTCGTTGAATCGTTTAAGAGTGGAAATTGGAGTTGACCTGCCTTTGAGCTTTCAAAACGGCTGACAAAGTTTGTGGCTTCTGTTGCTCCTTTACTTTCTAGCTGCGATTTGATGTCGGGAATTCCCTGACTTGGGCTCGGCGGTACATTTTTAAGGTCGGGAACCGATCGGATATCAGTGCTGCCTAAATTAAAGCTGCCAAGGTCAACAATCAGCTTGTCAGGGCTAGTTGAAATATCGTCGATTTTTTCAATCAAAACAGCGATTTCGCGGACGGCATCTATGTAATCCAAATTGAAATCTGGATCGATAGCTGGCCCGATAGTTTCGATGATATCCAAGAGCGTAACATTACCATCCTTATCTTTATCTAAGCCAGCTTTGATAGCTTTGACATCAGAGAACCCCGGTAGCGGTTCTTCCAGCACTTTGATGACAGGTTGAATTGGATCTGTAACCTGCTTGATTTTTCCCAAAATAGGTTTCGCAAAGTCGCTGAAGAATGTACCCATATCCATCTGTACGTTGTTGAACGCAATACTGGGTACATCGCCAAAACTGCTAGGATTGTCTGGATCGGCATTGCTGCTATTAAATCCCCAGCCAATATTGATGTCCGTACTAAGCGATGGCAATACGGCAGACTCTTGAAAACTGGTGGCAGCATTCAGATTGATATTGGCAGAACCATTAAGTTTGGCATCAACGAGATTTGCCAAATTAACTGATGGCAGTTCTGAAAACAAAAGTTGATTGTCTGAGTCCTTTAAGTCAACTGTGAACTCGCCGTTAAATTGGGTGCCTTTATCTTTAACAGTGAGTTGAAGAAATCCCAGTTTTCCAGTTGCCTCTAAATTGGGAAGAGAAGCATTGAAATTTATTTTAATTTCGTTGGCATTTGATGTGTCGAAGTAAAAGCCTTTAGTCTTATTGACACCAAAATCCAGATTTAAATCATAGCCAAGACCGATTTTGGCATTGCCATTGATATCCAATTTCAAAGCTGGTAATCCAATCCCAGCATCCAAGGCTGTAGAGAATGAGTTAGCCGCCTCTTCTTTTTTGAGCCTTAAGTTAAACTTAACATCGTCGGTTGTTTCCACAAAGCTAATCGCCTGGTCAATTTCTTGGGCATCAACTTGACCATCATTATTCAAATCTGGGAGCAACTTTAACCCACTGGACCCCAAAGCTTCTGCTAGAGCTTGTTTGATTAGTTCCGGTGTTTTAGTTACTGCTGTATCAAGTTTTTCGTGCAGTTTTTTGAGAATATCATCTTCAAAATTGCTGATAAACTGTACGCCAGTTTCAGCGGAATTCTTCAGTTTATCTCCTAAAAGTGGCAATTTGTTCCCATATACTCGGTTATTGACAGCAGCTTGGAGGGTATCTAGAAGAGCATCGAAACCTCCGATAATGTTTCCCAGGTTGTCACCTGTGTAAATTGTTGCTTGTTCAATCTGAAGAACTTGTCCATCTAAGGCAATAGTATCTGAATCATCCTCAGCTAAAAGCAGTTGTCGCTGTTGAGAGTTAAGTGTTTCTCCGCGCACTAAAGCTGAAAAGATTGCTCCTTCATCACCTCGGGTATCAGAGTTATTCAATTGCCAGTCTATTGAGTGACCGATTTCTTCTAAAATAACATTGGCGATCGCATCAATATTATTGGCATTTTCAGCTATAAATTCTCGCGACATATAAATACTGTTAGTTGCTCCAGCAAAAGCTCCATTTGCTCCATTGATTTCTGCTGAAGAGCGAATCTCAATGAAAGGAAGTTTTTCAAAGTCTCCATTCGCCCAATCTAGAGCTAAACTTTGGGCAACCTCAGCATCAAAATCATTACCAAAAGCTAACCCTATTTTGGCAATTAAATCTGCATCTGTTGCTAAATCACCGAGGAAGTTATGAGTTTTTTGTAGAGCAACCTCTAGACTATGAGTAATGGTAGTGCTATCTAGTAAGAAATTCATACTGTGAATACCTGAAATGCTATTTTGAACCTAACTAATAGATTTGTCCCTGTCTCTGCATTAGCCTCTACCACTTTAAATTAATAAACAGGACAGGAAAATTTTGGAACTATTGCTTAATCAAGCAACTAGATTAGCAGTTTGTTTTGCTTGGGCTTGTTTTTCTGTTTACGCCTGAAGACTTTACTTGCACCTAAACTTCCTAACGCCAGCATACTCAACACAGAAGAGGGTTTGGGAACGGGTTTCTTATTTTGATGATCTGATGCAGTTAACTTCTGAAGTCCGCCTAATTCTAGCCGCTCGGATTCTGATAGTAAGAAAGCTTATGATCGAAAACACTATGCAATATGCTCTAGTTAACCATTGCTCTAGTTACAGCCTACAGTAGTAGAACTTGAGATCGTTTAATGCAGTATCGTCACCAGAGCCTTGTGGAGGCTCGACTTTAGCTTGAAAACCACAGATTGCAGAAAATTGTGTGGGATTTATCCAGCCTAACCAATTTCCCCACTGTCCACCGTTGCTTGCTTCCAGTGGGTAATATCCATTCCTGTTAGTACAAATAAAGGAAACAGAGTTAGCCGCAGTGTCATCGCCGTTACGTTGCCAGGGTTCCATTTTTATTCTAAAACTGGTCAACAATGAACCATTACACGCAACTGCCGCGCCCCAATTTCCCCAATTTCCCTTATGTGCAATAATGCGTCCAGCAAATCCACCATTGGGGTAGTAACAATAGAGAGAAATTGCATTTAGCGCAGTATCATCGCCTCCTCCTTTAGGAGATTCAACTCTCATGTCATATCCGCCAGCATATGAGCCTGATGGACAAAAAACAATGTCAGACCATTCACCCCAACGACCAGCTCCAGTAGTAAGGCTTTCGGTAACGTCATTACGATAGCCTTGCCCAAATGCAGTAATGGGTGTTAATGAAAGAGTTATAAAGAGGGTGGATAATAAGACCTTTTTCATCAGCATCGTTCTTAATATAAAAGTTCACTGGTTAAATCTACCTTAATTCAGTAATAACCCGGATGCGGCAGCGGCGTCTGTGAGTAAAAGTTATAAATAGTTATATCCTGAGTGCAAAATATGCTATACTTTTTAAGTATAATTACCTAAATTTCTGCAATTGGAGACAGGAACCACGACCCTTGCGCTAACACACCCGATAATTTTAAATAAATGACGATCGACGAAGCACTGCTTTTCCTCGACTCAGTTCTCAAACAAGACCATCTCAACGATATTCACATACTGGTATTGCGGCAGTCTTGGGAAGGACACTCTTATCCACAGATTGCCAAAAGCGCGGGTTATGATGCCGAATACATTAAGTTTGTTGGCTTTCAGTTATGGCAAATTCTCACTCGGGTATGCGGCGAAAAAGTCACTAAGAGTAACGTTCAGTCAGTTATGCGACGGAAAGTACAACAGACACAAGTAACCGTCGCACTACCAAATAGCCAAATTACTCACAATATCAACGCACAAGTCGATCGCCGTGGTACGATCGCCGATCGAGATCCAACTGACTTAACAAAACTAAACAAAACGATTAATTGGGCAATACTCCGGACAGTTTTTAAAGAGGAATGCGATCGCAATAAAATAGAGAAGTGAAAAAAGTGAGTGCAATCTCA